>DMFQ01000364.1:0-459 GCA_003450555.1 Ktedonobacter sp.
TCGTCCCGTTGTCCCTCACTTCGTACATTTCCTGAGACAGTGAAGCTTTTAATCGGCTAAAGCCTCGGCACTTCTTTCGCCACTAGTGATTACCTGTCGACGTTTGAAGCCAAACCAGTAGATGGCGCCAACTCCAAAGAGGACAATAAGCGAGAACTCAAAGATCGGGATGTTGCCGATTGTACTGAGTACAGGGATGTTGGCCCATGATGTAAAGACCAGGTTAAGTGCTGGATTGGTATAGACGCTGCGGAGGCCACCAAACCAGAGGAAGTTAATAATCATCAAGCCGCCGTAGATCAATGCTAGCACATTGACTATAATTCCCCATCGACCGAGGCTGAAAGGAGATTTCTCTCTTGGCCAGCCTTTGAAGCGAGCGTTCAGCGAGGCAATGTTATTCATGAAGTATGACACATAGATCAGCCCTGTAGCGCCTGTGACGATAACGCCGATGGC
>DMFQ01000364.1:650-5160 GCA_003450555.1 Ktedonobacter sp.
CATCGAGAACATCAGGCGAATGGTGGCGGATTGGATGGCCAGGGTACAGACGAAGACAGCTATAAGCACCACAAACAGGTATACATTGCCCCAGAATGGTCCGAGGGCATCTTGAATAATCTGCGGTAGGGCCGAGAGGAAGTTGGTTCCCTGCGCAATGCCTTCAATTTTTGGATAATTTTTGATCGAGAGCAGCGTCCCACCCAGGAAGAGCAGACCTGCGATAAACGAGAGGCCAATCGACCAGAGCACGCCGCGTGGCGCATTCTTCTGCGGGTTTCTTGTTTCCTCACCAAGCGTACCCGCTGTGTCGAAACCATAAATTACAAAGAGTGACATGAAGAGCGCTGCTATGAAAGCTCCGCCATAAGTGACGCCGAAACCTGGCGTCCACTCGTTCCCAGGACCCTGGAGTGAGGTGTGTGGGCCTGTGAAGAGGAAGCTGACTGGCTGATGGTTATTAAACAATAACAGGATGAGCGCGAAACCGAACATGCCGATGATCTCAGCTGCAACACCAATATTGTTGATGATGGAGACCAGCCTTACACCCGCAATGTTGATGATTGTGCAGAGTATAATCGAGACCAGAGCGATGAAGACGGCGCTATTCAAGCCTAAGATGGTTGCAGGAGTGTTGGGGAAGATGGCCAGAAACGGAATAGGTACCGTGAAAGATACAGCAGTTACTGTCAGAATGCCAGCGAAGAAATAGACCCATCCGGTAAACCAGCCCAGGGTAAAACCGGAGAGACGTTTGCTCCACTGGTAGATTGAACCGGCAATTGGGAAGTGCGAAGCCAGTTCAGCAAAGTTGAGAGCAACGAGGAACTGTCCGCCCGCGACGATAGGCCATGTCCAGAAAAACGCCGGTCCACCTGCTGCTAAACCGAGATAGAAAAGGGAAAATGTGCCGGTCGAGACAGAGATGTAGGAGAAAGCGACTGCGAAATTGGAAAGGAACCCCAGCGTTCGCTGCAATTCCTGTTTATAGCCAAACTTTTGCAGTAATGCCTCGTCTCGCTGTTGCTGGGATACATCTGGTTGCGCCATTGATAAACGCCTCCTTTATGGTAGATAATACCAACGACCAGGAACGCGAGACCCTAACCATTGACAGAGGGATTGGTTGGGGTCTAGTTTAAATGTGCCTTCCCTTTTTTCGCAATAAGTAGATTACAAGGTGAGTTTGTGAAGAAAGGGAGTATCAAACGGCTGTAGATTTGCGATATTCGAACGAGAAGCCTGGTAGTTAACAAAAATTCGTAATAATCCTTTCTGAAGAATCCGAAATCTGCAACTGTTAATAGTACATAGTAGAGTTTCCTTTTTATAATTGCCATGTGCAAATCAACTATATTCTATAATAAAGTTGTGTATACTATGAAACTAAAGCGAAAGCAATCTCTGCTATGGTTGGTTTTTATGGGAGCCTTTGCCATTTTCGTTTCATACAGCATACAATACTTTAAAGAATAAGCATTAAGACTCTAGATGATGGCTAGTATTGTTTCTCTATTTTTTAACTGAAAGGGATAGTTTCATGCGAAGTAAAATAACTGTTATTGGCGCCGGTTTCGTCGGTAGCACATTGGTGCAGCGCCTGGTAGAACGAGATTACGCCGATGTGGTGATGTACGACATTGTTCCCAACATGCCCCAGGGGAAGGCACTGGATATGCTCCAGGCAGGGCCTGTGCTTGGCTATGATTCTTTGGTGATTGGCACGAATGATTATGCTGATACCGCGAACTCTGATATCGTCGTCGTCACCTCTGGTTTTCCCCGTAAACCAGGAATGACCAGGGATGACCTGGTCAAGAAAAACCAGGAAATTGTGACGCAGGTGACTGAGAATGTGGTCAAGCACTCACCGGATTGTATCATCATCATGGTTACAAACCCCCTGGATGCTATGGCGCAACTTGCGTTTCACATCAGCGGCTTCCCACGGAACCGCGTGGTCGGTATGGCCGGTGTTCTGGACACGGCACGTTTCCGCACCTCTATCGCCCAGGAACTCGGCGCTTCCGTGCGTGATGTACAGGCCTATGTCCTGGGTGGTCATGGTGATACCATGGTTCCACTCGCTCGTATGTGTACCGTTGCAGGTGTGCCCATCGCGCAACTCCTTTCCGCTGAGCGCGTGGAGCAGATTGTGCAGCGCACGCGTGATGGCGGGGCTGAAATTGTGAAATTACTCGGTAGCGGGAGTGCCTACTTTGCGCCATCGGCCTCGGTTCTGCAAATGGTTGATTCAATACTACTTGATAAGAAAATGATCATGCCATGTGCAGTCCATCTACAGGGGGAATACGGTATACAGAATCTCTTCGTCGGCGTGCCCACCAAGCTTGGCGCTAAGGGCGCAGAACAGGTTATCGAGGTTGAGCTGGATGAGAGCGAGCGCGCTCTACTGCAGAAGTCAGCCAATGCCGTTAAAGAACTGATCGAAGTGATGGGAATTTAACAGGGAGAATCAGCAAGGGAGAAGGTAACTGTAAGAGACTGTTAGGAATTAGTATCTTCTCCCTCTTCTTTCTCTCCTTTCCCTATGCCCGCAATTACAATAATATATTCTCCGCGCGGTTTTGACTGGGTCACTGCTGCCAGCAGCGCGGAGAGTTTTCCTCGCTGCACGCTTTCAAACATCTTCGTCAAGTCATTGGCAATAGCCGCTTCTCGGTCGCCAAAGGTCTGCAGCGCATCTTGCAGGAAGCCTTCAAGACGATAGGGGCTTTCATAAAAAATAAGGGTATGTGGTGACGCTTTATCAAGCGCCATAAATTTGCATCTTCCCACGGATTTGCGCGGAGGAAAGCCGCGAAAGGTAAAGCTGTGAACTGGCAATCCTGAGAGGACCAAAGCCATTACAAAGGCTGTTGGCCCTGGGATCATCGTCACATCGATCTGGGCACTGATTGCTCTCCGCACAAGTGTAAAGCCTGGATCAGAGATCCCAGGCGTGCCGGCATTTGTTACCATAGCGACTGCCTTTCCTTGTTTCAGCAAGGCTTCGATACGCTCACCGGCTCGCTGCTCATTGTGCTCATGAAAGGCAATCTGTGGTTTGCTAATCGAGAAATGCTTGAGCAGTAAACCCGTTTTCCGCGTGTCTTCACTGGCAATGACATCAACTTTCTGTAATGTCTCAAGAGCGCGCAGCGTCATATCATTGAGATTTCCGATTGGGGTAGCAATCAGATAGAGCATTTAGTCTTCTTTCCTCTCTACTTGCGGAGGGCGACCGCTATGCATCTTCTCAAGTTTATCGAGCACATCGAGGCGTTTCACTTTAAGGGTATTTGTGCGCGGAAAGTCTTCCTCTGGCCAGATAGTGAAACCGCGTATCTGTTGATGGGAAGCGAGTTGTTTGTTCGTCTGCTGAATTACTGTTTTTGCTTTGCTCGCGTCATCCATGAGCAGCACGGCGTGGACTTCTGGCCCCTGGTCTCGGTCCATCAGACCAAATACTGCCGCGTCTTTGAGCAACTGATTTGCCTGCAGGACGTTTTCTATATCCTCTGGATAAACATTCAGTCCATTGGCGAGCACGATTACATTTTTCTTGCGACCTTTTAAGTACACATTCTTTTTCTCATCTATATAGCCAAGATCGCCTGTATAATACCAGCCATCCTTAAAGAATGCAGCCGTTGCATCTGGATTTTTCCAATACCCCAAAGCCACATTTGGACCGTGTACCAGTATCTCTTTGTCCTCAGCGATGCGCACTTCAACGCCATCGAGAGGCTTACCAACCGAATCAAGGACATGCTCATGATAAGGCGTAGCAGAAATAATCGGAGAACATTCTGTGGCCCCATAGCCTTGTAATACCCGGAATCCCATGTTCTCCCAGCGTTCAGCAAGCTTGAGAGGAAGATAGGCCCCACCACTGACAAAGAAACGGAAATGACCTCCAAAGCGTTTATGGACAGAGCCGAAGAGGTACCTTCTCCAGCCAAATGGTAGGCGAGCAGCAATGTTGAGCAACTGCTTGAACTGTTTCTCTTTCTTCTGTCGCCTGACCTCTCTTTCGATGCCATTCAGAAAGAGTTGAAGAGCCTGGGGAACAAGCACGCTGCAGGTGACGTGCTGTGATGAGAGCAAACTTAGCAACCGTTCAGGAACCAGGGAGCGGGCATAAACAATACTTGCGCCAGAGTGAATGAGGGCCAGTTCAATGGTCATTTCAAACATGTGACTGAGGGGCAACACAGAGAGCGCACGATCTTGCGACCTCATATTGACGACGGTTACCGCCGAGGTTGCGTTACTCGCGATATTGCGATGACTTAGCATTACACCTTTTGGTTGACCGGTCGTACCCGAGGTAAAGACGATTTCGGCAAGGTCATCTTCATGAACCTCTGGCAGCTTTGCTCTGTCGATTGCTTCTTGTGGTAGAGCATCAAGATCAATCAGAGGCAGGGAGGTCTGCTTCAACCCCGCAAACTGCTTCTGAGAGGTGATGAGGAATTTTGCATTCGTCGTCTCGGCGATGCGC
>DMFQ01000364.1:5266-5748 GCA_003450555.1 Ktedonobacter sp.
CTCGGTGACCAGATAAGGAGGCAATCGCTCTTCTCGATTGGAAGATTCTGCAGGTAACCAGCAAAGCTTTCCGTCCGCTCGCGCAGAGCGCGATAGGTGAGGGTAGACATACTTTTCTCTTCAGCAGGTTCGATGAGTGCAACGCGGCTTCCAAATCGTTCAACCGCTGTTGCGAACAAGGCATTGATGGTGAGCATACCTTTTCCTCCCTGATAAATGATCGAGTTTTGAAGATGATCAAAAATAGATAATACGAATGGATGCTGTTTAGTATAGAGGAACTAGCAAAATTTGGCTAGTGTGAAAAAGATGCAAACAAAGCTATTTTAAAGTTCCAAAGAAGAGAAAAAAGAGTTATGCTTTGTTAAAGTGAGCAAAAACTCATCAACTCAGGAAGCGAAGTATGATACTGAATGAACTATACGACATTACATTTCGGTGAGCTTAGCGATTCCATGAATAAGAAATAGATAGTGATAAAA
>DMFQ01000214.1:0-492 GCA_003450555.1 Ktedonobacter sp.
GCGGACCTGGTGGCCCATTGTGGCACCGATATCGAGGGGGGGGTACCTGTACACGCTGACGCTCACCGATGTTGCGACTGGGTGGACGGAATGTCTTCCTCTCTTGTACCGGATGTTTTTGTCAAGCGAAATGTGGCTCATCCTCACATTTGGGGAGAAGCTCTTCTATAATGTGGGATAAACCATTTGTTTGAGCGTGAAAAAGGGAGCCAGTCAGAGCTATAAGCTCAACATTCCCCAAATGTGAGGATGAGCCGCTTTTAGTTTACAAGAAACAACCGGAGTCAGGAAGCGGTCCTCGCTGCCCTCCAACGGGCACGCACGCTCTTCCCCTTTCCGATCCTGGGGATCGATACCGATAACGGTGGAGAATTCATCAACGAGGGCATTAATCGCCTACTGCGAACAAGCACGCATTTCGTTCACGCGTGGCCGCCCGTACCTGAAGAACGATCAGTGTTTTGTGGAGCAGAAAAATGGAGCGATTGTGCG
>DMFQ01000214.1:550-3865 GCA_003450555.1 Ktedonobacter sp.
TGAAAAACGATCAGTGTTTTGTTGAACAGAAAAACGGAGCCATCGTTCGTCAGGTGGTCGGCTATGATCGCTTCGTTGGGGAACAGGCGTATCGGCAACTCACTGAACTGTACCGGGCGCTACGACGGTCCCGTCAATTGCTTCCAGCCCTCAATGAAACTCCAATCGAAGCAACGCGATGGGAAAAAAGTGCGCTGTGTTTACGATTCAGCGAAGACCCCCCTGCAACGGTTGCTCCTGTCCGAAGTCCTACCTGCCGAGAAGCAGCAGGAACTGATCGAGGTGGCACACGCGCTTGACCCCATCCGCCTGTTCCAACAAGTAGAGCAGTTGCAAAAAGCCGTCTTCCGATGTGCCATCGGTTGTTCTCCTTTCGTTTCACACGCCCCTTCTACCTCCATCCGCGTCTTTTCCGTGGAATCTTGCACAGCAGGAACGCTTCCCGCCGAGAGGAGCGTACCCGATCCAGCAGCAGGGCTCCACACGCTGTTCCACGAGCAGGAGCGGAGAAAACGCATCCTGGGCTGGCGGCGCACCCAGATAGACCCCTTTGATGGAGAGTGGGAACAGATCATGTCCTGGCTGGTTGCCAACCCGGAACGCGAGCCTCGGAGACATTTTCCGGGAGTTACAGCACCTCTCTCCAGGACGTCATCAGCCGTTGCAAATCCGCACCCTCCAACGCGGCATGCGCAAGATCCGAGCCCATCTACTTGAAACCTTTGAGGAGCAGTGGCAAGAGGAAGTGATCCGTGGACCATCACCCGCGCCAAGCTCGCAAGCAGAGATGATAGCCAGGAGTTCCTGACCATTGGGTAAGATTTCTAGTGGAGCAATGCACTCGCCTCTTCCAGGTGCTCCACGCTATGAGTATACTATCAATCTATGTCAGAAATATGGCGGAAATGTAGCAGAAATGTGCCAGATACTTTTTGATCGAATGGGGAGCGAGGCGGCTGTGGTTTAACTGAATCCATTTACTGCTTGCCAGAAGGATAGGTACAGTTTGTAAAAGAATGCAAGGTCAGCTTTCAAAAAGACTACGCTTTCGCCTGTGGATATGGTAAAATCCAGCATACATACAACATCGCCAGTATGAGCCTTTTTCGTGCATTTCAACCGGGGAAATGAAACATGTCGCTTGAAGGCAAACAGATAGACCGCTCTCATATTCTTCATTTGTTGGGCAGTGGTGGTATGGGCGCTGTCTACCTGGCAGAAGACCCGCGTATTGGGCAGCAAGTAGCGATCAAGTTGATGATTGGGAAAGGGCAGATGCAAGGAGTAAGCAAGAGAGACGGCTCAAGTCAGGCGGCGTTTATTGCGGGATTGTTTGGAGTGGCGGTTAAGCCGAGCAGAGAGATAGAGCTTCGCGCCCAAAGCACTTCTCCAAGGTTTTTTGCAACATAGCCCTTGCCTTTGGTGAACTGCTCGTGGTCGCAGCTCTGCTCGTTCCTGGTAGCGACAAAGATTTGTCACACATTCGTGATACTTTCCGCACATCTCCGAGCCATACTAGAGTGTAACGTCATGGAGTAGTATACTTGTAGCGGGGCGATACAGCATATTGCACCGCTTAGTTTGCCCGGAGCTTCACATGGACTACAGAACCAGCAATGCAGCATGGCAGACACCGGTATGGAATCGGATTGGCACCATACAACAGGCTTCTCTCATTATGCTCTATCTCCTCTTGTCCTTTCCGCTGGGTTTGTTTTACTTTGTATTTCTCGTCTGTGGCATATCTATCGGTATCGGTACTCTGGTTATCTGGATAGGTGTCCCTATCTCGATGTTGACGATACTGGGCTGGCGATACATAGCAGCCTTCGAGCGGTGGCTGGCGATGAACTGGCTGAATGTTGATATCCGGCCCATGTCATATCCACTTCAAATACAATTGACCTGGTTGCAGCGATTCTGGCAGAGCCTAACAGACGGCATGACATGGAAAAGTCTGGTTTACTTGCTGCTTAAATTTCCGCTGGGTATTCTCTCCTTTGTACTCACTCTCTGTTTGCTTGTGCTAAGTATCTCAATTTCTCTGGTGACATTTGTCTTAACACTGACCATAGTGCCTTTCTTTTATCTCGGATTGCTACTCACACACAGCCCGCATGAGCTGGCGACAATTGAAAAACTATTACGCTTCTCTCTCAAGGGCTTCGGGTTATTCACCATTTCGCTGTATATACTTTATGGACTGGCACACCTGTCGGGCGAACTAGCGCGTTTTCTGCTGGGGATGAGCGATACGGCTATTCGTCTTGGGCAGACCAGAGAGTTCGCGGAGCAAGAGCGCGTCAAAGCCGAACGGGCTGAGCAGAGCCGCCGCGAGTTGATCGTCAATGTCTCGCATGAATTACGCACGCCTATCGCGAGTATCCGTGGGCATGTCGAATCGCTGCTGATCGCGGTCGAAGACGAGGAAACGCTTCCCAACACGAAGTTGCACAACTACCTGGTTATTGTGCAGAGGGAAGCAGAGCGGCTTGGCTCGCTGGTAGACGACCTGCTCTCGCTGGCGCGCACGGAAGCTGGTGAGTTACACCTGGACATACAGCCGGTTGACACGTCTAAAGTTATCGAGGAGATACAGCAGACGATGGCACCGCTTGCGCGCCGGGAACGCTCCATTACGCTGGTGAGCAAGGCAGACCCCTATGCGCCGCCCGTGCTGGCTGATCGCCAACGACTGGCACAGGTACTACTTAACCTCGTGCGCAATGCCATTACCTATACGCCCAATGGCGGCATTGTGTCAATGACGGTAGAGAGGATCGACACCAGGTATATCGCTTTGAGGGTGGCGGACACGGGCATAGGCATTCCGCCCGAAGACCTGGAGCGCGTTTTTGAGCGTTTTTACCGCACCGATGCCTCGCGCACCCGCTCATCTGGCGGCTTCGGATTAGGGCTAGCAATTGTGCGCGACCTCGTCAATGCCATGGGAGGGTCGGTAAATGTGACAAGCGAAGTGGGCGAGGGAAGCTGTTTCCGCGTGTTGCTGCGTATCGCCACACCTGTGTACCGGCCACCCGTGGCTGCTGTGAAAGACGCGCCTTTTCTATAAAGCGAAGGAGTAGTCTTTGATGGCAACGATTCTGATCGTCGAGGACGAAGTAGATATTTGCAATTTGATCCGCGCGCAACTGGAGGCCGAGGGTCACACGGTCTTTCAGGCCTTCGACGGGCTGACGGCCCTTAAAATAGTGGATGAACGCCGTCCGCAGCTTGTGGTGTTGGACTGGATGCTGCCGGGTATGGACGGTTTGTCGGTGTGTCGTCGGCTGCGTCAGAACTACCTTATGCCCA
>DMFQ01000214.1:3908-5184 GCA_003450555.1 Ktedonobacter sp.
GCGGTTGCGCCAGAACTACCTCATGCCCATCATTATGCTGACAGCTCGCACGGAAGAGATTGATCGCGTGTTGGGGCTGGAGGTTGGAGCGGATGATTATATTTCAAAGCCCTTTAGCATACGCGAAGTGCTGGCGCGCGTGCGCGCTATGCTGCGTCGCGTTGAACTCGATAGCCGCTCACTGCTGACTTCATCAACGGCATCGAGTGGGGACCGGATGCCCACGAGCGGCATTCCTGCATATGAGGATACCCCCTCTGCGGATTCCCCTACCCCCTGTATCCATCCCTATAATGCGCGGACCGCTGCGAATCTACAAGTTGGAGCGCATCGTCACACTCGAGGGAGTAGAGCTTGATCTTACGCCCAAAGAATACGAATTGTTGCTATTACTGGCATCACACCCCGGACGAGCTTTTAGTCGCGAATTTTTATTGCAGCAGTTGTGGGGCTACGACTACGACGGATTTGATCGCACCGTCGATACGCATATCACGCGCCTGCGTAAGAAGCTCGGCGCTCCAGGCGAGAAAATTGTAACGGTATGGGGCGTTGGCTATCGTTTTGTGAGCTAAAATGTGACAGAATTGTAGCGAAAACGGACAGAAACGCTACCATATCGCTACAGATTTGAGATATTTTCCACACACCTGACAGGCATACTTCCAATAGAACATGTATGTGCCGCTATGTTCAGAATTGAAATCAAAAACGTCTTTCGCGTCAGTAGCGACATCCCTGGTGGGTGTCCCGTCCGCTTGATCCTGAGATGAATGTGGATGATAGGCTGGGGCACCCACCAGGAGTGTCGCTACTGGCACCTGTCAGGAGAAAAAAATGTCAAAATTGTTTTTAGACCAGAATCAGTATGCTCTGAAAACCGGTCAGCCACTTATTCAGGTTGAACACCTCTCGCGCGTGATCGAGACACGCGCCCAAAAAACGAGTATTCTTCATGATATCACCTTCTCTATTCCCTCACGGAGTCTTTTTGCCATTAATGGACCATCGGGCAGCGGCAAATCAACTGTACTCAACATGCTGACCGGCATCGATCGACCGAATAGCGGGCGTATCGTTTTTGCTGGCGAGGAGCTGCGCAAGATGAGCGAAAACGCCCTGGCGCGCTGGCGCGGGCAGCATGTCGGTATTGTCTTCCAGTTCTTCCAACTTGTGCCGACCCTGACGGCACTGGAAAACGTGCTGTTGGCCCTGGAACTGGGCGGAGGCGGTGGACTGAAACGCCACCAGTGGCGCGAACGCGCTATGCATTGCC
>DMFQ01000214.1:5197-7744 GCA_003450555.1 Ktedonobacter sp.
TCGGGCGGCGAGCAGCAGCGTGTAGCGATTGCACGCGCCCTGGCAAATGATCCCTCCTGTAGTGATCGCGGACGAGCCAACGGGCAATCTTGACTCGCATACAGCCGGACAGGTGTTTGATACGCTGGCGGGTCTGACCGCGCAGGGCAAAACCGTCATTTATGTCACCCACGATCCACGCCTGGCCGCCCGCGCCAGCGCGCGTATCGAGTTGCTGGATGGTCAAATCATCAACCACGAAGGCGCTGATGCTGTCGTCACTATGCCGCAGTCATCGATGGAGGTGCTGTAATGGGCATTTCATTACCGGGGGGCGCATTGACGCGCAAATCCATCGCTGATGTGACGCGCCGCCGCCTGCGCACGATACTGGTCGTGCTGGGTATTGCCATTGGCGTGCTCGGGTTGACTGCTATCAATATTACCAGTGGTTCACTGAGTGAGTCGATCTCGTTCAGCGCAAACCGGTCTTCGGCCCCTGACTTCTCGTTCAACGTGCAGGCGGTTGATGCGTCGCTTGCTCCGACACTGGCGACAGTGCCAAATGTCAAAACGGTGCAGTTCGACACGTATTACAACACGCGCTGGCACACTGCATCGACGCCGGTCAGCATAGGCATTGTGGCCTTCGCGGATTTCCACAACGTGAAGATCAATACCCTTGAACTCACCTCTGGCCGTCTGCCGGGGCCGGGCGAAATCGCCATGGAGTCGAGCGACCGCGCGCTTCAGAATTTCGCTATCGGGGATCATGTGACGATTGAAACCGCGAGCGGCCTGCAACAGTTGCGCGTTGTCGGCATGGTGCGCACGCTCGGTCAGCCTGGCGCGGGATTCCTCTCGTTCGCCACCGCCTATATGAGCGCGAATGCGCTCAGCCAGATTACAGGCATTCGCAGCGCGAACCATATTGATGTGCAGTTGTACAACACGCACCAGGTAAATGCAACGGCGCGCGCGCTGGCAAATGTGCTACGAGCGCACGACGTGGTGATACTCAGCGCCTTCACGCCGGGAAGTAACACTGTGCAGGTCGCCAGTGACGCGGTGTTCGCGATAACGCGGGTGCTTGCCATCATCGCCTTGATTTTGACAAGTTTTCTGATTATGAACACGGTGACGACGCTGATCGCCGAACAAATCAAGATCATTGGCACCATGAAGGCTATTGGCGGCACGCGACAGAAAGTGATGCGCAGCTACCTGCTTTCAGTAGGCATCTACGGTGTCGTCGGCACGGCTCTAGGCATTGGCCTGGGCATCCTCGCCGGATATGAGTTCCTGTCGTACCTGGCAAATCTCTTCACGCTCGATCTTGGCGCGTTCCAGGTAACGCCTGGTATCCTGCTGATAAGCGTTGCAGTCGGTATAGGTGTGCCTTTACTGGCGGCCATACTCCCTTTGTGGCTGGGTACAAAGATCACCGTGCGCGAAGCCATGACAAGTTATGGGGTGAGCAATGGGAAACACGCGCCGTCTAGCAGCAAATTGGGGCAGCGCATGACCTGGATTCCTCAGACAACGAGGCTGGGTATGAGAAGCATGTTCCGCAAGCGCGGGCGCGCCGTGCTAACGTTGCTGGCGCTGATGATCTCCGGCATTGCCTTCCTGTCGGTCTCTGCTACAAGCGACTCATTTACCGCAGGTTTGAATCAATTCGTGGATACCTATCATATGGATGCGCTGGTCGGTATACGTCCACAGCTATATGACCAGGTAAGAGCGCAAATGCTGTCTGTCCCCAATGTGGCGCGGGTTGAGCGTTTCGACGACCAGTTTGTCAAAACACAGCATGGACAGATCGACCTTAATGGCGTGGAAATAGATACACATATGTATCGCTACCGCCTCATTGCCGGAAGATGGTTCCAGGGTGATGAGTCAAATGTGCTGCTCATCAGCGATGTTGCCGCCGGAAAGCTGCATCTGAACGTAGGCGATAAAATGACGCTCTCCAATGCAACGGATAGCGCGACATGGACGATCATCGGCGAGGTTATCGACCATAGTAACACGTTATCCGGCGGCGTCGGCATCACCACGATTAACAATCTGTACGCCTTCGAGAGGCTGCCCGCCAACCTTGCAGGGGGCTTTATGATCCAGGCGAAGGATCATGCGCCACAGGCGGTAGAGCGCATGGCGAATGCGCTCGATGCCACGCTGACCCATTCTGGCGCGTCACCGAACATCCAGACAGTGCAGCAAATCCTGGCGAGCAATCAGAACCAGTTCCAGATTGTCACCGTCATCTTGTACGCGGTTTCGGCCATCATCGGGCTGGTAGGGATGCTGGGACTCTTCAACACGCTGACCATCTCGGTGCTGGAACGGCGGCGCGAAATCGGCATTCTGCGCTCAATGGGCGCGACCGGTTGGGGAGTGGCTCGGGTCTTCTGGACAGAGGGCTTTTCCCTGGCTATAGTCGCGTGGATAGCCGCCCTGATCGTGGGCATTCCCGCCGCTTACGCCTTCGTGAATTTCATCGGCTCGGTTTTGCTACCGCTCCCATTCACATTCGCGCCCCTCGCGCTGGCGATCATGCTC
>DMFQ01000214.1:7843-8906 GCA_003450555.1 Ktedonobacter sp.
ATCATGCTCATTGCCACGCTTGCCAGTTGTGGCCCAGCCTTGAGCGCGGCGCGGGTGCGTGTGAGCGATATCCTGCGGTATGATTAAGGTGATTCGTACATACTGTCATAAGTAACTCTTGAAGAGAGAGACGAGGGATAGTGCTAATGTAGGTCAAGAAAGCTCTTGTGCAAAGAGGCAGGAAGCTGCTAAAATGAGGGCATGCAAGCCCCCATGTTATGAAAGCCGCCTTGACCTTGACCCGCTTTTGTGGAGAGGGCGAATGTGGAAACTCACTTTGCTTGCTGCTCATACGTGACCGGGCTGACGTGGCCCAAGCGATGGGTACAGCCATTGGAGATGGTGGATCATTCAATCAGCCCCGGCGAACCCATTTCGGACGGATTTCTCCTCATTGGACTGGACAGATAGGATACTTCATCCTGAAGGCGCATGCGGCTCAACCTGTTTTTATCTTCATCAAGCCACCTGCTGCCCTATCGCTGGTGCGTCTTCTCACTTTATTCATGCTCAAAGAGTGAACTGTGCCATCGGGGAGGGGATAACAGAGCACTTCCCGTGCTGTCCACCGTCGGTTGGTTCTTCCCGCTGCCATCGCTGGTGTACATTGCCGGTAGCGTTGTGCCAGACGTTTGCCACCTCGTTCTCGAGGGTGTACGAGCGCCATCCGGAGCGATGCATGGGGACGCACAAAATGGTAGTACGCTCGCCACCACTCGAGATGGGCCAGGAGTGGTGGGGACTGCTGGCCTGTGACCCAGGTGCGACGTGCCAGCGCTGCTACCCCATGACGGACCGTCAGATTCACCCGCTCAATAAAAGCGGTGTTTAACCGTCCAGAGAAACCCAACCTCTGCAAGACGGCTTTGAGAGCGGTCTCTGTCCCAAGGCGCATCACGTGCGTGACCCGCATCAGCTTGCGCCGCCGGTAACATTTCTTCACCTGGCCGTAGATCAGGCCCGCCGCCACCTGCCACCGTCCACATCATCGTCACCTATAGACTGGAAGTCCAACACGCGCTGTTTCTGGTCTGGAACGCCGCCAACCGCATCTGCGCCAAAC
>DMFQ01000214.1:8954-9548 GCA_003450555.1 Ktedonobacter sp.
GCATCTGCGCCAAACGCCTCATCTCTTTTCTCCCCACACTGATAGAAGCGGCTTCTGTGGCATGAGCACCTCCACGACTTGTGCGGGAACGCTGCTGAAGCAGCAGATTCCGATCCGCTCGTTCCAGGAGTGGATGAAACCCAACCCGACTTTCTCGCATCTGTTATAATTGGTATTGGGCCCTCTCAATTGCTTGAAGTCTGTGATACGTTCTGGTAACATATCATTGAAGCAGTTAAACGTAACGAAAGAGCATCTTTACCTACATCGATCGTGGAGAGTAGTGTAATCATGGCAATGCACCATCAGCACAATGGCGATCAAACGAATGATCTCATCATTAATATTCATCCCCAGCTGCGCCAGCGCTTAACACTAGCGGCGGCACAAAGTAATCTTTCTCTGGAAGAGTATGTAGGTCGCATTCTTGAACAGGTTGTTCCCCCTGAGGCCAACGCTGCGCAAAAACGAAGTGGGCAGCTGGATCGGGTGGCGGTAGAAGACCTGAAACACTTTCGTGAAGAGATAAGACGCTCCCATCCAGGGCAGGTGTTTGAAGACTCCGTGGAACTGCTTCGCCAAGCACGCGAGGAA
>DMFQ01000214.1:9699-10018 GCA_003450555.1 Ktedonobacter sp.
AACGAACGAGGGAGTTAGAACAGCGATGAGCGATGCGGTGGTGGTTGACGCAAACCTTGCATTGAAATGGGTCCTTCTCGAAGTAGATTCTACGATGTCCTTGGGATTACTCGACAAGTGGACGGATGAGAGAAAAGAGATTATGGCTCCAGCCCTGTTTGCTTATGAGGTCACCAACATTCTTCATCGTCACGCTATCGCTGGCAAGCTTACGTATGATGAGGCGCTTCAGGGGCTTTCAAAACTGTTCTCGCTCGGGATACTGCTTCAATTCTCATTGTATGAGGAGACGAGTGCACGGGCAATAGAGTTCGCTCAC
>DMFQ01000214.1:10178-10347 GCA_003450555.1 Ktedonobacter sp.
GGCAATAGAGTTCGCTCACCGCTTTCACCTACCGGCCACCTATGATGCTCACTATCTCGCGCTGGCCCAACGTGAGCAATGCGAGTTTTGGACCGCCGATGCACGTCTATGGAATACCGTCAAAAACGAGCTCAACTGGGTGCGCTTGTTAGGGGATTCCCGTCCGTAG
>DMFQ01000214.1:10599-10751 GCA_003450555.1 Ktedonobacter sp.
TTCCCGTCCGTAGCCCTCTGTAGATGCAGGTAACCGGATAGCGGGGTGTATGGAATAGTTGTAGTGAGCCTGCCCCGGTTTGGTGGCTCTCTCGCACTTGTCGTGCTCGACCTGAACTTGCCCCAATTTGGTGGAGACGCCAGCCCTTGAAA
>DMFQ01000054.1:0-3655 GCA_003450555.1 Ktedonobacter sp.
GTCCGCCACAATCAGCGCCGCTTCCATTAGGTGAGGCCATCAAGGGTTTGCCAAAGCAGTATATCAAGGTAACAACAAGGCCTGGGGTAATGACCTTCGCTGAAGAAATGGGTAAAGCAAGCTGGGATATTGTATGGGTACAACTCATTGGCCTTGCTATCATCTCCGCAATACTGACTTACCTGGCCACCCTGATATCACCTACCTACAATTCAACCAGTTCTAGTTCTATCAACCCGGCAGCAATTCGTTCTCTTATTGCTGGCCTGTCCTTTGGAAGCATCATCATTGTCCCGCTATTTTTCTTCATTGGTATGGGAATTTTCTACGGGCTAGCCAGAGCTTTTGGTGGACAAGGAAGATTCGTGACCCAAAGTTATGCCTATCTGCTGTTTAGCGTACCAATTGGTATTGTCACAAGCATTGCTAACTTGATCCCATATCTTGGCGTTGTCGTTGTTTCTGCCATAAGCATCTATTCCATCGTCCTGAATATCTTCTCGATCATGGCGGTGCATCGCCTGAGTGGAGGCAAGGCAACGGCGGTGGTGCTCATCCCGATAGGCGTGGTGCTTCTGCTTGTTTGCGCACTTGTTGTCCTTTTCGTCACCCTCATTGTTGCCGCGTTGCAACATCAATAACCTACTTGATGGTGATAATAGACATTCATGGTACTTCTTACCTGATCTATTGATACTCACGGACAGATCAAGCATAATAAAGTCCGTAGAGTGTTCATGCTCCTAAAGCATGAATAATAATCATAGAAGAAGGTAACATATTTCGTATGAACATTTCAGGTAGTCAGAAGATTAAAGCATCCCGTCCACAGGTATTTTCCGCGCTTTTGAATCCCAGCGTTCTCCAGGAGAGCATTCCCGGTTGCGAAAGCGCCAAGGTCGTAGATATGGCCGGTGGTCAACAGTTGAAGTTGAAGATCAGCCCCAATATTCCAGGACTCAAGGGACCATATGTCGTATTTTTACAGACAAGCGAAGTAATTGCTCCGTCGCGTGTCGTTATGATCGCGGAACCGAAGAGTTCGATGGGTGCGATCAGAGCCACCTGCGCGGTCGACCTGGCGGAAGAGGCTAATAGCACAATCCTGAGCTATAATGCCCACGCCGAAATGGAAGGCAAAATTGCCTCTACACCCGAGATCATTCTCAAAGGCGCAGTGAAGGTTGCCCTCGACCAGTTCTTCAAGAATTTCGAGAAGCAGGTTTCCGCCATTAGAGCCTGAAATCATTGCCTAGCAAAAAAAGGAATGGATGTGACGATTGACAGTCACGCCCATTCCTTTTTCTGCTACCATGAAAAACGGTACTACACCTCTTTCACATGGACGCGCGACGGGCCAAACGCGATTAAACGCGTGGGAAGCGTACCCACCAACGGCAGGCGCAGGAGAAAACGCACAAAGGGCGGGAAGGTCAAGGCCTTATCCGATTTGAGCACGTTGACAAGCACTGTTCGCTGCAACATATTCTGAAAGCCCTGGATAATTCTCGTCGGCCACTCGCGCTTCCGTTGCACCTCTGCCAGGTCGCCTGATCGTATCTGGCCCGCTTTGAGTTTATCGCTCAGGACATTTGCTGTTACCACAGCATCTTGCACGGCGTAGTTGATCCCAACGCCACCGACGGGCGACATCACATGTGCCGCGTCGCCAATCAGGAGCAGCCCGGGACGATACCAACGACGAAGACGACTTGATTCGACTGAAAGGACGGAGATCTGCTTCCACTCCTGCAACGTAGCTATCCGGTCCACCCACTCAGGCAGCAACTCGGCGAGTTCTTTGCGCAAGCTCTCCAGACCAGCAGCATGAATCTTCTGATACCCCCCCTTTGGAATGACATAGCCGATCTGCCAGTAATCAGCGCGATTCAGGATCACCAGGATATGACCCGAGGCCAGGCGCCCGGCAGATTCCTTTGCATCACCAGCTTTGAGTGGCAGGCGGAACCAGAGTACATCCATCGGCGGAGCTGTTTTGATTGGCTCAAATCCTGCCAATTTGCGCACGCGCGAGAAGCGCCCATCAGCAGCGACCGTGAGCACTGCTCGTACCTCGTGCCAACCATCCCTCCCGCGATAATGCACACCGTGAACGTACCCATCCTCGATAATGAGTTTCTCCACCCGTGCCCCCATCACCAGTTGAAAGTTTGCATAGCGCTTCGCCTCACTGGTAACGAACTCCAGGAAATGTACCTGGGGGATCAACGCGATATACGGAAAGCGCGTTTTCAGGCGATGGAAGTCAGCGATGGTGACAATTCCTTCAGCGGTCTGCACAGGTAGAGTATCTACTCGTGTATGCTCGATTTCGAGCAAGCGGTCCGCCAGACCAAGCTGGTCCATAATTTCTAACACCGACGGATGGATCGTGTCACCACGAAAGTCACGATCAAAGTCCATATGCTCTTCAAGCAGTAGAACGGGAATCCCCTGACGCGCCAGGAGCAAAGCCAACACTGCCCCGGCAGGGCCACTACCGACGATACAACAGGTTGTTTGTTCCGTTTGCTCGGGCTGGTGTGTTTGTGTAGCAAGATCGTTTTGCATATGTGTACCTCCAAGCATTGTTTCACTACGCTCGCTGGCGGCGGATAGTGAGAGAACTTAGGACGACCATTGCCAGGGCAAAGACAAGTAATGCAACCAGTTGTACAGCGATATCGCCGATACCGTAGTTTTTAAGCATTACATTGCGCAATGCTTCGTTAGCGTAGGTCAGGGGCAACAGGTAGGATACCGGCTGCAGAGCGGCTGGCAACTGCGCGACAGGCCAGAAAATGCCCGACAAGAAGACCTGGATACCGAAGACCAGGGGTATAAACTGGATCACCTGGAACTCATTCTGGGCAAAGGTTGAAAGGAAAATGCCAAGGTTGACGCTGCCAACTGTGAGCAACACTGAAACCAGGAAGATCAGGGCAAGGTTGCCGCTGTAGTGGACGCGTAGTGCAAAGACGACGAAGAGCAGGATCAGCAGCGATTGTATCAGAGCGAAGAGCGTAAAGCCGCTGATGTAGCCCATAACAAGCTCTACACGCGTCAACGGAGAGACCATGACGCGCTCGATCGTGCCCTGCGAACGCTCGCGCAAAAAGGCAACCGAAGTGAGCAGGAAAACGAAGAAGAAAGAGAAGATGCCAATAAACACGGGAGCAAGGGAGTCATTAAAAGTGTATTGCGGCCCACCATACAGGTACTCTGGATTACTGACTGTAAACGGGATAGCGCTGTTTATCGTCTGTGGCAACTGACCAGGCTGACCTCCCTGGGTCAGTTGTGTCTTTAATGCTGCCATTGTTACCCCGAGCTGGTGAATCAGCCCGCTCGTTACATCACTCATAGCACTTGCCACGCCAGGATCAGAACCTTCGAGCTTCACCTGTACCGTTGGATTCTGGCCTGTAAAGATCTGTTGGGCAAAATCTTCCGGAAAGATGATCACAGCAGCGGCATCACCGTTCTTAAGGGTTGTATCCACCTGACCAGCCGTAATAGTGATTGTTTTCAGTTTATCCTGGCCGGTCAAGAGCTTATCAAGTAACGTATTCACCTGATCACTATTCGTGCCGGTAGGTCGGACGATGGCTAGAGTTTGTACCGTGCTGGTATTCGTCAATACCAGATAGAGGAG
>DMFQ01000054.1:3986-5453 GCA_003450555.1 Ktedonobacter sp.
ACAATAATAGTAACGCCTTCGCTATTCAACTGGGCAAAGTAATCCCAGAATGAACGGCGCAGTTCAGGATCAACTCCAACGGTCGGTTCATCGAGTACTACCAGGCGCGGTCCGTGCACCAGGGCACAGGCAAGAGAGAGGCGCTGCCTCATACCGCCGCTGAACTTCCCAACGACGTCATTGGCACGGTCCGCCAGGTCTACCCGCTCGAGCATTTCCTGGATCCGACGACTCTGTTCCTTGCCCCGCAAGCCATAAATGTTGCAGAAGAAGCGCATATTCTCCTTCGCTGTCAGATCAAGGTAGAGGGCGCTGAGTTGAGGCATATACCCAAGCCTGGGAGAGACTTTGCGGCTTGGCATGCGCTCTCCTAAAATGGTTATAGTGCCGCCGCTTGGCCGTGACAAACCTACCATCATGCGGATCAGCGTAGTCTTACCAGATCCATTGGGACCTATCAAACCATATGTCTCTCCAGTGTTGATGGTCATAGTCAGATTTGCGACCGCACGAAGCTTACCAAAATTGTTTGACGAGTTGCTCGATGACAACTATCGGCTCTCCATTCTCCCCAACTTTCCCCCTCCCCTGTATTTGTCCTCCCTCGTATACTTCAGAACTGGAGTTTGTCATACATGCCCTCCTATTTTATTAACTAACCAGCCAATTAATGATCGAGAAAAAAATTATTCGCGCGCTACCAGGCCCTTGAGAACCGTTTCAACAACAGCGTCTGCTATCTGCTCTGGCGTATACTGTAAAGCCAGCGGATCTCGTAAAATTTGTCGACGCAAAACAAAGGCGATCACACTACCAAAGAAGATCTGTGCGGTTAGCGTAGGGTCTGTACGGCGTAACTCGCCGCTCTCAATCTGCGCTGCAAAATAGGTCGTTAAGAACCCTATTGCCCGTTGCAAAACCCCTGTAACCAGTTGGGTAATCTTCGGATTATAAATCAGCTCTGAAAATATCACCCGCAGCAACTGTCCAAATTTCTCTTCTTCGATGATACCTAGAATCTGGATAATCAGGAAACGCAGGAAAATATCTGGAGGCATTGTAAAAACCTGCTGTGGCAGAGAGTTTATAAGCTTGAGGGGTGAGCGTCCCTCGATGATCGCTTTGAACAGAGCCTCCTTGTTCTCGAAGTAATGATAGATAAGCCCGGGCGTGATGCCCGCCTCGCGGGCTATATCTTTATTGGTTGCTCTCGAATATCCCTTCTGTGAAAATGCTCGCATTGCCGCATCGATTATTTGCTCTCGACGATCTTCTACAACTTTCGGCGTTCGCGCCATGCTTATTGCTACCTCTTATCATTTCCTAAAAAGTATTGACATCACAATTTAATTAATTGGTCGATTAATTACAGTATAAGCAAGATTGAAGGAAAAGTCAAGAGGATGTAGCAGCAATTGCGCTCACTAAATTGAATGGGCGGCTTGCACGCTGCCCATTCGAGAAAAC
>DMFQ01000054.1:5624-6010 GCA_003450555.1 Ktedonobacter sp.
TCAAGTTGAGGTACATCTAAAACACGCGCTAATAGACGTAGGTGATAGGGTTGCGGATCTTCACGTCCGTTTTCAAGGTGAGCAATGGTATCGCGGCGGAGTCCTGTCATATCTGCAAGTTGACCGAGGCTCAAACCTTTACGATGTCGAAGTAGGCGAAGATTGGGGAGTCCATGGTGTTTCATGGCTCTCTCGCCCGTGGTATGCTGTTTCATCTGATCTTATTCCTCTCCTTTGAGGCATAGCAAACGACTATCTTTTCCTAGCGCCATTGCTAGAAATAGTACTTGAAGCGAGAACGATTTCTCGAACGTCCACTGAACCCCTCTAGCCACTACATGAAGCATACCAGATGAAATAACCAGTTGTCCAGTACGATAGGATAG
>DMFQ01000054.1:6089-6763 GCA_003450555.1 Ktedonobacter sp.
TCATAGTCCATCAAATATGACCGACTGGCATCCTCTCGTGCCTGCTTGCATCTGTAACTCAGCGCGAATGTACTGCAATTGAATGTATTGAAGCATATTGCTGAGAACCAACGAGGCTCAAGTATGTACCTATATCGCTACCATCTGGAGAGATTGCCAGAACGTCACCGGTAAATGGTCCATTAACATCTCCGTCTAGCAGGGATACAGTATTAATATTGTACTCATTACCCAGGGGTATGGCATGGGTTAAATGTAATGCCTGCAACGAATTTGCAATTTTGAGCAATGCATTCTGATTTACGCCATCCCGTTGGTCACCCACAATCCAGAATACGATGCCATCTTTCTGATAAATCAATTCACTGCGTTGGCCCTTGACCCAGATCGGGTACTTATTATGTAAGATCCATTGACCATCTACATAGATAGCCTGAGACAGACCACTTTGATCTGTTTTAATGGCTGTAGTAGAGTCATCCTTCACTACCTGAAGAACCTTTACATTGGGATTGAGCTTAAATTCACGAATAGCAAGTTCACCTGTACCATGTGGATTCTTACTGTTGAGAGTATAATCAAATTCTATGAAGGGACCATCAGCCCAACTTTGATGTGGTTCCTGATAAAGATAACTATCAGTAAGCCTGTAGTTATCTGGCAACAACTGAGGC
>DMFQ01000054.1:6799-8025 GCA_003450555.1 Ktedonobacter sp.
GAGATAGCGCCGCTGGATAGTCTTGCACCAGCAAAACACCAGCTTTGGCATTATGCAATAACATTGCTATCCCTGAAGCAAATGACGCGCCGGTGAGCATCACTGTCAGAAACACTACGAGCATAAAAGCGGCGCCAGCCGAGAGCAAACGTTGTACAGGTATTCCGCTGACTATCGAACGGAAAGAAGGGCGGCCTTTTTGAAAGAGACGGTACCGCAGCTTAAGGCGGCGAAAAACGCGGACCCGCGTTTTAAGCTCAAAACCCTGTTCAACTGCCTGGAAAAGAGGCTCTTCAGAATCCAATAGTGTCTGCACATAATACGGTGGTATATCCTCTTTGTGTAGAGCAAAGAGTTCATCCAATTCTTCTGCAAAAGCCACATCATCGTCACTGAAATCCGCAGGCAGATCATGGCCCTGTGTCGAAAGGGTCGAGAAATCCCTATCCCATGTGTTCAATTGTCTCTCAAATTCGCTCATACTCATGTGCATGCTCCTTGAGCGCCTCACGCAAGCTTTTCCGCGCTCGCCAGAGTCGTGTATCGACAGCATGACGGGTCAATCCCGTTTTCGCTGCCAACTCTTCTGTGCTGGCGAACTTAAAGTAACGTTGATAAATCAAGTAGCGGTCAAGCTCTGGCAACGTCGCCAAGGCGAGGCGCAATTCTTCGCGCCTCTCACTTTGTTCTAGCAGATTTTCCATACTGGACCTCGGGATGTGGAGGAAGAGTGACCCGATTGTCATTGTCATACCCTCCCCACCCAAAGGCTTTCCGCCCCCCACCACCATCTGATGGTGCCCATTGGCGGGTTTCATCAGCTGATTGCACATTATGTGCCTGGCGACGACACATTTGGCGCCGCCTATCCAATGCTATGTACTTAGCACGCATTGTTAACCAGGTTCGCAGTGTTCCACGTGCAGAATCGAACGAGTCGATCTCCTGCCAGACTGCCACAAAGAGGTCATTGACGCATTCTTCAGCATCCTGCGCAACGCCTACACCGTCCAAAACCACGCGAATAAAATAAAAGATTTCTCGAGAATACCGGGAGATGAGCGTCTCCAGGGCCTCTGGGTCAAGTTCATGCAGCCTTTGGGCAAGGTCCTCATCAGACCAGTCCTGTCGCACCATGATTGCTCCTTATAGACCGCAGCATTTCCCTCCATCACCTTTCATCACTGGCCACCTCTCCAGCGATTTTTACATACAGCATCCAAATA
>DMFQ01000054.1:8045-9343 GCA_003450555.1 Ktedonobacter sp.
CCTGATCGGTAGCATACTCGCCTACCCCTTAGAGATATACGTCTCTTAATAACCGTAATCTCTCACTTTATGATACCCACCACTGGGTAATCATATATGTACCTTTAGTAAGTAGACTTCTGATAATTCTGCTTGAAAGAACCAAAAATGTCAAGTACTTATGTGNNAGGGAGACACCTGATCAGTAGCACACTCGCCTACTCCTTGAAAGATATACGTCTCTTAAAAAGAGTAATCTCTCACTTTAGGACACCCCACTATTGGGCAATCATATATCTACCTTTATTATGTAGGCTTCCAATAATTCTGCTTGAAAGAAGCAAAAATGTCAAGTACTTATGTGTTTTGTTTTGTATTTTGCATCTGAAAACTCTCGGATAATACTGTATCTCTTCCCACCTGATCCCGCGGATATTCTCGTCATCGACCACGACGTGGCTCGAGAGCTACAAGAGCTGCTAACATCTCTCGGAGATTATCAGGGAGCTATCAGTGGTTCATATGACAACGTGACACGCGACGCCTTTCGCAAGTTTAGTGGACGCGAAAACCTGGAGGAGCGTTGGTTTGAAGACGCTCGGATAGATCGCATTGTGCTAGAATACCTGCGTCAGAAAGCGACCAGTTAAAACTACTTCTGCTATTCAACTCACCTGCAGGGCTACAAACACCGTCTCCTGAGTTATATCTGGGCGAAACAGCAGACGAAGCCCTTTAACCGCCGCGGTCGGTACCTGAAAGACAATGGAGCCACTGCGCGTATTACTCGGCGCAATTGTACCAAAGTAGCTGGCAGTAGCGCTCGACTGGTAGCCAAATATATCTCCCTCGCTCCCAACTAGAAGATAGTAGCTGGCCTGATTCGGAATGGATTTTGTTCCTGTATTCTTAACCGACATCACCAACGTGATAGCTGTCGTATTAGCATCCATGCCCTGTTGTTTGCTGGCATTCTGGATAGTCAATGTACGGTCTGGCAGTGTCACGAGTTGACTTTGTGAACTCCCACCTGGAAGTGGAGTTGGAGTCAGGATGACTAAAGGGCCGCTGCCGGCAGTCGGGGCATGTGTGGCCGGTGTGGCGTGGGTGGTGACTACTGGAGTGGAATGGATATGTGTAGCTGTGGCAGTCGGAGCAATAGTTGGATTGGTACTTACTTCTTGCTGAATAGGCGTTGGAGTGCTGGCTCTTCCAGTACTGTCTGCTGGATTACCACACGCTCCTAAGGCGAATAAACATAAAACTATTCCACAGGCTATTCTGCTCTTCAAATCTATTCTACTCATTTATTTCCCAAC
>DMFQ01000054.1:9498-9864 GCA_003450555.1 Ktedonobacter sp.
TATTTCCCAACCTGGATGCGACGATCACGTTCTATTCAGCTTTTATTATCGTCATGCCAGCGATTTTGGGCAAGTCACTAGGACAAATGGTACCAACAAAAAAAAGAACAGGGCGCATAGATTAGACTACACGCCCCTGTTCTCTTATGTAAAACCCTACTAACGAATATTAAGCATAGGAATTTTGGAGACCGTCCAACGGTCGTTCGGGCTAGCTACTTCGAACTGCACCATCGAGATTGCATCCGTGGGACAGCGCACAATACAGAGGCCACAGCGAATACACTTCTCCTCGTCGATGATCATATCGGCCCCACCTCTCCAGTCTTCTGTTCCCAAATGCATTGGATCACCTTTGACCACACG
>DMFQ01000054.1:10035-11616 GCA_003450555.1 Ktedonobacter sp.
CCGGTCTCTGTCTCTCGTGTGTTGCTGTAGCGGTCCTTCAGCGGTAGACCTGGAATATTCTGGTGTGCAATTGACTCGTAGTCATCGACCATACCGCGCCGATAATCAGGCAATTCTATTTCTTCTGCTGCCTCAGCGGGTTTATCTACACCACCGAGATAGAGATTGATCGCAGCTGCAGCGTCTCGTCCATCAGCAATGGCTGAAATGAGATTGCGCGCTCCTTCTGTATAGTCACCACCAGCGAAGAGTCCAGGATAGCTGGTCATCCAGGTATCACGATCTACCAGGGGAACACTCCATCGATTGACATCCAGATTGAGTTCTTTGGATGGTACCCATGCGCCATCGCTTGCCTGACCGAGAGCTGGAATGACAGTATCGATGTTATCAAGCACAAATTCACTGCCTGGAACGGCTACCGCGCGGCGACGTCCACTCGCATCTGGGTCACCCAGTTTATTACGAATAAGCTTGATACCGCTCGCATGCACCCCATCCTTACTGAGAACCTCAACGATCGAGACAAGGTACATGAACTCGACATTCTCGGAGGTAGCCTCATCGACTTCATATTCGTCGGATGGCATCTCCTCTTTTGAACGGCGATAAATGACGTACACTTTATCAGCACCGAAACGGATCGAAGTGCGGCAGCAGTCCATTGCAGTGAAGCCGCCGCCATAGACGACAACGCGCTTGCCGATATAGGCAGGATCGCCATAGTTGGTCTTTGCCAAAAGTTTTATGCCATCCTCGACACCTTTGAGGTCCGCTCCTGAGATAATTTTGTTGTCCGGCCCTGTCAAAGCGTTAGGAACATAACAGCCAGCGGCAAGATAAACAGCATCATGCTTCTTCAATAAGTCTGTTACCTGTATATCACGCCCAACCCTGGTGTTGTATTGCATTTCAACGCCCAGGTCCGCCATATATTCATCGCATTCTTCATACGTAACAGTGCGCGGCAAACGCCAGACAGGTATACCATTGACCATGACACCACCAGCCGTGGGATACTCCTCATAGAGTGTCACAGGGTATCCCATTACGCGCAAGTCACGCGCAGCAGCCAGGCCAGCAGAACCCGCACCGACTACGCCAATGCTCTTTTCTTTGGTCAAAGGTGGCCGCTCGGCGCGATGTTGATACTCGCGGTGGTCGGCGGCAGCGCGTTTCAACCAACAAATAGCAATGGGCTTGCCATCAACTTTGTTACGGCGGCAGACAGGCTCACAGGGGCGTGCACAAGTACGTCCAAGTACGCCTGGTACGACATTGGCATTGCGGTTCAAAAGATACGCCTCGTCGAAACGGGCCTGGGAAATCAAACCAATATACGTCGAAACATCGGTATGGGCTGGACAGCCTACCTGACAAGGAATATTCGTCTGATACCAATCAGGATTCGCCATGACTGATTGGTAGCGCGCTCCAAGTTCGCTATCGGGATCCATCATATTTCAACAGTCCTTTATAATGCTTAGGGGGGATAGGTTTCATTAGTTCATCTGCATGTTACATACCACAAAGATAAGATTTCTTCACAGATTATATCATAAGCACTTGAAGAGGAACAAG
>DMFQ01000054.1:11787-15444 GCA_003450555.1 Ktedonobacter sp.
GCCTCCAAGGAGAGCTGTGCGAGGAGCAACACTGCTTAACAGGAGGTATTCATTGGGGCTATGATCAAGACCGCCAATTGGGCCGAGACCATCAAGCGTTGGCACGCCATAGCCGGTAGTATGGCTTCCATCAGACGAGCCTCCCGTCAGCACATGGCTGACGTCAAATCCTAACGACCCGGCGATATCCTGGGCCATATGTACCATTTTGAGACTCTCTACTGAACAAATCATTGGCTCCTTAAAATCTGGCTCAACTTCCAACTTCAATTCCACCCCCGGTACTCGTTGTCGTAACATTATGTTCCGCCACTGCATTTCCGTATCGATCCTATCCTTTGAATGCAAGTAGCGCAGATCAAATTGCACCTGTGCCAGGTCAGGCACGACATTTGGCAACGTTCCACCAGTGAAAACGCCCGCATTAATGGTGACCCCTGCGCGCCACCCATTCAGGCTTTGAAATTGAAGGATTTGATGGGCCAGTTCTAAAATTGCATTGCGCCCCTTTTCTGGCTCGACACCTGCATGGGCGGAACGTCCATAAGCGGTGAGCGTATACCTGGCATTCCCTTTACGAGCGCTGACAATATCGCCATTGCTACGCGCCGCTTCCAAAATGAGCGCCCCTTGACTTCCTTGAGAGGCCTGCTCCATCACATCCAGACTGTGCCGGGAAGTAATCTCTTCATCTGAGACGCAGAGAAAACGAATCTCTTTAAAAGAGCGGTATCCCAGGGCAAGCAGAGCTTCAAGCGCAAAGATGGCCGAGAGGATACAGCCCTTCATATCGCAGACACCCGGCCCGTATACCGTGTCTCCTTCGAGCCGTACTGGGCGCGTGGCAGCTGTACCCACAGGATACACGGTATCCGTATGCCCAAGCACAAGGACAGTTCCTTCTCCCTCGCCCCGTATCACGCTGAGTATATCATTGCCCCATACTTCACGTTCGATGATAGTGGCATCCATACCCAGACCGCGCATGCGTTGCGCCAGCCAGAGAGCTATCTCATCCAGCCCCGACTTGTGATAGCTAAACGAGTCAATTGAACATAATTCGCCGAGTTCTTCGACATATCGTGATAGGCGTTGCCGCGTATACACCTCTATCGCCAACGCCAGAGACTGCATATTCATTCTGATCATTCCTTAAATCCAATGGTAAAACGACCTGATTTATCCGTACGATAGTAATGACGGTAAGCGTGAGCTTACAGCAACATATTTTAATAAGCGAATTTCACATTACATTGAGAAATAGGTATACATAATAGCTACACGTAGCTAGCTTTTGTCGAGAGTCACTCTCGCGCTACATCACGGAATTTCCCATCCCTATTCAACATGCGCTATACTCAGGTGAAGTTGATCACATGCATATTGTTTCGCTGCTCGATGGTAAAGGAGATCAATCATTATGCCCGGTACAGAAAATACACCTTCCGCAACGACGACGGAGGGACATGGACCACGCCCTGTTCGCGCGCCGCGCGGTACGGCTATCTCGTGCAAAGGCTGGCAACAGGAGGCCGCTTTACGCATGATTATGAACAACCTTGATCCCGATGTTGCCGAACGTCCCGACGACCTGGTTGTCTATGGCGGCTCAGGACGTGCCGCACGATCCTGGGCGGCCTTCGACGCTATTGTGCGTTCGCTACGACAGTTGGAAGATGATGAGACGTTACTGGTACAATCAGGCAAGCCTGTGGGTATTTTTCGTACCCACGCTGATGCACCTCGTGTATTAATTGCTAACTCTAATCTGGTACCTCATTGGGGTAACTGGGACGAATTTCGCCGCCTGGAGGCTTTGGGCCTGACCATGTATGGACAGATGACTGCTGGATCATGGATCTATATTGGTTCGCAGGGCATTGTGCAGGGAACCTACGAAACCTTTGCAGAGGCGGCACGTATGCATTTTGGTGGCTCACTGAAAGGCAAATTTATTCTCACCGCCGGGTTAGGCGGCATGGGCGGTGCCCAACCCCTGGCAGTTACGATGAACGAAGGCGTCTGTCTGGCTGTAGAGGTTGATCCACACCGCATCCAGCGGCGGCTCGAGACTGGCTACTGTGATGAGATAGCCAGCACGCTTGACGAAGCCCTGCACCAGGTAAGAGAGGCATGCAATCAGGGTCAGCCACTCTCTATCGGGCTGATCGGCAATGCAGCAGAGGTCTATCCCGAACTGGTGCGACGTGGCATCGTACCGGATATGGTGACCGATCAGACGTCGGCCCATGATGCCCTCAACGGCTATATTCCCGCGGGTCTTTCGGAGGAAGAAGCGCAAGAGTTGCGCAAGCGCGACCCCCAGGGTTATGTCAACCGCTCAATGGCGTCAATGGTGACCCATGTACGCGCTATGCTCGACCTGCAAAAGATGGGCTCAATCGTCTTTGATTATGGCAACAATCTGCGCGGGCAAGCTCTCGAGGCTGGCGAAACGCACGCGCTAGATTTTCCGGGCTTCGTCCCCGCTTATATTCGTCCCCTCTTCTGCCGTGGCAAAGGCCCTTTCCGCTGGGTGGCGCTCTCCGGTGATACAGAGGATATCTACCGCACCGACGAGACGATTCTCGAACTATTTCCTGAAGATGCGGCCCTCAAACGCTGGATTACGCTGGCAAGGCAGAAAATTCACTTCCAGGGTTTACCGGCGCGCATCTGCTGGTTGGGCTATGGAGAACGCGACAAGGCCGGGCTTGCTTTTAATGAACTGGTAGCAAAAGGCATTGTCAAAGCCCCTATTGTGATCGGACGTGACCACCTGGACAGCGGATCGGTGGCCTCTCCATATCGTGAAACGGAAGCCATGAAGGATGGCAGCGATGCTATCGCCGATTGGCCTTTACTCAACGCGCTCCTGAATACTGCCTCGGGCGCAACATGGGTCTCCCTACATCACGGTGGTGGTGTGGGCATTGGTTACTCGATACACGCCGGGCAAGTAATTGTTGCCGATGGTACGCCAGAGGCGGCGCAAAGACTCTCAAGAGTGCTGACGAACGATCCAGGAACGGGAGTGATGAGGCATGCCGACGCGGGCTACGATGAGGCGATTGAGTGCGCAAAAGAGCTAGGGATTAAGATTCCGATGCTTTAAGAGCAGTAAAGACAGCAAAAAGGGAACGTGTTGGATGTCAGACTGGTATCCAACACGTTCCCTTCCTATCGCGCTCACTGTTGTTTTTTAATTTGATTTATTTTCCACGAGCCACTCTCGCTCACAAGATTCGCATTGTAGTTGATAGGAGGAACAACAGTGAGATTCACAGTCAACGTCATCACCGCTGTCGCCGTCGCATCGGCATCGCTCTCGTTGTTGAACGTGCAGTCCTTCAGACCTCCTACCGAGGAGAAACTTCGCTGCAAAGAGGTTGTAAAATTCGCTTCGCTTTGCTGACTTTGAGCGCTACTCGATAATTGCTGGTAGGCATCGTGATAGTTACTGCTCTTGAGATCATTGCAGAAGGTCGTCAACGTCTTGGCAGGAGTTGAACGATTCGCGTAGGCGTTGGCCGCAAAGGCGACACCGACAATGAGCAAGAGCGCAATAATGCTCAATACGATCCAGCGGCCTCTTCCTTTTTTCTTTGCCGGTCCGGCAGGAGAATATATAGGAGCGCCTGGCGGGGCGTACTGAGG
>DMFQ01000054.1:15629-19681 GCA_003450555.1 Ktedonobacter sp.
GAACGATAATTCACGGGAGGTGGTACAGCGACCGTTGGCTCAAAGGCGGGTGTATTGCCCTGGCCTGGAGAGCCACCATAGACCGTTGGAGCGAATGGCTCTGGTTCTCTTGCTTCGTAGGAAAAAACTGTTCCACCGATACGCACCCGATCACCTGAAACGAGCATACGTGAGGAATGTGGAGTTAGTCGCTGTTCGTTCACAAAAGTGCCATTCGTGCTGCCAAGGTCGATAATGCTGTATCCCTGCCCCTCAGGACGAATTTCGGCATGGTGCCCTGATGACTGGGGGTCGGTCAAAAGCATTTGACTCCCTGGCATGCGCCCCATGGTTAATGGCCCCGGTCCTAAGGGGGTGCGCCCTGTTGGGCCGTTTAGTTCTGCTTCCATGAACAAGCTCCTACTTGTGAAATGAATGAAGAATAGTATGTGAGCTAGTCTAGCATATAGGTATGGATAGTGTCGAGAGACGCGTAAGGATAATTTCTTTGTGAGAAGTAGCAATATAAGCATAAAGAGATACTTGCATACTTGCCATGATCATGTACACTGAACATACCAGAGCAGAGCAGACACTTAACTCATCAATAACATGAGACATATATAAAAGGAGCGAGCGAGTGCATGGCGGACGACATATCATATCAAGACAACGAAAACATTGTTATTAGCACGAGCAGGCTTACCAAAGCATTTGGCAAACTGGTGGCCGTCAACGACCTCCATCTCCAGGTAATGAGAGGTGATGTTTTTGGTTTTCTTGGGCCAAACGGTTCAGGCAAAACAACCACCATCCGTATGCTATTAGGCTTGATTCGCCCAACCGCGGGTCGAGCAATCATTTTTGGTATGGATAATTCTTATCAATTACCGGCTATTCTCCTGCGTATCGGGGCTATTGTGGAGACCCCTGTCTTTTACCCCTACCTTTCAGGGAAAGACAACCTGCACGCCGTTGCCGCCGCCTCTGGCATGCGCTCGGGCAGTGCAAGCAATCGGCGTGTTGAAGAAGTGCTCGAAATCGTTGAGTTGGGTAAACAGGCAAAAGATGCCTTTCGCAATTATTCTCTAGGTATGAAACAACGCCTGGGTATCGGAGCCGCCCTTCTTGCTGATCCAGAACTGGTATTGTTGGATGAGCCAACGAATGGACTTGATCCGGCTGGCCAGTACGAGATTCGCCAGCTCATTCAGCGACTATCAAATCTGGGCAAAACCATCTTCATTTCCAGCCATTTCCTCCATGATATACAGCAAGTCTGTAATCGCGTTGCTATTCTTCAAAAAGGGAACCTGATCAAACAGGGCGAGGTCAATGAGTTGTTACAACAGGGCGAACAGATCATCGTGCGCCTGAATACCATTGGTGATACAGAGCAAGCCCTTACGCTGCTACAGCAAGCCAGGGAGCAGGGTTTACCATGGATCGAGCAGGCGAATATGGATACCAATAAGCAAAATATCCCCATTATTCGGGTAGGCGCACCACGCACACGCTCGGCAGAAATCAATGCTCTCCTGGCGCGACACAATCTTTTTGCCGCAGAGATCCGCCCTCAAGAGGGGAGCCTGGAGGACCTATTCCTGGGACTCACGGCGCCATCCGCCTCCATCAGCACACCTCGACCTGGTATGGCAGCTCTGGCGAGAGATTCGCATGACTTACAGATTGAGGAGTAAAGGTAACGGCATCTCATTGAAAAGAAATGGAGAGCATAAGGAATGAAAGCTTCACAACATATGGCTGTAGAATCTTCAACTCCTCCATCGAGTAGAGCTAGCTCAGTGCTGATGGGGCGACAAGATTACATAAGTGCTATACTGCGTCTGACAGGAATGGAACTGTATAAGATACGTCGGCGGCTGATGTCAAAGGTGCTGAGTTTTATCAGCGTTCTTTCGGTGCTGTCTATCTTCGGCTTACTTGCTTTAGCGGCCTTTCTGATGGCCAAAGATGGTACCCCGTCGGATGCCATACTGCGCTTCTCTGAAGCCTTGCGGCTACCCGGATCGTTATCTCTGATAGTACAACTTCTGTTAACCCTGGGACAAATATTGGTCATCATTCTTGTAAGTACGATAGTTGGAGGGGAGTACACAGATAAAACGGTACGGCTGATGCTCACGCGCGGCCCGTCCCGCACACAATTTCTCCTCTCAAAAATTGGTGCATCTACCGTCTGCATTATGCTAGGAGTAGTTGGGATAGTCCTGCTTGGGATATTCACCGGTTTACTACTCAATTTTACTACTGGGATAGTTCCTACCTTTGATTTCTTTAGTGCAAGCTGGCTAGGTCATTCTGTTCTCTATTTGCTGATCACCATGCTCGGCCTGCTCACATACGCGATGATGGCACTTTTCCTATCGACATTGGGACGAGCGACCGCGGCAGGATTGGCAGGCGTCTTGACATGGAGCTTTTTGATCGAACCGGTGATTGGCGTAGTCGGGTTATTCGGAAGATCAATCAGTGGACCACTGGGGAGTTTCTTTCAGTCCCTCCCTGATTATCTCATCGGCTCAAACATTTCTGTCTTGCTACAAAACCAGGACTCGTATATTTTCCCGACACCATCCGCTCAACAAGTACCTTCACAGTCATCTGATATCCATGCTTTACTTGTGCTATTGGCCTACTTAGTAGTGTTTATTGGCATCGCCCTTTGGGTAAATAAGCGTCGAGATGTATTAATCTAATGCTGAATCCTACAACCATCAAAGAATATGCTTACGCGCTCGGTTTCGATATAGCGCGCATCACCACGGCCGATGCTCTGCCAGAAACCGAGCGCGTCATCAAAGAGCGCATTGCTCAGGGTCTGATGGACGGTCTCCCCTGGTTCACAGCGGAACGTACCGAGGTCTCCTGCCATCCAGATGCGCTCCTATCAGGGGCACAATCCATTATTACACTGGCGATGTTCTATCTTACGCAGCAGCCAGACGAAGCGCAAGATAACGTACCACGCGGACGAATCTCGCGCTATGCCTGGGGTGATGACTATCATGAAATCATCAAACCCAGACTTCAGCAGTTTGCAACCTGGCTGCGTGAATATGCTCGTGGCGAGATGAGCAACGATATGGAGACGCGCCTGTTTGTAGATACCGGGCGCATGGTAGATCGCGCAGTAGCTCAACGGGCAGGACTCGGTTGGTACGGTAAAAATACGAATATTCTTACCAAAGGGTGGGGGTCATGGGTCTTTCTCGCGGAGATCGTCACGAATTTACCACTGCAATCCGACGATGCCATCAAAACAAGCTGTGGCAGTTGCGAAATTTGCCTTCACGCGTGCCCAACTTCGGCCCTGCCTGCTCCTTACGTGCTCGATAACACACGCTGCATCTCATTCCTGACCATTGAGTTACGCGGCAGTATTCCCCTTGAGCTACGACCACTGATGGGCAACCTGATCTTTGGCTGCGATATTTGCCAGGAGGTCTGCCCGGTCAATAAAGTAGCAGAAAAACGCCTTGGATTGCGGGGCAATCCAAAAACGCAGCCTATCACGTTACAGGCGGAGGGAGTGGAACAACCTGTTACCACTAAGGCACTTCCAATACTGCCCCAAAAAGCCTTTCGCCCGCGAGAAACTGTCGGTAGCAACCCTGAACTGATTCCTTTACTGTCACTAACTGAAGAGCAATTTCGCGAACGCTTCCGCCACAGTCCGATCAGGCGTACAAAACGGCGTGGGTTACTGCGCAACGTCTGTGTCGCACTAGGAAATTGCGGAGATCAGCAAGCTGTGCCAGCACTTATCGGTGCGCTCCATGATCATGAGCCATTGGTTCGCGGACACGCTGCCTGGGCCTTGGGCCGTATCAATGGTGAACAAGCAAAACAGGCTTTGCAAGCGGCCCTGTTGACTGAGGAAGACAAAGAAGTACAACAAGAAATACGGTGCGCGCTAGCAGCAGTCCTTGCGTAACGGCCAGATATGCCTGCTGCCATATGATTTAAATTAGGCGCCTACCAAAACAAAAAGAGACGCAATTACTTGCGCCTCTACCGAAGAACATAATTACCTCAATTTTGCCGAGACC
>DMFQ01000029.1:0-8651 GCA_003450555.1 Ktedonobacter sp.
CTCCTTCATCATTTCTGCGTTGAGCTTACCATATGTTTAAAGTTGAAGTCAAGAAAGTATCCTTCTAATGATCTGAGAAACCTCTATATCTCGGCTCCCACCGAAGCTGGCTCGGCCTCTATCATTTCCCCATCCTCTTCTTTTTCACCCTCACTCTTGCTCTCTTGCTGCGCCTCACTCCCACTCCCATTTATCGCTAGCGCTGGAAAAGATGCTACCACCGGTAAATTGCTCTCAACGACAACACCGTTATCCATGTAGATATGGTAGGGGAACATGGCCGGGTCGAAAGCGCTGCTGTGCGAAACGAAGAGTATCTGCTCAAAGTGCTGGCCCAGGATTTCGCCCGTCACAACATTGACCAGTGCCTGGGTGCGGCTGCGATCAAATGAACTCAGAGGCTCATCTAATACCACAAAGCCAGGGGCAGCTACTAATTCGCGCGGCAGGGCGGCAATAGCGAAGGCCAGGCGCAGAGCCAGCGACAACTGGTCCGTGACCCCACCGGAGAGTGCCGACCTGGGCACATATTCGCCCGCCGCCGTATCCCATACTCTCAGTTGGAACGGGCCTCCACTGGTAGTCCCCTCATCTTCATCCGTTCTCAAACGCACATCGTGATAGCGTCCACTGGTTAGTAGGGGTAAGAGTTGTTGCATGTAGTACGCGGTACGCGGCAGCATCTTGCGCATCAATCGCTCTGACATGGATTTCAATAGCAAGCTGCCGTATTTCTTGGTCTCGTAGTCGCGTTCCTGCTGCTGCTTCCGTATCCGCGCCTGCTCCAGGTCAAGCCTGTCTCCTGTTTGCAACTGCGTGCTAAGTGACAATTCTTGCTGCTCCAGTGTCTGCAGTTCCTGCTCGAGAGACTCGCGGTCCTCTTCCAGGCGCGCGCGGTCCAGCGTAGTATACTCTCCGACGAGAGGCCAGACAGACACAATAGCGGTGAAGTTGTAACTTTTAGTTGGAGGGCGATTGCGTTGGACAAGCATGGTTGTAATACGTTCATGCGCCTCTTCGATCTCCTGGCGACACAGCTCGATCTTCGCTTTTGAAGCTTTCTCCTGTACCTGTATCTTCTCCAATCCTTGTAGGAGACCGCTCTCGTCAGCATGGATAATCTCTTGCGCGCAGCGTTGGCGCAGCATCACAAGTGTCTCCGCGAAAGGGTTAGCTGGCACTATCCAACTGCCGAGGGAGCCGCTGTACTTGGCAAGGCGATTATAATGGTCGGCCAGTGAGTCCTGCCATTCTTTCAGTACAATGGCATAGTGATCGTGGCGACTTTGTAGCTCAACGCGATTCCCAAGGCTTATATGCAGAGTCTCTAGCTGTTTGCGCGCCGCGATTTCCGCGCTGTTGATGGCGGTCTGCCCGAAGGTGACGCCCAGGGGTTTGACACGCTGGCGTAGTGAGTCCTGCAAACTTTGCAAGGCGCTGCGTAATGTAAGCTGCTGCTTCCGTGCAAGTTCAAACTGCTCAACAACATTCACCCCCTGGTAATGTTGACCTCGCTCCGTAAGCGCACGCTTGCTCCCCAGTAGAATATCAAGCGACTCCTTCTGTTCCTTGAGCTTTGCTGTAAGATCACTTACGTGTTCGAGCTTACTATCCAGCGTGACGATCTCTCGCTCAGTAGCCTTGATTGCATCTGCGATAGCCATTTCCAGGTCGTCTACCGTCGTGGTGGATTCTTTGACAGAGGCAACCGTGGCAACTGAGGTATCGAAAGTGGGAATGGATAGTCCCTCCTGACCCGACAGCGTCGTTATTTCGTTCTGCCTGTCCTGGATGGCAATGCGATCAGATCGTAATTTCGCGTCCATGTTGTCCCAACCCTCGTTTTTACGCTGGTCTTCTAAATGTTGACGCTCTTGGCGCAGTACCGCTACTGCATCCTTTATCACATTGACCTGGTCATGCAAGGCAAGGGCAGCATCCTGTTTCTCGGTCAAATGCTGCTGTATACTGTCGAGACTCTCACCCTTATCCTGTATCTGCTGCAGGAGTTGCTGGGCTTCTTCGCGCGAACGTGGCACGCTACCTCCAAGCGAGCGGATCTCTTGCTCAACCTGCGCCAGCGCATCGCGTTTACCACTCGTGCGCATCGCTGTTTCGCGTGCCGCAACCATCATGCCAACCTGGCTGATGGCGTCCTGCATGTGTCTATTGGCTATCTGTTCCTCGTTATGCACCTCGTTATATTTATAAATGCTCAAGCCCGCACCCGCTAATAGCAAGAGCACGAGTAGCCCTAATGCAGAGGCCAGGATAGCCTGCTGTGAAAAAATCAAGAGCGCGACAATGCCCAGGACTATACCGAGACCGCCGCTTCCTATGGCGATCATCAACCACCTATTCGCGGCGCGGCGGGCTTCTAAAGCCGCATTTGTCAATCGCTCCTGGTGCTGGTGGGCCGCCATGACATGTTGCTCGGCCTCCGCCAGCCCCTGTGATAACCCTTTCAAGTGCTGCCATACTTTGAGTTGACGCTCGATATTGAACTGCTGCAATTGCTTTTCTAGCGCATCTACCTTTTGCTGCGCCTGCCGAGCCTCGGTCTCGACCAGCTTCAGTTCTTGTTCCTTCTCCTCTAAGTCTTTCCGCGTCTTTGCCAATTGTACGGTATTCTCTTCCACCAACCCCTGCTGCATGACGCGCCGAGTATACTTTTCTTCGGCTTGCTCAAGTGCCCTCAGCCGTTCGTTCAATCCACGCAAACGCCGCAAACGCGCCTCCAATGGTGGACGACCAACGCGCCGCAATTCTTCTAATTCGTTGAGCGACTGCCGTCCCTGTTCCATTTGCGCGCCTAGATTGCTCATCTGCGCATCCAGTTCGTCATTTTCCTTTTGCAGTCTCTCGTAGCTTTTGAGTTCCTTTTCCAGCTCCTTGATAGTGTTTACCGCACTCAGCAGGTCATTCGACAGGCGCTCCAATGTGCCAAATGAACGAGTCAGATCAACCAGATCTTTGACGCGTTTCTCCAGCGCGGGAAGCTCTTCGTGCTCCCTCCGATCGAGTTCTGCTATCTCCCGCTCCAATTCAGGTAATTCGCGCCGTGCCTCAGCTATCTCATCATATGCGGTGATAATCTCACCGAGGGTAGCATCTGCTTTGTTTAGTTGCTGTATACGACTCTGGCGGGCCTTCAGTTCGGCACGCTTCGCGCGCAGTTGTTCGAGAAAAAGCTCTTGCTCCGCGATATCCGCCTCTTGCTGGTTGATCTCCGTCAAGTCCTCAGAGACGGACACGGCATCGAGCGCCGCCTCAAGTTCACCCAACCGCCGACTTAATTCAGGAATGCGGGCCTGCACCTCGGCCAGTTTCAGTCGTTCGGTACTTTCGTGCAGCATCCGTTCATCGTTTGGCGTCAATTTGAACTGCTCTGTCAAACGCATCAGCTTTTCAAGGCCCAGCAGCTTGCGCAGCGTCGCCTCTCGTTCACTTCCCGGCAGGTTCTCTACCCGATGCAAACTTTTTTGTTCGATATAACAGGAGTTGCGCAGGGTTTCGCCGTCCATGCATCCTAACTCGGTGATGATTCGTGCGTTGGCGCTCCCCAGACGTGTTATTGGCTCTTCTTCAGGCATCCCTACCTTGTGCACGTACAGGGTCACCTGCTGTCCCTTTCCCCGCTCGATGATGCGGTTGATGATCAGTTCCGTCGCACCAATAGAGAGGGTAAGTGTGACACTTGCCTGTGACGAGCCATAGAGTACCAGCTCATCAACAGAACTTTTGCTGCGGTCCGAGGCGATAGCTGTACCATAGAGAGCAAAATAAATGCTCTCCAAAAGGGCAGATTTGCCTGCTTCATTCGGACCCTGAATGAGGATACTGCCGCGCTGCGGGAAGTGCAGGTTGATCTCCCGTAGGAGCCTGAAACGTTCAACAGTGAGATGTTTGAGTATAATCATAGCTACCGCCTTTTTACCTCGTCCATAGCCGCCAGAAGATCTTCTCTGGTTGAGCGCAAAGCTTTTTTCTCCCGTTCATCACGCGCGGCATCGATCCATTCGTCTACTAAGGTCATCAGTTCCTCACGAGGGGAGAAACGCTCGCCTGTTTCCGCTGATAGGGCTTCCAGTTCAGGCAAGATTACCAGGCTGCTATCGTCGATAGCGAGGGCAAAACAATGTTCTTCGCCATAGCGCCGAATCTGGTTCAAATCCAATTGATGGTACTGACCCCGTGTCAGTTGACCTTCAAGGTACAACTGTACCATCGTCTCCTCATTGCAGAGGGGCTGCAGCCGCTCAAGTATACTTTCAGTGATAGAGGCAGTAGTGCTGGCTTCATCCGGCCAGAGTTCACTGGTCTTTAGAAGCAATCGCTGCAACCTCAGGGAATCGACCGCGACATGCTTACACCAACGCATGCCGTTGGCGGCAAGCCCCAGAAAGACGAAACCTGGTTCCTGCTCAGTATCACTGAAGTCGATACGCTGTGTAGCTCCGGCTACGACAATCTCGCACTGACCACTATGCACATGTTGGTAACCATGGTGATAGCCAGCCAGGATATAGCGAAACAATGATTGTTCATTCATACTACTGCGGCTAACCTCAGCACGTGTATCCAATAGAGACGTTCCTGAGGTCATGCCTTCGAGGGGTGCATGTAAAAGGAGGATAGCTACTGCGGCACGCTCAATATCACCCAGTTCAAGTTCATGGATGCGCGTTAATGGATTGCCTTCCTGTCCCGCCAGTACCCCAAGGCCACAGATACCGACTAAAACATCACGCACCTTAATCATGACAGGCTCAAGTTCAGCAGGATTGGGGGGGAAATAATGCATGACACCCAGGTGCGCGTAGCTGAGCTGCGGAGCTTGAGCAACTTCTCCCAGCAGAGAGTGCGTCTCAGCCGGTGTATCATGAACGCCTCCAAGGGCAAAGACACGCACACCCGCCTGCCGCAACTGTGCCAGCCGCGCTGAAACAAAACTGCGATCCCGTTCATCTGGAGTGGTTGAATCAAACAAATCCCCTGCCTGCACAAACAGATCAACCCCCTGACCCACTGCGAAATCGGTTGCCTGCTGAAAGGCGCGGCGCAAGCGCAGCTGGCGCTCTTCGCGTTTGCGCGGGTGCTGTCCAAAAGCACTATAGCCAAGGTGGTTATCAGAGGTAAATACGACGGTGATTGTATCATCAGAACCCTGTTGCTGCTCGGAGGACCCTGCTTCTGCCTGGATACCTCCCACATTATTCTCTGTCATTCAACGACGCGGCGCGCATACCGTCCCCAGTGCCGCTCCTCCTTCCAATTATTTTTTGGCTCCCTCTCTTTGGAGGGTTCCTGACAATCCGGGCAATTGTATCCGTATCAAAACGAGTCTATCACAAACAAAGACGATTAAAAACCAAATCCCATAGAAAAAGGACTATTTGGGGGATAGCAAGCAAAAAAAATTGACGAAATATCCAAAAGTACCGAAAGGAACTGAAGCGTAGACACCGTGCATCTAACCTATTAAGATGTTAAGTGTTTGCGTTATTTTCAAACCCAGCAAACCGAAACGCTTAACCTAATTAGCACGTCTAATAAGATAGAGGGACATTTCTTTGAATGCATTCTATGTTATATAAGCAATAAACGGACACATTGCACGTCCTTAGAGGGGAGAGGAAGAGTGGTGGCAGTAACACAGTACAATAGAGAAGGAGAATCGCGCAGCATCCTCATATCCTTTGTACAGAGTATTCAAGAACGAGATATCGTCACTTACGAGCACTCGAGAAGAGTGGCAACTTATGCGCAACGCCTGGCCCGTTACCTGGGCTGGAGTCGGCGCGAGGCATACGACCTTGCCCTGGCCGCGCTCGTACATGACCTCGGCAAGACGTGGATCGCCAATGATATTCTCAACAAGTCAGAAGCGCTCTCAGATGACGAACGCCGCACCATGGAGCGACACCCCGTGATAGGGGCACGCATACTCATCGGCTGCGATGTGCACCCTTTTTACGTTGAGACTGTCCTGCACCACCACGAGGCATGGGATGGTCGCGGCTATCCCAATGGTCTGCACGGAGAAGAAATTCCCTTAGGCGCACGCATTTTGACCGTGGCCGATGTCTATGACGCCTTAACATCCCAGCGCCCATATAAAGTAGCATTTTCAGACGATGCCGCTCGTGAGCGCCTGCTCAGGGGAGCCGCCACCACTTTCGACCCCACTATTGTGCGAGCCTTCCTCCATCTGCTGGATACATACCCGAATTTCACGTTGCCGCAGAGCGTCTGCGCTCTACCCCAAAGTACTCGCGCCAGCCAACAATTCCCCTTTTTGACAGACTTCTAAAAGGACCATCATGCAATTAAGCGAACGAACACTGCTCCGTTTACACGTTGAAGCCGTCTGGGGCGTTCAACTTCCTGCCATTTTACAAAGTGACATCGCGCTTTCGCGCGAAAGCAAGCAGCCACCCTGGAGGCTCTGTGCCGCCGCAATCACCGGTGACCATGTCAATATTTGGAGACCGGACGTGCCCACAGTAGAGCGTGAAGCACTACTTGCTCGTGCGCACGAAGCGCTGGCCTTGCCGCCAACCATAGCTGGCGCACGGGATATCAGCCGCGAAGTTGCTCTGCAACAGGTGGCATCACCAACCATGGATATGACGACTGTCCAGCAACTTGCGCGTCCTCTTACTTCGCGCGACCGCGCACTGCTGAGAGCTTTTCAACCTAATTCTGAGGGTTACTACCTCCACGTGGATCGCCGTCCGCTCATAGGCGTTATCAGCGAAGGGCGTTTGCTCAGTCTGGCTCATAGCTCACGTCGCACCTCTGAGGCATGTGAACTCGGCATTACCACCTTACCAGAGGCACGTCGCAGAGGATACGCGCTGGCAGCAACCGTCCTCTGGGCAGTAAGTGTGAGCCTGGAAGGACTTATTCCTATCTATAGCGCGCTTATCAAAAATCAGGCGTCCCTCAGCTTAGCCTCCGCCGCCGGATATCGCATCTTCGCCCACATAGCAACTATCAAATGATAGCACAGCAACAAAGTTACAAAATCATTCCCAAAAAGTTTCGCGTGCGCTCATTCTCTGCATGGTCAAAAATTTTCTCAGGCGTTCCTTCCTCCACGATAACCGACTTATCCATAAAAATCACATGGCTGCACACCTCACGGGCGAAGCCCATCTCATGCGTGACAACCACCATCGTCATTCCCTCTTCTGCCAGTTGCTTCATGACTTTGAGTACCTCACCGACAAGCTCAGGGTCAAGAGCAGAGGTGGCTTCATCAAAAAGCATGATTTTAGGATTCATTGCCAGTGCGCGTGCAATCGCCACGCGCTGCTGTTGACCACCCGAAAGTTTATGGGGATAGGCATTCGCCTTCTCCGCGAGACCAACTTTAGCCAGTAAAGCATGAGCACGCTCGGTAACCTCGCTCTTTGGCTGGCGCAGTACATGAATGGGCGCTTCGATCACGTTTTCCAGCGCCGTCATATGTGGGAAGAGGTTGAAGCGCTGAAAGACAAAACCGACTTGCGAACGGATACGGGCAATGTTGGCCTCGCGGTCCTCGACCAATCTACCATTACTCTCGCGATAGCCCATCAATTCACCGTCGATATAGATACGCCCATCGTCTATCTTCTCCAGGTGATTGATGCAGCGCAGCAGCGTGGTTTTACCAGAGCCGCTGGGGCCTATCACCACGACAACCTGCCCGCGTTTGACAGAGAGATCAACACCATTTAGAACGGTGATATCGCCGAAGCGTTTGACAATCTTCTCGGCTCGAACCATCTCCCTGCTGTCACTATTTTCCTGTTGTTGTACACTCATCGCGATTTTTTCCTCCAATCCCCTTTCATTTATCGTCCGCTGGCCAGCGTACCTGCCCCGCCAGGGCGAGGTGAGCCAAAGCCCAGCATACGTGACGCCCAACCCTTCTGGTCAAGTTCGGCTTTTAAAGTACGATTGGGATCAAGACGGTTCTCGATCCAGCTCTGGATATAGCCCCAAAGAGTAGTCAAGAGCAGGTAGAAGACGGTGGCCACAATCAGGAGTTCAAAGATAACAAAATTCTGCGAACCATAGACCTCAGCAGTACCCGTGAGTTCGAGCAAACCAATTACAGAGGCGATGGAGGTGGTCTTGAGCATGTTATTGAATTCGTTGCCCAGGGGAGGGATTATCACACGCGCTGCCTGTGGTAGGATTATGCGACGCATTGCCAGTGCGAACCGCATTCCGAGCGATTTGGCCGCTTCCATCTGCCCGGCGTCTACAGAAGTAATACCCGCGCGTACGATTTCCGCCATATAAGCCCCTTCATTCAGGGAGAAAGCGACCAGAATACAAGCGAAGTCAGGTAGGAGAAAATCGGGATTATTGATGATTCTCGGTAGCCCATCCCAAAGTAGGAGCACCTGCACCAGCAGCGGACTTCCGCGAAAAAACCAGATATAGGCGCGTGCTGGCCAGTTCAGGTAGGGGAAACGCGACATACGCATCAAAGCCAGGAAAAGCCCTAGAATGACACCAATGAACTGGGCAACGACAGAGATCCAGAGCGTTCGCCAGGCGGCAAGCAAAAATAAATGGTTAGGGTCACTGAAGAGAAAATGCCAGACTGTATCCCATTGAAACACAGGAGACCCTCCTTATTAAAGTGCTCC
>DMFQ01000029.1:8788-9791 GCA_003450555.1 Ktedonobacter sp.
GTTGCCGTTAGGCAAAGAGTGTACGCCGGTCAACCAGCGAGATCGCCTCGTTGGTCAAGCCCCATTTGTCAATGATTTGTTTATACGTGCCATCAGCCTTCAACTTATCGAAAGCGCTCTTCACCGCGTTGAACATCTTGGTGTCGCCCTTACGAATGACGATGCCCTCAAGTCCTGCATTGATAACAGCACCACCAACAGCAAATTTACCAGGGTGCTGCTTGTTGAAGTAGTCCGTCACGGGAGAGTCTTGATAGGTAGCTACCACGCGCTGATTGGCGAGCAGTTGGATGACAGCCGTTTGGTCCTGCAAGACGACCATTTTAATTTCGGGTTTATTTGCTTTTTTACAGGCATCGCTGGCCGTCTGTAAGTCCGTCTGCTCAATGGTGCCGGTCTGAACGCCAACGTTCTGTCCGCACAGGTCTGCCAGCTTCGTGATATTTTTAGGATTGCCTGCCTGCACTAACAAGGATTCGCCAGCATTGAAGTACGGCACAAAATCAACCTTCTTCTGCCGCTCTGGGGTAACGCTGACCGCAGAAATCACCACATCAAAGCGCTTGTTCGACAGGTCATCGATGATGGTATCAAATTTCGTGGTGACAACATTCACTTGTAAACCCATATTCTTCGCTACGGCCGTGATCAGGTCCACATCGAAACCAACTGCTTTATTGGTGGCAGTGTCAATATATTCCTGCGGTGGATAGGTCGTGTCACTGCCAACGGTTAATACTCCCGGCACTCTCAAGTCTGGCGCTGTACTAGAAGTTGTGCCGGTGGTCGAGGTTGTAGAACCACAGGCTGCAAGTAGCAGTGTGAGCACCACAAGCACGCCCACCATCAGCATAGCTATCGGTGTATGCCGACCTGGCTTTTTAACAGTAAATAACACTTGAATTACCTCCTCTAATAACAAACAAATAACGGTGAAATAATAAGCGTAGTGTAGCACAGTACTGAAACATGATACAAGAACATGCTATACATGCTATCCCCC
>DMFQ01000127.1:0-2651 GCA_003450555.1 Ktedonobacter sp.
GACGCTCGCCAAATTGCAGGTAAAGTCCAGGATCTGGACCAGGCTGTGTATGGATACCACTTTCACCAAAGGCCCCGCGCAACAGCATAAATCCGGCTGCCCTCGCCGAAAGGCTTGCCAGGTGATCTCCAACTTTCTCAAACGCAACCGACAATTGTGTGTCCCTGATCGATAAAGGCAGCAGGAGACGCCCGCCAGGTTTTAGTTGTTCATGCCATGCCGGCATAATATCCCTGGCACCAACTGTAAGGATAATACGATCATAAGGTGCAGCATCAGCGTAGCCCAATCCTCCATCACTACAAACCACCTGTACCCCATCAAAGCCTGCCGCCGCCAGGTGTTCCCGCGCGCGCTGCGCCGTATCATCATCAAGATCTACCGTGACAACCCGGCCCGTATCTCCAACAATGTGAGCCATCAGCGCGGCATTATAGCCCGTACCAGCCCCGATCTCAAGCACGCGCTGCCCTGGCTGCAATTCCAGTTGTTCCAACATAATCGCCATAATTGCTGGCTGTGAAGAAGAACTGATAGCGGAACCATTGAGAAACTTCGTGGCGATTGCCTCGTCGCGGTATACCTCCTCTGCCGACAGTTCCGGCAGAAAGATATGCCGCGGCACAGCGCGAAAAGCAGCCTCCACCGCCGTCGTCCTGATATTTCCCACCCTCACCAACTGCTCAACAAGACCCTGGTGCAGCCCAGCCACATCCCGCTTACCTTTATTATCCTTCTCCACTAGACATTCCCCCCTGACTAATCTCCCTATGATGCCAATCAGTCAACTGCTGATAAGCATGAGCAATGCGCAAAACCGTCGCCTCCTCAAATGCCTTACCCACCACTTGCAACCCAATCGGCAGGCCATCAGCCGTAAAACCACCAGGGAACGAGCAAGCAGGCAATCCCGCGAGATTAAACGGCATCGTCAAACTCAAAAGCGCTACCGTCGCATTCTTCGTCATCCCCTCAATTAATATCTCACGGTCAATCTGCGCTATCGGTATCGCGGGCATCGGTAGCGTCGGCAGAAACAGCACATCAACTCGTTGCAAAGCTAAACGTACCGCGCTCGAGAAGAGACGCCTCTCGTGCTGCGCACGCAAATAATCCACCGCGGGAATTCGCTGCCCCGCTAATAAGTGCTCTCGCGTGCGCTGCGTATATAGATCAAGCTTCTCGCTGAGCCATCCTTTCTGCATATGCGCAAGCGACGCCTCCGGCCCCTGAATCGTGCGATACATCTCAAAAGCAGGGCGTGGCAGTTCGATATCCTCCACCACCTCTGCTCCCTCTTCCTTTAAGACCAGCAGCGCCGCTCGCCATGCCTGCCGCACCTCGGGATCAAGCGGCCCAATAAACGAGTCCTGTGGCAGGCCAATCTTGAGCCCCTGCAGCGAAAGTGGTTCTCGTCCCTCGGGTCCACTGATCAGCAGAGCCGCCGAACGACTCGGAGGGCCGGACACACTATTGGGATCGCGCGGATCATAGCCTGCAATAGCATCGAACAGGATAGCGCAATCTTCGGCGCTGCGCCCTAATGGCCCCACGTGATCCAGCGACCAGCTCAGCGGAATGACGCCGTAACAACTGACACGCCCATACGTTGGCTTAAGGCCCGTCACGCCACAACAAGCAGCCGGAATACGAATCGACCCGCCCGTATCGCTGCCGATCGCCCCCAGACACATGTTAGCTGCGAGTGCCGCCGCCGAACCGCCGCTGGACCCACCAGGAATGCGCGTCAGGTCCCACGGATTGCGCGTCGGTGGCGTATACGTACCATAAGCAAATTCATGCGTATTCGTCTTGCCAATGATAATCGCCCCAGCTTTGCGCAACTGCTCAACCACCATCGCATCCTCGAGCGAGACATGATCTGCCAGCACCTGCGAGCCAGCCGTCGTACGCACATCCTTGACCGCGATAATATCCTTCACAGCAATAGGCACACCATGCAGCGGGCTGCGGTAGAGACCCGTCCGCTGCTCAGTCTCAGCCTTCTCCGCCTCCGCGTACGCCTGTTCGCGTAAAACAGTAATAAAAGCCTGGATCTCCCCGTCAAGCAGGTCGATCCGGTCCAGCGCCTCCACCACCAGTTCCGTCGGAGTCGCCATCCCCGAATGAACATCCTCCGCGGCCTCGCGTATAGAAAGATATGGCATAGGTACGCACTCTCTTTTCACAATTTTTAGGTTGAAATAGCCCATGTAGCCAGCTACTGCCGGTGCCGCAAACGGCAAAAGGTTTTACACGCCCTATTGTATCAGGTTAGGGAATACAATAAGTCTCTTGCCATTCAAATTTGTCCATTAGAACACGAATTGGCGTTAGCATTCGTTACCAAAAATGGTATTCTGATCACACAACACCCATTGTTTCTAATGAAAGCAATACAGGAGCCTTAACTCATGATAAAGACCACGCAGATGATCATTCGACCAGAATGTATCGCCGACTACGCGACAATTGGAGTACTTCAGGCACGCGCCTTCGGCAACCGCGTCGGTGAGCCTCTCATCGTCGCACTCCTGCGCCAGCGCCGCTCGTTCGACCCCGAACTCTCGCTCGTGGCCGAGATCGACGGTCGCATCATCGGGCACGTCCTGTTTTCGCCCCATCAGATACGTTTGCTCGATCAAATAGTC
>DMFQ01000127.1:2781-3138 GCA_003450555.1 Ktedonobacter sp.
GGGTATCGGCAGCCGCCTCATCGCTGAGGGACACGCCGTTGCTGCAGCCAGGGGATATACTGTCAGCTTCCTGCTTGGGCATCCCACCTATTATCCCCGTTTCGGCTATCGTACGCATGCTTATGGCTCTGCCCAGGTTGCGGTCTCAGTCGACGCACTCCCTGACGATCTGCTAGAGATACGTGATCCTACATACGAGGATGTGCCAGCGCTCCACGAGTTGTGGCGTCGCGAGGAAGGATTAGTAGATATGGCACTTGAGCCAGGGCTGGACCTGCTTGACTGGCTCAGCCCTCATCCCGCCATACGAGCAACTGTCTACACGCGCTCTGGCGAGGTGGTCGGATACACACGTAT
>DMFQ01000175.1 GCA_003450555.1 Ktedonobacter sp.
ACCCTTGCGGTCATCCTGGGGGCTGGGTGGTGTCTGGCAACCACCCTGGATGTGTCTTATTTGACCCTCGCGGTCAACCTAAGGGTGGGATCTGGCCCAGCACTCATCCTGGAAACCATGCCACCCCATCCCACCTACCTTACCGTCGCTTCGTGAACTGCATCAACCAAACGTCGCAGCATATCCGGCTCTGTTGGTGCCAGGACACCATGACCAAGATTAAAGATGTGGCCAGGACGATTACCGGCGCGGCGCAGGACATCATGCATCCCTGCCTCGATGGTCTCCCACGAGGTCAGGAGCAGCGTCGGATCAAGGTTACCCTGGATGCCACGATCATAGCCGATACGTGCCCACGCGTCGTCAAGCTCGACACGCCAATCGACGCTCATAATATCCCCGCCGGCCTCGGCCATCAACTCTAAGATACTGGAGGTGCCCGTGCCAAAGTGAATAGAGGGGGTTCCCGTTTGTTTCACAGCCTCAAAAATGCGCTGGCTATAGGGCTGCACAAATTGCTTGTAAGCGCTAGGGCTGAGTGATCCAACCCAGCTATCAAACAGCTGCACCACGTCGACGCCCGCGTTGATCTGAGCAACCAGGTAGCCCGAGACGACCTCCGTGAGCTTGTTCATCAAGCTATGCCACACCTCTGGCTGACCGTACATTAACGACTTTGCGGTGCCATAGTCGCGCGACGGTCGGCCCTCGATCATATAGCAAGCCAGCGTATAAGGGGCGCCTGAGAAACCAATAACAGCCTGCTTGCCCTCCAATTCGCGTCGTACCAGCCGGATTGCATCCATCACATAGGGGGTAGACTCCTCGGCATCGATGATGCGCAGAGCCTTGACATCCTGCATCGTGCGCACGGGATTATGAATGACAGGCCCGAGGTCAGGCTGAATCTCGAACGAAATGCCCATTCCTTCTAAGGGGAGCATGATGTCGGCATAGAGAACGGCGCCATCCACACCGAAGCGTTCAACAGGCATGAGCGTCACCTGCGTACAAAGCTCAGGAGTCTTGGCCATCGTCAAAATATCGTAGCGTTTGCGCAACTCGCGATATTCAGCGAGGCAGCGACCAGCCTGGCGCATGAACCAGACAGGCGTAGCATCAGGCTGCTGGTGCTGGCAAGCGGCGAGAAACCGTGCCACTCCTGAATCCGGCAGCACAGGAGAGGACGAAGTAAGTTGTTTCATTTTTGACCCTTCAGTATCTATTGCTTATTTTTATTTCTTGCACCCATGTGTTGGTGCTCTTTGTCAAAGGTTGCCCTAATATCATAACGCTTCCCGCGTGTAGTGGCAACTCCAAAACTATGTAAATGTGAAAAATAAATAAAGATGAGAGAGATTTTATAAGAATTTATCTTGCCCATTACCTAATTTGAGCAAACAGAAAAGGCAGCCGCGCGGCTGCCTTTTCTGTTTGCTCAAACTACTTTTCTACATTAACGCCATGCCAGAAGGCGACATAGCCAGTAATATTTTTAGCTGCCTCTTTGGTGGTAGGATAATACCAGGCAGCATCCTTATTGACCTTACCATCAACCTCTACATTATAGTAGCTCGCGAGGCCCTTCCAAGGGCAAGTCGTATGTGTAGAACTTTCTTTAAAGTATGCGCGGTTGATCGCGTCCGGTGGGAAATACTGGTTCCCTTCCACGACCTCACATTGATCACTTTCAGCAAGTGTAACACCGTTCCAGGTGGCTTTTGGCATAGTTTCTATCTTTCCTTCTAACTCATTCACTGTGCCTGAACAGGATAATTGCATCTTACCAGCACAGTGTTTTGGTAGCAAAGTATCTAGACTACTATTAATACAAACACTTCCTGCTTACTCCTATATTCCAGCAATTGATGTAGCAACCCCCATCTTGACGCCAATCATAAAACCATGGTACCATTAGCCCATGAGTTACAACATTATAGGCCGCATAGATTACACCCTGTCAGGTTGGCACCCGGCAAAATATCGATCACATGATATTCCCGCATAAGCTGGCGCTTTTGCTTATGCGGCGGATAGTAGCGCCGGACCGTCATACGTGCTTACTCGCACCCTCTGAGTAAGTGCTATGGTTGCGTTTCGTTCGGGCTACTCTCTTCCTCACTCTCGCTTCCTGTTTCGCGCGCTCCTCTTCTCTGCATGGCATTTGCCGCCACATTATCACCGCTGTACGCCATTTTTTGTATTACTTTGCATTACCGCATTACCGCGTTACAAGGAGGCGAATTACCCATGTTGCTTGTGAATTTTTCAAAGGTGAGTAAAGATTTCGGGGGAAACCCGGTCTTCAAAGAAATTGATCTGGAAATTATCGAGGGGGAGCGTATTGGACTGGTAGGAGAGAATGGCAGCGGCAAATCGACGCTGTTCAAGCTGCTGGCAGGCCTCGATACTCCCACCAGTGGCGTCATCTCACGTCGGCGCAATCTGACGATTGGCTACCTGACACAGGAAGTAGATCCAGCTTTAGATCAAAAAACCATTTTCGAGACTGTTTCGGAGACATCGGTGGAGCTGGTCGCTTTGCCAGGGATGCTTAGCGAGTTGGAAGCACAGATGTCGGACCCAGATATCGCTTCCGACCCGGACGAAATGACGCGCGTGCTGGAGGAGTACGGCAAAGCCCAGGAGCGTTTTGAAGCGCTGGGTGGTTATACCCTTGGGCACCGCGTGGAGACCGTTTTGAATGGCCTGGGATTTGATGCTTCCGAACATACACAATTGGTGGGTGTGCTGAGCGGAGGCGAAAAAAAGCTGGTCAACCTCGCGCGCATCCTGATCGAAATGCCGGACATTGTATTGCTGGATGAGCCGGATAACCACCTGGATTTATACGCGAAGGCCTGGCTTGAACAGTATATCCAGAACTACCCCGGGACTGTCCTGATCATCTCCCATGATCGCCATCTATTGGACCGCTCAGTCAAGAAGATGTTTGAGCTGGAGGATGGCTCCATCTCCGAGTACGCCGGCAACTACAGTTTCTACTTCGCGGAACGGCAGCAGCGGCTCTTAAAGTTGCAAGAACTCTATTCGTTGCAACAGACGGAGATCAAACGCCTGGAGGTCAGCATGCGCCAGCTTAAAGAATGGGCTAAAATGAACTCAAAGTTTGCTGGCCGAGCGGAGAATATGGCGAAACGCGTGGCGAAAGCCAGAGTGGAGGCCGTCAATCGTCCCATTCTGGATCGCGACAAAATCAAGGTTGATCTTGATGCCGACCGCAGCGGCAAAAAAGTCCTGGAAATTAAGGGGCTGAGCAAGACTATTGCTGGGCGCACGCTCTTTGAGCCATTTGATTTTACGCTGCTCTATGGAGAACGCGTGGGCATCGTGGGTGTCAACGGCAGTGGTAAGACGACGCTGCTCAGAACGATGATGGACATTATTCCCGCGACAACCGGCACAGTCAAAATCGGTGCCAGCGTTGTGCTGGGCTATTACGCGCAGGAGCAGGAGACGCTGCCTTTTGAGAGCACACCGCTGGATTTTGTGCGCCGTTTGAAAAAAATGACGGAGCCGCAGGCGATCAGCTTCCTGCACGGGCTGCTCTTCTCATACGAAGATCTGCATACTCCCATCCGCCAATTGAGCGGTGGTGAAAAGAGTCGCTTGCAGATGGCGCGCTTGATGTTGACCGAGGCAAACTTCTTGTTGTTGGATGAGCCTACCAACAATCTTGACATAGCCTCAACCGAGGTAATGGAGGCTGCTTTGCAGGAATTCGAGGGGACCGTTTTGACGGTTTCGCATGATCGCTACTTCCTGGACAAGATCGTCTCAAAGATTATCGCGATTGGGAACGATGGCCGCGTCCAGGTCTATCCGGGTAATTTTTCGTATTACTTCGAGAAGGAGCGTTCAGCCTGAGATTCAGCCGCTAAACTTTTTTTCGTTGTCCTCTTGCGCAAGATCGGCTTCGACAATCTGGCGAATAGGATCGGCCTCTCACGCCTGGAACAGAACATGGGCATCCGCCTAGACCCCGCGGGAGTGTTGGGCACGATCGTGTTCTGGTTCATCTTCC
>DMFQ01000337.1:0-1229 GCA_003450555.1 Ktedonobacter sp.
GTCACAAACATCATAGAGCATAATCGTAGAGACCCGCTGTATCGCGTCCTACGGGTGGATGGGCGTAGAGACGCCCGCAAATCTCCCTCTAAATACAGAGAGATAGATACGAGATAATTTCAGGAAAATAAATGTCATACAAAGAAGAACAATTGAACAACATTGACAACTATGGCTATTCACTGCCTCCCACCCCACGTGCTAAGCTGCGCAAAAGGGTTGTCCACACTGGCAGGAGCATCGTAGGAAAAATCACCTATCTGCTGCTGAGCATCATCGGCGTCTTCCTCTGGCTGCGAAGACTGGGCAAGCGCTACCCTCCCTTGACGCCTGCAACCTTTCACCCGCGCCGCATCCTGGTCATTCGCCTTGATCTCATAGGTGACCTCGTACTCTCGCTCACAGTTGTTCGCGCACTGAAGCGCACCTATCCTGAAGCAGAGATTGACCTGTTGGCATTACCTGCCAGTGCCAAAGTAGCCAGTTACGATCCCAACCTCAGCGAGATCATCACCTACGATCCTAACATCTGGCGTCGCCCCAAAGCGCTCTTTCAACTCAAAAACTGGCGCGAGGTTAGCGCCTTGCGTCAAAAGCTCCGCGCCCGCCACTACGACCTTGCTGTGAGTGTCTACGCCAATTGGGCCGCCATCCTGGCCGTCTTGAGTGGTGCGCGACGACGCGTCGGCTATGGACCCGAAGGCTATCCAGGTTTTATGACCGACAGCGTGCCAGGCGGCATACCCGGTCGCTGGCGCCACTGGGCGCCCCTGGATAACAAGCACGAGGTCGATTACTGCCTCGCGCTGGCACAGGCAGCCGGAGCAACCCTCACTCCCGCTGACCGCATTCCACACCTCTACGTCGACGAAAAGACGCGTGAAGAGGTTGATCAACTGCTGCTCCGCGCTGGGCTACAGCCGCACAAACCACTGATAGTCTGTCACATTAACTCTAATAACGGGCAATCCAAACGCTGGCCCATTCCCTACTGGGCCACACTGATAGATCGCCTTATTCACCAGGAAGGCGCGCAGGTCGTGTTGACCGGAGCGCCAGGCGATATGCCGCAGATCGATCAAGTAACTAGCCGCATGCATGAACGCGCTATCAACCTGGCAGGCAAAACCAGCCTGACCCAACTAGCCGCCCTTCTGCAGCGAGCCGACCTCTTGATCAGTGGCGATAGCGGCCCCCTGCACATGGGCGTGGCATGTGGTACACCCATC
>DMFQ01000337.1:1369-2833 GCA_003450555.1 Ktedonobacter sp.
GCAACCGTCCTGCGCAGCGGTATCTGGTGCAGTCCATGTTACAATGCCAGAGACACCGCCGACTGCCCTTTCTATACAACGCAATGCATGAAAAATATCTTACCATCTCAAGTATTCGAGATCGTCCAAACGAAATTAGTGAGTAATATCATCGGACAATAAAAACAGATGAAAACACATATAACCCTTCCAGAAAATGCACGCATCCTGGTCATCAAGATGGCAGGCATCGGCGATCTCCTCCTCGCCACACCAACTTTGCGTGCCCTGCGCGAAACCTACCCTCATGCCCAGATCGACCTGCTGGTCACTCCCGCCTCCGCTGGCCTGCTCGACGGCTGGGAGGTCATCAATCGCGTCATCGTGCTCGACAAATACCTCTTCGACTACCCACAGCAGTTGCTAACGCGTCCGCGCAACCTCCTCCGTCTCAAAACACTCTGGCAGGATCTGCATGGCGGTAATTACGACGCGGTTCTCTTGCTCCATCATCTAACACTTCCTTTTGGACGCTTGAAACACCAGCTATTGTTGCGCGCCACAGGCGCAAAGTGGCGCGTCGGCTTGGACAACGGGCATGGCTGGTTCCTCAATGTGCGTGTCAAAGACAATGGCTTCGGAGCCATGCACGAGGCAGAATATAACCTCGCCGTAGCTGAAGCCGTGAGTGCCCAAACAAGCGACAAACGATTGGTGGTACCATTGAGCGAGGAAGACCACCGATTGGCATGGCAACTGCTCTACGAGCATGAAACACCCCAAAGCATCAAGCGCCCCATCATCGCTATGCACCCCGGCAGCGGCACCTACAGTACGGCGCGACGCTGGGCGCCAGAGCGCTTCGCGCAACTGGCAGACACCCTCTACTCAGACGTGGGTGGACAGTTGCTTCTACTAGGCGGACCCGAAGAGGCCGAACTCCATCAGCACATCATGAGCATGATGCACTCAGAGATGCCGGTACGCAGCATGGCGGGCAAAGGCAGTATCAAGGTCACCGCGGCCCTCTTAGAACAGGTCGATCTCTTCGTCGGCAATGATTCTGCGCTCGTCCACCTTGCAGTCGCGGCAGATACCCCCACCGTCGCCATCTTTGGCCTGACAAACTCTCAAGCATGGGGACCATTTCCAGATGCAAAAGCCGATCAGCAAGCGGTAGTTGTCCGCCTGAATCTCCCCTGCATGCCCTGCTTCTACCGCGGCCACGATCTCGGTACACCCGAAGGTTGTGCCACCCGCGACTGCCTCGCACTGCTCGGCGTCGATCCCGTCGCCACCGCAGCAAGAAGACTCCTGAAGCACACCAAAAGTGAGATAAAAAGCCACCAGCCTTGACAGTACATCAACCAACCATGCTACAATATAGCACCTGACCAAACAACTATAAAATAATCAGGAGTCGGAATCACCATGACACATCAGGCATTGACGTATATAGTAGGGGCGATCCCTTGCGGTCGCCCT
>DMFQ01000337.1:3029-8169 GCA_003450555.1 Ktedonobacter sp.
GTACGGGCGATCCCTTGCGGTCGCCCTGGCAACTAGCCCTGATTATTGATGAAACTGAACGAGATATATGTATGAAACTCACATCAAATAACCAGCAAAATACAGCAGAACAAATAGCCATCAACGAACTCATTGCAGGCAGCGACGTCCTCCGCCAAACAGCACTTCACCTCGCCCCCGCTATTGTTACTGTCGCGGAACAAATGATCAACGTATTGCGTGCGGGCGGCAAGATACTTATCTGCGGCAATGGTGGTAGCGCTGCCGACGCCCAGCATTTCGCGGCTGAACTGGTAGGACGCTTCCGGCGCCAGCGGCCGGGCTGGTCGGCTATTGCCTTGACCGTTGATGCCTCGGTACTCACCAGCCTCGGCAACGACTACGGCTTTGAACAGATTTTTGCCCGTCAGGTACAGGCTCTTGGCCGTGCAGGTGATATCCTGGTAGCCATCTCCACTAGTGGACGCTCGCAAAACGTGCTGGCTGCGGTGGAAGTAGCTGCCTCGCTAGGGATGCAAACCGTAGGATTGACCGGTGCAGGCATCAGCCAATTGGGCCAGGTGGTCGATCACCATCTTCCCATTCCAAGTGCTAATACCGCTTTTATCCAACAAGGACAGATGGCCGTGATCCACGTCCTCTGCGAATTGGTCGAGGAGCGCTTGACGAGTTAAGCCGCTATCCTCAAACCCTGTCCTACAATATCAATAACACATTAGGGAGGTTTTGTATGCGTGTCGAGCAACTCATGGAGATCATCCCAACACGCAACATCATGGTTGTCGGCGATGTCATGCTGGATGAGTATCTATGGGGAAGTGTACGCGGTATCTCCCCGGAAGCTCCTGTGCCAGTGGTCGAGATACAATCTCAGACCTATGCCCTCGGCGGCGCTGGCAACGTAGCTGCGAACCTCGTTGGCCTTGGCAGCAATGTACGGCTTGCAGGGGTCGTCGGAGCCGACACACAAGCAGCCAGGATGTTTGAAATCCTTGCGGAACTACCCCGCATTTCTATGCACCTGTACCCCTGTCAGGATCGACCTACGACCACCAAGACGCGTATCCTTGCTCATAGCCAACAAATGTTGCGCGCAGATCGCGAAGAGCGCCATAGTATTTCAGCAGAGGCCGAGCGCAATATTCTCAGTTGCGTCCAGGAAAATCTCGCCAACCTTCATGCCTGTGTGCTTTCAGACTACGCCAAAGGTGTCCTGACCGATACCCTGCTCACTTCGCTGATCGCTCTCTGCAATGAGGCCAATGTGCCTGTCATCGTCGATCCCAAAGGACATCGCTATTCCCGCTACCATGGGGCCACCGTGGTAACGCCCAACATGGCGGAAGCGAACCTCGCCGTGGAAAACGAAGATGGACATATGTCATTGGAGCAAGTGGTCGAACGTCTCCAGCGTGAAGTCGGCACTGCTGCCTTGTTGATCACGCGTGGCTCACAGGGCATGTCCCTCTTCACACCTGACTCGCCACCGCTCCACATCCCCACGCAGGCTCGCCTGATCTACGATGTCACCGGCGCCGGCGATACCGTTGTAGCGGTACTCGCTCTCCTCCTGGCATGCGGCATGGATATGACCTCAGCTGCCACTCTGGCAAACTACGCTGCGGGTGTCGTTGTAGGGAAGGTCGGCACAGCCTCCGTAACCATCGAAGAACTTGCCGCTGGCTTCTAAAATCCATAGAAGAAGGATTGGGCTGGTTGCGACGAAACCGCGACCAGCCCAATCCTTCTTCTATGGTAATCTAATGTTCGTTTGGGAGCCGTTCTACTTAGCCATGACCTGCGGTGACACCCGCCTTACAGGACGTGTAAAATTGCCAATCTCCACCTCAGGAGCCTCTTTTTTGATGATTTCAATCATTGTCCGCATTCCCAAAGCTTTCCCCATTGTATCCAGATCAGGCATGCGAGGCAGCAACACCTCTGGATCAATATTGAGGTTACGCAGTTGGATGAGCCGCAGGCCCGTCTCCCGAACAAAGGAGAGCAGTGCCTCTACCTCTCGTTCGCGATCAATCATACCAGGAAAACTGAGTAGGTTGATGGAGCTATAGACGCTCGCGTCGCGCGCGCGCTTGAGTGACTCTTTGACATCCTCAAAGGTATAGCCCAATGGCCGGTAATAGGCGTTATAGGTCTCCGGGTGCCCAGATATCGTACTGGCGCGAATAGTATCGAGACCAGCATCATAGAGTCGCTGCAGCCAGCGCGGATTGCTGGCATTGGTGTTGATATTGATCACACCCCTATCAGTACGCTCGCGCATCGCTTTGATGGCTTGTTCGATACGCCGCCACTGTAACAAGGGCTCACCTTCGCAGCCCTGCCCAAAGCTGACTATCGACTCTTCTGCCTGTTCCAAATGGGGAAGTGCTACCTCCACAATCTCGTCAACGGTCGGTATGAAGGTGAGACGGTCCTGTGGTGAGATCAGGTCCTCCTCTTCCTGCTTCGAGATGCAGCCGATACAACGCGCATTGCAGCCGGGTGAGACGGCTATCGCCATCTCCCAGCGACCAAAAAAGAGATTGCTGGCCGTGGGACAGGAGTAATCGAGCGCACAGTGAGCGTGCTGCGCTATGATACGGTTACGCGGATAGGCAGTCTGTTTCTCATTGACCAGGCGAGTTAGCGCGCGCTTGTTAAATGCGCGGGGATGCCATTTTCGTGGGTCATCCGTTTGCAACCCAGCCACATAGAGGCGGCCATTCATGCCCGCTACCGCACTATAACCAAAGAAGGGTAACGGCTCCGTACCTGGCACTTTCTCGTAGGCAGGCAGTTGCGTGCGTGTATAACCAATGGGCAGGAGTGCCGCCGCGGCCCAACCGCGTGTGGCAGGAATGACCTGTAGTTCGCCGTTACGTTTCTGTCCAACTGCTAAACGATCTGGCATCATCGAAAGGGTAGCGCCATCGGGCAGTGGCATGAGTTCACTCGCTACTAAAGGTCGATTGCCGAAGGTCAGTGCCTGTAATCGTGGCTCTTCGTGTATTTCCCCCTCGGGAGTACAATATACCAGGTATGGAATAGACATTATGTTCCTTAAACAAGTATCGGCAGGTTGCTTTTCACTCGCATACCGCACATAGATTAATGTATGGGCATTGATGGGGACGTTGCCGGAAGACGTGGATTGGTCGGACGTTCCTCGGTGTATTCATCATCAAAGAACCTGGGTAAAGCATTCGTCGCCCGATTTTGTGCGGAAACACGCTGCTCTATTTCACGTACCTCCTCGTAGACAAAGCTAAGCAGTATATGCTCACCGCGTATACTCTGACATACATGACGAATGCGTGGGTGTTCCGACTCCATCCAGGCATTGACGACAGCCTCTAGTGTGGACATACTATCTCCGCACTCCGTACTATCAAAGCCTTTGAATCTGTACACCTTGATTTCCTTTCAAATGAGCAAAAGCTCACATAGCCATTGTGTCACGCACCACCTACCACCTATACACAATAGCAATTCCTCCATCGGTTAAACGCTATTGTATCATTCTCGACTCCATTTTACCATAAAGTTGAATTAGCGAATTAGCGCACCTCCACCCCCAGCCGTTGCAAATCCTCGAAAAAACGTGGGTAGCTCTTCGCGATATGTTCGGTACCCGTAAGTGTCAGGCCCCGATGACTGCGTAAACCAACAATTGCTAACGCCATCAACAAACGATGATCGGAATGGCCGTCCACAACGACTCCACCTTCAATACCCTGCGGCTGCCCGCGCACAATAATAGCGTCATTTTTCGGAGTGACGATACAACCCGCGCGCCGCAGCTCCATACAGAGGTCATTGATGCGATCAGATTCTTTATAGTGCAGGCTCTCGATATTATAGAAAACGCTCTCTCCTGCGGCAAAGCACGCCGCCGCTACCAGCACCGGAATACAATCTATTACGCCATCACCATCCATCTCGATACCCCGTAAGCGGCGTCCCCCGCGCAATCGTACCGTTTCACCATCAACCAGGAGATCTGCGCCCATTGCCTGCAGGGCCTGCACCAGTTCAACGCCAACCTCCTCGTCTGGGCGCAGCCTTGAGAGCGTTACTTCGCTAGCTGGATCAGTGGCTACTGCACAGGCCGACAGCAGCGTCGCAGCCGAGGGATAATCGCCGGGAACGCTATACTCGCGAGGCTGATAGCGCTGATCCGCCGCAATTGAGAAATGGCGCAGCGCAGCGTCATGTTCCACAACAATACCCGCCTCTTTTAATACATTGAGCGTAACATAGATCAACGCTTGCGATTTCAAATCATCAACCACGCTGATTTCAACTGCTTCACCGATCACAGGAGCCAGGAAGAGTAATGAACTGAGATACTGCGAACTACGCGCTCCCGAAATCGTGACACTGCCTCCATGCAGGTCTCCGCCGCGTATGGTGATGGGGAGGTAGCCCTCACTTCCCGTTCCAGTGCAAACGGCCCCAAGCGTAGTCAACGCCTCTAACAATTCGCGATTCGGTCGCTTTCCCAGGGATTGGGGATGATCGGTGAAGAAAGTCACCTCCGGTAACAACGCGCTTATTCCCAGAACTAGGCGTAAAACAGCTCCCGCGTTCCCCACATTGATCGTGACAGCCTGTGTACTGCGCGGGCGTCCCACGCCTTGAATCCTCAACATAACTTCCTGACTATCGCTCCAGTTCAGTTCAGCGCCTAGCGCCTTACAACAGCGAAACAGCGCCTCGCTATCGTCACTATCGGCAGGAAATGAGACGATACTTTCACCATCGGCCAGTGTCGCCGCCAACAGATAGCGCAGCGTATAATACTTTGAGGATGGCAATGTCGGATTCCCACGCAGCAAGCTAGTAGGCGCGATATGCCGCTTCTCCCCTGCTTGAACAGCTTCACTCTCTCTTTTCTCTGACATAGATCTACTTTCAAATTACTCTCTTCTACAAGATATCTGAAATTGTACGATATTTCACAACAAAAGATCGACCTTCCTTCATAGCAAAGATATTTGTTTGTGTTGTTCCTGTACGCTTCATATGTTAATACTCATGTATATTTTATCCCCTTATTTTACAACACAATGAAATTGCGGTGTTATAACAAAATATAGTTTAATTAGTTACTTTATTATTAGTATGTTATTTAAAT
>DMFQ01000472.1:0-3573 GCA_003450555.1 Ktedonobacter sp.
GGATCGATTACAGGGTAGAACAGCACAAAGGCAATGAGAAGAATCAAGTAAAAACGCGTTGCTCCAGTACTTCGCAGTGGTAGATCATTGGGAACTATGTCTTTTACCTCTTCACGCGCCCGACTTTCGGAAAGTACCTCCAGTTGTTGACGTCTGTTCAACCGACTGCTAATTTTATTTCTCCCATTGCCACTTATGCCATTACCGGCACTATTACTCTTTTCAGCAATGGTCCGACGCAAGGCAACTACTCCCGCAATTCGTCCAAACAAATAGCCGAGGATAGGTAGTAACACTGTACGAACGACTACCCAAATTAAGAGGATTGCAGGCAACGAGCCGGTAAAGTAAAAGATCAGGTCAACAATCAACCAGACAATTGTAAACGTAGTCGCGAACCAAAAGCTACCTAATGTCGCCCGGTTCACTAATATACCCCGCTGCTCAGCATTGGGAACGCCCAGATTTTCTAACGGGGGAGGAGGAATATAGTGGCGTGCTTTACGTACAAGACCGCGCGCGAAGAAATACACCCCACAGACAATAAAACTCAATGCAAGGCCAATAATCAGTCCACTGATGATCACAAGGACGAGAGGCACTATTGCAAAGATCAGTATTTCAATCCACACATCAAGCACACTTCGTCGGCCAGTATCAGCCGCAACGAGATAACCTACAAGTGTAATAACCGCCGCATAGAAGATGACAATAAAAATAGCAGCCGGGATGAGGGTAGCCGCACCATAGATCGTGTTCGCAGGTGAAAGAATACCAAGCAGCACATTATTGACGATTTCTTCACCACTCCAGACGAAAGTAAACACGGCAATGGGTACCAGCAGCGCCACAATCCACTTAATCAACAGCCAACGTATATCACGTTTAGGCAGAAGCACGCTGTGGAAACTTACCGATGTAGACATGCTTTTAGTACCTCGTTTCTAATGGAGTACATTCACAACAACGAAGCATTCTTCTATCCTTTACACTTTCTCAGGTGCCTGCTGTCCGAGGAGGCCCGAAGGGCGAAAAACTAAGATTAAAATGAGAATTGCAAAAATGATAGCTTCGTGCCAGGCCGCACCACCGTGTGGCAGACCAAGGGGGAGACCAAATAGAGTAGGAGCATCTGACGCATAAGCATCAGGAATGAATGAGGCTAGCGCCTCGATTAGACCTATCAGTACACCGCCAAGCATCGCTCCCACAAGATTGCCAATACCACCAAACACTGCTGCCGTAAAGGCAATGAGACCTATTTGGAAACCTATATAGAAAATTGTGCTACCGTATTGCAACCCATAAATGAAACCAGCCGCACCTGCCAGTCCCGCACCGATGAAGAAGGTAATGGCAATAATGCGGTCAACGTTCACGCCCATGAGTGCAGCCGCCTCACGATCCTGCGCTACTGCACGCATAGCGCGCCCGGTACTTGTCCTGCTCACCATCAACTGCAGAGCAATCATCAACGAAAACGATACCACGATCACCAGTATATTGACACCACTAATCGTTACTAGACCCACATTAAGGGTAATCTGAGGGAAAATTTGGGGAAATGAGATGTAGCTGACACCTTTCCAGAGTTTTCCAAGATCCTCTAGAATCAGTGAGACGCCAATAGCAGAGATAAGCGGTGCAAGACGAGGAGAATTACGTAAAGGACGATAAGCAACACGTTCAATCACCACACCTAGTACAGCGCATACAAGTATTGAACCCAGGCAAGCAATAAGCATCACGCTCACCAATGTCAACCCGGTTGGATGTGAATCGCGGCTAATGCCAAGCAAGCCCAAAATAGCGATAGAGACAAGTGTGCCAATCATGAAAATATCACCGTGGGCAAAATTAATCAATTCGATGATACCGTAGACCATCGTATATCCCAGGGCAATGAGTGCATAAATTGCCCCAGTCGCGAGCCCAACGACTAGTATCTGAAAAAGCAATTGCACAGACATACACCTTTCTGCCAACTAGAGGCAACTGCAAAGATCATAGAGAAAACAGGGGAATAGTTAGACAAACATACACATGTCTACTACCCCCCTGCGTCATCTCTAAGCTAGAGAGCGCTACTAATCAACTTTAACATGCGATGACAACACCAACTTTATGGACAATTACGAGACCGTTACTGCTGTTTTGTAAATCCAGTCGGGCTTACCAGTGGCGTTGGCAGCCAGCTGATAGATGGAGATGACTTTGTTGGTGGTATCGCCATTAGCATCAAAGGCTTGATGGCCGGTGACGCCATCAAAGGAAATGCTCTGTATCGCGCTGATGACCGCCTGGCGGAAGGCTTTGCCCCCTGCCGCATCATTGGAATTCTGCGGCGTGTGCGCCCCATTGGCCAGGGCAGTCTTGATCGCCTGGATGATGATGTTGGCGCAGTCATAGGCCGATGCACTGTAGACACTGAGATTGGCAGCTCCATAGACCGCACCGTACTGATCGCGGAACGTCTTTGCGGACGTACTGGTGGTGGTATCGACTACAGCTACCGTGCCAAAGGTTGACCCGCCATTGAGACCAATGGTGCTGGCAAAGGTATTCGACACAAGGCCATCTCCCCCACCTAAAGGCAAATTTCTCAACGCCGGCACCTGTTGCATTTGCTGGCGAACCAGGATTCCCCCGGTCGAATCGAGGCCACCGAAGTAAATGGCTTCGGGAGACTTGGAGGCAATCTGAGTCAGCAGCGCGGTATAGGAGGTAGTGGAGCCTGGTTCACTACTATGCCCCAGTACAGTTCCGCCATCGGCGGTAAACTCTTTAACGAAGGCGTTAGAAATGCCGATGCCATAAGTCTCGGCATCGTCAATGACATAGACCTTCTTCAAGTTCAATGTCTTGTACATATAGTCGGCCCCTGCTGGACCCTGGTGATCATCAGTGGTGGCAATACGGAAGTACGATACCTTCCCTGTTGGGCGTAGTGTCGGTATCAGGTTATTGGCACCAGTGCATCCAGCCTCGGCCGTGTTCTTTGTCAAGCACTGGTTGGTGTTGGCCGGGCTAATTTGGGCCAGGGGAGCCTGATTGGTGATAGGCATCTCGGCCTTGGCTACACTACTGTTAAACGGCCCCACAATGCCCGCCACGAGCGCATCACCCACTAAGGAGGTCACATTCGCAGCCCCAACCGCCGGATCATGGATACCAGCGGGCCCGACATCGTCTTTGGGATCAAAAACAAGGGTAATATTTGGAATAGTGTGATTCTTGTTAGCTTGATCTACTGCCAGATGTGCACCATTCTCGGCGGGCTTACCGCTACTGGTGTCTTTGCCCGATACAGGTAGATCGGTAGCTATCTTGATCGTCGTCGAACCTGTAGTCGTGGTAGTAGTACCGGTTGTTGTACCTGAACCACAAGCTACAAGCATGGCCAGTAACAAAGGAATACCCATCGTTAAGGCCAAAATACGTGACCAACTTCTTTTCATGATGAGGTTAGCCTCCTTCAGAAATACTAATTACAAATAACTTACGCTTACAGAGGAGCCAGATCGGTTAGTACAGTCCACTAAGACTAACTTCCCCTCTTACGAAGAATACGTC
>DMFQ01000472.1:3743-5420 GCA_003450555.1 Ktedonobacter sp.
TTTACACAATAAATGAACTGTCACGTACTTCGTGGTCAAGTGGGCGTTAGATGTGCTGATTATACTCATCATCAATATCTATGTCAATAGAAAGCGAGCTTTCTGTTCTTGATGAAATGGGGCTAGCGCCGCATTAGCTGCCACTGTCGTTTGCAAACGCTCCAGTAACCCGGCAAACTCACCACCCGGTACTGTCAAGACTAATTCGGATGCTGTAAGTCCTGTATATGTGCGGGCTCCCACACAACCATAGCTCATCGATATATCGTCGTTTGTAAAGTACGCGGGGTGACATCCGCCCCCGGCTAAAGCGCGAGGGCTTCCTCTTATCGCTAAGAGGCTTTCCTGCTTCGCTGAGGCTTGCCTGGCTTGGTTTTCACCGCACCAGGTCTTACGGCCTCTCCACAGGCAGCAACCGCAAGTCCTGCGGCCAACACATTTTTTGCTGCATTGATATCACGATCATGCTGGACGCCACATTCAGGGCATATCCATGATCGTACATCAAGCGTTAAGGAGTCGAGAATATGTCCACAATCGAAACACCGCTTACTGGACGGATACCACTTGTCAATTCTGACAAGGGTACGCCCATACCACTCTGCTTTGTATTCCAGTTGTCTGACGAATTCACTCCATCCCACATCAGAGATGGCTTTTGCCAGGCAGTGGTTCTTGACCATATGCTTGACTTGCAGACTCTCGACACATACGACTTGGTTTTCGCGTATGATGCGAGCCGAGAGCTGGTGTTGATAGTCTCGTCTCCGGTCTGCAATCTTTTGATGGATGCGGGCAACATTGAGACGGGCTTTTGCACGGTTCTTGGAACCTTTTTTCTTTTTTGCGTGACGGCGCTGTGCTTTCGCAAGCTTCTTTTCATCTTTGACGAAGAACCTGGGATTGCCGTAAGTGTGCCCATCAGAGGTGATGACCATCGACTTCAAGCCCAGGTCAAGCCCAACCATCTTAGGCGTGACTTCCAATGGCGCGATGTCTTCTTCTACCAGGATGGAGACGAAGTAGCGCTCAGCCTCATCCTTGGTGATGGTGACACTGCTTGGCTTACACCCATCGGGCAGTGGACGATGCCACGTGATGTCAAGAGGGGCATCCATCTTGGCAAGCGTGAGAGCTTGCCCATTCCAGATGAACGCGTTGCTCGCATAGGTAGCGGATTGCTGGATCCGCTTCTTTTTGAAGGTGGGATAGTCTGCACGCCCTTCAAAGAAGTTGCGAAAGGCTTTATCGAGATGTCTAAGAGCTTGTTGGAGCGGAACAGAAGAAACCTCATTGAGCCACAACGTTTCTTCCTGCTTCTTGAGAGTGACCAAGCGTTGCGCTGTTCCTTCGTAGTACAGACGCTCACCATGCTGGTAGTATGCATCAGTACGTTGTCTCAACGCCCAGTTATAGACGTAGCGGCAACATCCGAAGGTCTGCGTCAGGATGCGTTTTTGCTCATCGCTTGGGTAGAAGCGATACTTGTAGGCTTTCTTCTGCTTCATGCTTTACAGTATAGCATATACGCTGTAAAGTGTCGAACAGTATCCCTACCCATCGCGCCCCATTAGGTAGGCCCTTCTATCCCCTGCTTGAAAGACAGGGGTTTTACGGGCCGTTTGTATAATCGCACAGGTCGGCCGTCCAAAGGCTGACTGACTACCCGACTGTAAC
>DMFQ01000472.1:5572-6913 GCA_003450555.1 Ktedonobacter sp.
CCAATCCTTTGACCCAATTACTTTGTTTTAGCGTGGGGTTAAAATTGCTTTTCTGCAACCGTTTGGCCATATCTTCGATAAATTGGCGCTCCTGCGCACTCACACGGGATGTCTGTGGATCAAGGCTGCCAAACAGTGAATTGAGCTTCTGTACTTGCTGCCGCAGCGCCAGCAGTTCCGCAGATGACGGCACATTGTGTGCCTCTAGAGCACTGGATTCCTGCCATTTTCGGTAGGCATTCTTATCGCCATTCCACGCCCCGATTCCGGCGAGTTCATCAGCTCGTTCATTCAAATCGTGTCCGGCATGGCCACGCACCCATTCAAAAAGAGGGGCTACTTTGCGACGAGCAAGCAACATACGATACAGCGCCCAGAGATCCGCATTCGCCTTCATTTGATACGTACCCTGGGCTACCTTGATCGTATATTCACTGTCGCTATATATCTTGAGGGGATAATCCGCAGCTGCAATACACAAGACCGCAAGGACAGCGGTAATCTCAGCCCGGTTATTGGTCGTGGTCGGTGCTTGGGGAATATAACCATAACATTCAATGGGTACCGCGTCTTCACGGGCAACGCTGCCAGTAATGGCTTGCGCTGCCAGCAATATCGCGCTCCATCCTGCTGGCCCACCTGGATTTTTGAGGCAGGCACCATCGGTAAAGGCCACCACCCCTTTTGTACCTAGCGTCGCTCGTGCTTCATCAACATATACATGCCGCAAAGCATCCAGGACGGAACGCCATTCCAACGACTCGTCTACCAGATTCACATATCCTCACACTGCTAAAGCACATGACTAGACGACAACGCGCTTCGCCTGTACGACTCCACGCTTACTCATCTTGCCTTCGACAACAATATCTCCGCCTTCGGGCAGTTTCTGCAGCACTGCTGAAGAGGCAGATTCACCTGTACGCCTTACTATTGTAGTATCGTCGTCAATATGTACAGCAACAGGTTTTGCTTCACCCGTACTTCGCTTCGCCGTACTTCCCGCGATGATGTATCCCAGTTTCTTATCCTGTACCCTGGTAACTCCAGCTACGGATACTTTGCGCCCATTTTGCAAAAGTGCTTCAAGGTGTTCTATAGTTTGCTGTTGCCCTTCATCGGTATGCTGATCTCCCTCTCGCGAGGACTCATCCTCCGATTGTTTTTGCTCTTCTTGCGCCGCTTCGTGTTGCTCCTGTATTTTTCCAGACGAATCTTCAAACAAAGCGTCGTCATAAGCGACTGGAAAAGCTACGCGCAGTGCCGAAGGCAGAGCATCGAAGCGATAGTTGACCATCACATGCTCGCTATCTTCAGCTTGTTCTAAAGCCTCACGGTCTG
>DMFQ01000472.1:7006-13598 GCA_003450555.1 Ktedonobacter sp.
GGGACACTGATGTACAGGTGAGCGCCATGAAACAATTCGCTCGTCATATTATCGGGTTTACGCCGTAATAACAGAGAGGTAACCTGTTGCATAGTCGAGAGCGGATCTCCCGCCGTAATGACGCAAACATCAAGGATCCCATCATCGATATAAGCATTGGGAGTCATTTGCACGATGTCGGCATAACGACGAGTGTTGCCAATCACCACCTGTAAAGCTTCACCTTGCCAGAGCAATTCTCCTTTGCGTCCTCCGTCGGCAGCGCGTATCTCAACAGGAAATTGATGATGCGTGGGCAGTTCTTTGGCGGCGGAAAGGCCAACGGCCAGCGGACCAATGCGGTATTTAAGCGGTTTTGAGACATGCCCCATCACAGCAGCATCAAGGCCCAGCCCCGACATCAAAAGGAAATGATGTTTCGCTTTAGCGCTCGATTTCACCTTTTTCTTCTGTGATTTCTTTGCCGATCCTTGCTGTCGATTGCCCGGGTTTGCCTCGGGAAAAGTAAGTGATTCCACCTCGACATGCCCAATATCAACTTTGCGAGGCTCACTATTGATGAGAGCCAGCGCGGCCTTAATTGGATCAGTGGGCAAGCCAATTTCACTGGCCCAGACATTCGCTGTTCCCCCAGGTATAAGGCCAACAATGCTGTGCTGTCCCTTGGCATTCATCACGCCATTGACAACCTGACTCAGTGTACCATCACCACCATAGCCGATTACGAGGTCGTAGCCTTTCTCTGCCGCCTCGTTTGCCAGTTCCATAGTATGGCCACCATACTCTTTAATGGCGATATCGGTATCCCAACCTGCAGCTGATAGTACAGCCATTACATCAGGAAGTTTCACTATATTCTGTCCAGACCGTGGATTAATAACCAGGCAGGCTTTCTTACATCGCATAAAAATGCTCCTATTCTTCACAATGTGTCTCAATGCTTGTATGTCACATATCACGAGAAAAGTAGCAGTTGAGTTTCAGATGCTACTGCTCACCTTGTAACAAGGGCTGCGATCGCCTGCAGCACACCGCCCATAATACTCCATAAAAGGATAAGCAAAGACCATCCTCCACTATGCCGCGCACGTGCATCGGAGCTCGTCACTGTCGCAAACCATTTTCTCGTGGATGGGCGGCTCATACGCCAGGCAATGAGCGGAGAAAAAATGAGCAAGATGGTCGATGTCACCACCGCCCAATAATTCCCTTGCTTGCTCCCCTGCCATACATTGTAGAGCGAGAAAAATCCTCCGAAGAAGCCGAGTGCGTTGAAGCCGACCTGAATCCGGCGAGTCCAATGCCACCCTCTGCGTACACCTTCGCCAAAAATCGCTAGCAGGGTGACAAACGGCAGCGATAAAAGAAACGAAACGGTTGTATTCATGACAGGATTGAGCTTGAATGATTTCAATATACCGGGCTCTCCTAAAAGCAATGTGATGAAGGGGGTGACTAACAATTGAACGGCCAATCCCCAATCGAATGCTACTGCCATACCAATACCCTTGGGTTGCATGTCCGCTTGCTCGCTAACCGGCGCTTTATTGTGCGGAACTTCTTGCGAAACTTTATAAGATTGTTGTGATTCCAAAATTGTTCTTCTCCAGTGTTATTCATTATTTTCTGCATTAGAGTTCCATCTTACAACAAACTATAGACGCATGTAATATCTCAACAGGACATAAGGAAAGAGCCTGGCAGGCACACTTACTATGGGTGCCTGCCAGGCTCTTTCCTTTTAAGACCTTCTTACTTACGCAGTAGAAGAGCGTTGACAGCTTCAACGATACAATGCGCGCTAATACCTGCTTCCTCCATGAGTTCTGCAGGTGTGCCGGAGCCAGGCATTGAATGTACTGCCAATTTGACGATTTGGGGCATAGGACCGTCGCGCTGAGTGAAAACCTCTAACACAGCATCACCAAGTCCACCCTCTGGCCAGTGATCCTCAACTACAATGAATTTATTGCCAGCTTCATTTGCCGCGGCCAGCAGCGTTTCTTCGTCCATTGGCTTCACTGAATAGGCATCGATCACGCGAATGGTGACCCTTTGGCCCTTCAATTGGTCATAGGCCTTCAGAGCTTCGTGGAGTGTTATCCCTGCGGCAACCACTGTGAGCCGATCATTCTCTGACTGTCGCACAACTCTACTACCACCAATTCTGAACTCTTCATCGGGGCCATAGAGCACAGGTGTCTTCTCGCGTGTGGTTCTCATGTAAACGATGCCCTCTTGTTCAGCCATTTGTGCCACCAGCTGAGCAGTCTGATTGGGATCGCTTGGATAGACTACTGTGCTCCCATAAACTGCGCGCATCATCGATAGGTCCTCGAGCGCCATCTGCGAAGGCCCATCTTCACCAATTGAGACGCCGGCATGGGAACCAACCAGGCGAATGTTGGCGCGCGAGATAGCCGCCATACGAATGAAATCATAGGCACGCGAGAAGAATGCCGCGAAGGTCGAAGCGAAAGGAATCTTATGGCGGACGCTCATTCCTACCGCTGCTGCTACCAATTGCTGCTCGGCAATGTACTGCTCGAAAAAGCGATCAGGGTAGGCCTTGGCAAATTCATCGGCATAGGTTGAGTTGCTCACCTCGCCATCAAGCCCAACGACATCAGGATTAGCTGCCCCAAGCGCCTTGAGTGCATCACCATAGGCTTTACGCGTGGCAACCGCTTCTTTCCCGTCGTAGCGCGGCAATTCCACCGCCTTTTTGGCAGCCTCCTGGGACGGTTGGCCTTGTCCAGGTTTCTGTACTGGGAAGGTCATGCTGCGTACATGGTGAAGTTCAGTCAGTGCCTGCTCTTCCTGTTCTTTACTCAAAGCTTTCCCATGCCACCCTTCTTTATTCTCTAGGAAGGAAACGCCTTTACCCTTTATGGTTTTAGCAATGATAAGAGTCGGAGAGCCATTTGGTTGCGTTGCCTGAGAAAAAGCCTGGTTAATTTGATCGTAGTTGTGTCCATCAATGACAAGCGCATTCCATCCAAAGGCTTTTGCACGCGCTTCATACGCAGCAGTATTCCAGCCAAGTTCAGTTTCTCCGCGCTGTCCTAGCCGATTACAATCGAGCATTGCCACCATGTTGTCCAGTTTATAATGTGATGCATGATCGAAGGCCTCCCAGATAGAGCCTTCCGCCATTTCGCTATCGCCAAGTAATACCCAGATATGGTAGGGCAGCTTGTCCAGGTATTTGCCAGCGAGCGCAACACCGACTCCTATCGGTAGACCTTGACCCAGTGAACCGGTAGCAACATCCACCCACGGAAGAATAGGAGTGGGATGCCCTTCGAGACGGCTGCCAAACTTCCTTAAAGTCAACAATTCTTCGTCAGTAATAGCACCCGCGGCTTTGTACAAAGAGTACAGCAGGGGTGAGGCATGACCTTTCGAAAAGATAAGATGATCATTATTTGGATTACGCGGCTTGTCAAAGTCATAATGCAGGTAACTCAACAGTAAGACTGACATTAAATCCGCCGCCGACATAGAAGAGGTGGGATGGCCTGAACCCGCTGCAGTTGTACAACGTATACTGTCCACACGCAGTTGCTGTGCCAGATTTGTCCACTGCTGCACCTGGGTGTTCGTTTCGGTTGTAGTCATATTTTTCTCCTAAATTCGCTGTAGAGCCTGAAGTGTAGCGTTCTTCTTTGCGTACCCTTGTATTGTAGAATCCATATTGCTTTACGACAAGCTGATGTTTACAAAAAGGCGGGTAAGTTCCATCCATCAGCCTACAATACTTCTTCTCCTTATACGTCTATACTAAAGAAGACGTGATGCTGCTTTATTATATCTTACTCTCATGAAGCTTGATAGGAAAGATCGAACAGATACGGCAATACGGCATTACAATGGCATCAATGTGATAGTATGTATCAGTTTATAAGCAAACTCTCTATCAACGAGTTGGTAGGCATTGAGATAGATGTGTTATGGAGTTGATCATCTTTATCGGGTTACAGGGTTCTGGCAAGAGCACATTCTACCGCACATATCTTGCGGCAACACATGAGCATGTCAGTAAAGATGTATTAGGCCACAATAAGAACCCTAATCGAAGGCAGTTACAGCTCATCGAGAGCGCGCTCCAGGCTCAACATTCCGTAGCGGTCGATAATACGAATCCGACAATTGAGGTACGAAGACCGCTGGTTGAGTTGGGACGCCAATACGGAGCTATAATCACCGGGTATTACTTTGAAGCGGACTTGAAACAGTCCCTTGAACGCAACAGGCAGCGTTCGGGGAAGGCCAAAGTGCCGGACGTGGCGCTTTACACCACGTTCAAAAAACTTGAACCTCCTTCATATGCTGAGGGGTTTGATAAGCTCTACTCCGTTCGCATAACTGGTAGCACTCATTTTGAGATCAATGAGTGGGCTGGCTACGAGTTTATCCCGCCAGAATCACAGCCTTCAAGGCATCAGCAGGTTTCGCCACCAATTGAAACGCCTGGGCAGCATCCCGTAGAGCAAAACGATGCGTAATCACATGTTCGGCACGAATACGCCCACTACGCAATAAATCCAGAGCATGCCGCGTCTCGTAGGGTCCAGCGGAATAGCTTGTGCGCAGCGTAATCTCCTGAAAGAAAAGATGGTGAGGAAAGATGCTCAGTATCTCCGATGGCGCAGGTGGCGCGAAAAGTAAAACCATTCCCCCTGGACACACCAGATCTATACCCTGTTTCATCGCACTGATACTGGAAGGCGTCACGATAACAATATCTGGTCGTTGACCAGCATTCACAGCAAGAACTTGATCCAGGAGTTCACCCACTTGCGGATCAAGCGCATAATCTACTCCAACCTCCAACGCTCTCTGGCGACGATAAGCAATAGGATCCACAATGATGACAGGGACAGCTCCGCGTTGCCGTGCCAATTGTGCCAACATCAGACCATTGCTGCCAGCACCAAGCACGAGTGCGCTATCTCCGGGCTGAATCGCAGCCCGGTGTATGCCACGCGCACAGCAAGCCAACGGTTCAATCAATGTCGCCGCCTCGAACGAGAGATCATCGGGTAAAAGAAGTACATCCAGTTGAACATTGGCTGCAGGAACTCGGATATACTCTGCCAGCCCACCTGGATGGAGGCGTGTTGCGCGAAACATTGCACATTGTGAAAAAGAACCACGCTGGCAGTAATGGCAGACCATGCACGGTACATGGTGATGGACGAACACGCGTTGCCCAACGCTGAACAGCTCTACACCTTCGCCAACAGCAGCAATGACACCGACAGGTTCATGTCCAGGATAGATGGGCGCGCGCGGCTTCATGTACCATTCCATCACATCACTGGCGCATAAACCACAGGCACGCAACTGCACCAGTATCTCACCCACCCCGATCTCTGGTATCGGCAGCTCAACGATGCGCACATCATCGTTAGCGTGATATTCGACTGCTAGCATCATGCTTCCTTACCGTTTCGCGGGCACAACACACAGAAAACCAAAAGGCTCCTCTCCTGCTGTGAAGAACTGGTGTACCTCATTGCCCCCAATGTATACCACATCACCAGCATAGACTTCGTGCTCCTCGTCTCCCAGACGAAGACGCGCCTTGCCATGCAGAATGTACACTCCATGATCATGCGCATGTTGATCGAGCGAGGTGTGACCACCCGGTTGAACAGCAAAGTAGCGCAGGTGAAAATGCGGAGCCTGCTCTTGCGTACCTACCAAAACCTGGCGCGTGGCGCCGTCAGCCCTACTGTTGTCAGGTCCATAAGCACTCAATGGCACATGTTGCCAGCGGAACTCGCCGTTATCCGTGGAATGAAAGCGGTGTATAACGCCCATCAACTTTCTCCTGTAATATTCTTCTTCATAGAAACGTCCCCGTCCTCATATTATACCTTGCAATAATTAGGACCAGTTAGTACTGAACGGGAAGAAACATGAACAGCCATCACTCTTATCATAGCCAATAGGAATATAATGAATAACCCAAAAGAATGAAATAAATATGGTATTGTTCTTGTTAAAGAATGCGATTAGAAACTTCAGAAGGATTACTCCACATGGCTTGCCGAAATTACTTTACAAAACGTTTCATGCAAGTTCTGCTGAAGTTGTGGTACAGTCAGAAGTTTACCCAATTATGACAAGTTCTATCTAAAAGGAGAAACCTAATGGCAGTAGTTCAGGAATTTCTTAAGGCAAACGACACGTACGCTTCAACGTTTCATAAAGGCAACCTCGCGATGCCGCCAGCCAGGCATGTTGCAGTACTCGTCTGCATGGACGCACGTATCGATCCCGCACGCGCACTTGGTTTGGAGGAAGGAGACGCTCACGTCATCCGCAATGCAGGAGGGAGAGCAGCCGACGCTCTGCGCTCACTTGTCATTTCAGAGCAGCTACTCGGTACGACCGAGATCGTAGTCATCCATCATACTGATTGCGGCATGCTCACATTCAGCAATGAGGATCTGCACAGCAAGGTCAAACAAGAATTACATGCGGATGCTGACCACATCGACTTTCTTCCCTTTAAGGACGTTGAGCAATCTGTTCGCGACGACGTGACCCTACTTAGAAATTCACCTCTTATCCCACAGAG
>DMFQ01000252.1:0-319 GCA_003450555.1 Ktedonobacter sp.
CACATCAAATTTGTCATGCAGTATATTGATTTAGGCTTTGACTCACTTCTTCTTTAATTCGGCTCATCCTGATCAGCGGGCCTTCATCGAAGGATATGGACGTGATGTGCTGCCACAGTTGCGGCGGAGGAGTGGTCAGTGAGGCATTCCCCCGGCTCAGGTAGGAGGCGATAAATTGGGTCCCTATGCTTCATGATGGATGCCTCACCCATAGAGGTTGGTTTACCTTTTCCTGCCGACGACGATTTGTCGCGTGCCTTTGCCGAGGGGTTTCCAGTCATAGCCGCCGTAGACGGCTTCAATGCTGAAGCCAGTGGCC
>DMFQ01000252.1:388-4610 GCA_003450555.1 Ktedonobacter sp.
CCCTTTACCGAGGGGCTTCCAATCATAGCCGCCGTAGATGGCTTCAATGCTGAAACCGGTGGCCAGAAAGAGCAGCTGAAGTTCACGCGGGAAGAAGACATGCATATCGAGCCGGGTGAGGTAGCGTTCGTTCTCGCCGGTCTCGAAGTATTTCTCGTGCGTCCAGGTGATATGTTGTAGCTGCTCGACCTGGTCGTATTTGCGCGTGGTATAGAGCAGCATGGTGAATTCGTCGTCCGGCGCGGTAATTTCGTCTTCCAGGTAGACGTATGAAGGACGGTTGAGGGCGGCACTGAGGTAATCGATATCGGGGAGGGAGATATCGACGACGAAACGGCCGTTGATTGCGAGGTGGTCATAGGTGTTTTTGAAGGTATCGAGTTGCTGTTCAATCTCATACAGGTGCGCGATAGAGTTAAAAGGCAGCAGGATCAGGTCAAACTGGCCTTTGTGTTCAAGCTGATAATCGCACATGTCGCCTTCATGAAGCGTGACGCGCTGCTGGACCGCTTCCGGCTCTTGGGCCAGTTTGCGGCGATAGACATGTAACATTTCGGGCGCGATATCCAGCCCTTCCAGTTGGAAATTGCCAGGGCTATGCAGTAATTCAAGGCTGATACGTCCACTGCCACAGGCAAGTTCCAGTACTCGTTGAGGGGTGTAACGCATGACCAGTTCGCACCAGAAGGGGATGTCTTGCTCGCTCTGACTCTGGTACACCAGGTCATAGTCGCTGACACTCTCGTAGTATTCTCCCATGTTGTTGGGCATTGGTGTTTACCTCGCTTTTTGGCCTCTTCTTTAATGAGTTGTGGGGTATGGAAAGTGAGAAGCTCTCTAGGGAGATTAACATAGAGTGGCCTGGGAGGGCAATAGGAGGGATATTTTAGGGTCAGACTTTTCCGCTTTTATTGATTCTCAGGTATTTGGTCTAATAAGAGATTGTGTACAAAATGCAATAGAGCCAGGTTGTTGTCGATTTGCGGCCCTCCTGTTTGTCGTTATAATAGGAGGTGACCGATCAGGTTGTTCTCGATGTGTGGTCACCCCGTTTGCCGTTAGAAATTAGGAGGTAGTAGCAATGAAGTACGTTCTTCTGTTTTGCGTTTTTGGCGCAGTATGAGTAGGTCAGGTGGATGTTATAATGATATCCAGATAGAGAATGAGGGATTTCAACTGACTTGTGGAGCTACTCTTGCTAATGAAGGACACACATCAAAGGGTGCTATTGCGTCGATTGGAACGTGTTCTTATAGCATTTTTTCTACTGGCCGCTCTGAGTTTGCTGGTAGTTTATTTCGCTGATCCATCTATTTACACGAAAACGCTCACACTTGAATCAACTACGACTGATCGATATCCTTTACCTGCGACGCTGTTTCTGGTTGGCATTCTGGTTTTTATCACCGTATTGATGGTTGGCGTCATGCGCCATTGGCGCTGGCTGTTCTGGCTCATTCTTATCGCCTTTGGATTTTCCATTCTGCAAATTCCGGCGACGATATTACAGCTTACCGGTGTTATTCCCGATAGTTTCCCTGTATGGTATAGCCTTTATCGGATGGGCGTTGCTCTTTTTCAGGCTGTTATTGCTGTCTGGATGATATACATCTACCGACACTATGGAGTTTGGGCAATGGGCAAGAAGAAAAAAACATGACAGTACCTAAACGGGCTTGCGTCAACGGCTGAACAGCGTGCGATCGTGATACTTGATGTTGGTCAGGTCGTAGTAGGGCGCCCACCAGTTGACGTTGTTCGGTTGCAGCATGAGCGGCTGCTCGTTTGTTGCCGATTGCAGGATGGCACGGAAGTGGTAGTGATCGACCAGGCGGATTGCCTCCACAGCATAGGCAATCGCTGTAGCACGGTCGGCAATACACAGCAGGTTGTCCCCATTCATCATCTCTCCGCCTTCGGCGAGGTTCGACGATCCGGTAAAGACAAGCGGCATTTTGTCGTTGAAGTCTACCACAATGAACTTGTCGTGGATCACCTGACCCATTCCACCACTCACCTCAGCCTGGAACGGCGGGGGCACCTGTCCCTTAAGGAAGGCAAACGAGGTGAGAATACCGTTGCTTTGTCCCGGTTTATAGAGGTTGATACCCACCGACTCGGGTGAACCGCCCTGGCTGGGAGGGCTTGACTTCATCGCCTGCGTGATGCCATAGGAGAAGATCCCCTCTCGCGCAGTCAACTCATGCAACTGCTTGAGCACATCGCCTCCCCCGTCAAGCTCCATCACGGCGAACAGGACCGAGCTTTGGGTGTTCTGGATCGCCGCGCTTACCTTGTCCAATGAGATGCTCGCGTTGGTGTGCGGCGCAAAACTGACCGAGAACGGTGGCAGCCCAACAGTAGCCACGTCGAACCATTTGCTCGCACTCTGTGCCTGGGTCGCGTGTGCCATGTTGGTAAACGCCGTTTCGAAGGCTTGTTCGTAGAGATCGGCAGCTCCCGGATCATCGAAGATCAATACGTTATTGTCCTGGACGTAGAGGCCACGCACCGAGAAGTTGGCCGACCCGGTTAGCACTTTGAGCGCCTTGCCATCCTTGTCCTTCTTGATCAACACCTTATCATGGGCGAAGCGCTTGAAGTGGCCGACCACGACATTAGACGCACCAGCCGAGGCGATGAGGCGGGTCTTAGCCTCAGGTTCCAGCGCTCCGGGTTGAGTGTGCAGCGGCGCGTTATCCAGCACGGCACGCAGGCGGGGGCCAAACTGCTGCAGCAAATGCACGATGTCAGGTTCGTCGAGGTCGTAGGCGAACATATCCAACGTGACTTCGGGATCGGCCAGGCACTCGTGGAGGAATCCGAATATCATCTTGCGAGCATGGTAGCCAAGCCAGGCATATTGCGCCTCGAAGGGGGCTGTATCGTAGTCGAGCGTCTTGGCTCCGTTCGGTCGGATGGGGGCATTCTTGAACTTTTCAGCATAGGCTTGAGACGAGAGAACGCCACGGGTGAACCCCATCTCAAAGTGCTGGAACTGGGGCTGTGAGGGTATTAACTCCAAGGAGATGTTGGCAGATGCTCCAGGCGTGAGCTGGATAGACCCACCGGGATCGAAATACATGGCGGTGACCGTATAGGTATAGGCTCCCGGCTCCAGGTCACCGGGAAAGTCCATCCAGCGGAACTTCTGAAATGGTGCCAGGTTGGAAGGAGTCAAAGGGCGCTCTTGCGGCGTGGTAGTAGCGGTTACGGGTGTGTCGAAGCTGAGGCGGTTAAGCAAGTAGGCGGCAGGACCATTGGGAGGAGTACGCTGTACCGCAAAGCCGGCAAGATTTGAGGTAAGATGTTGATCGAGATCGAAGGCCAATAGCACCCATCCATCGCTGCGATATGCTTTAAGCGACAGCCCATCTTTCGCTGCTGCTACCTGAATGCTGTCCTGCATAATGTGTTCTCCTCTAATGTGCCCGGCTTCATGGATCACGGCCAGGCGTGGATAAGCCGATAGAATATACGCGTGACGCGAGCCAGCGGTCAAACGAACTGCTGCGGGTCGATCGAGGGTGATTTGCGGAAAAGAGCTACGAGTCAGACATCCAACACGAAGGGAAATAAACTCTACCGAAATAGATTATAACTTCTTCTATTTTATTTGTCAATCCTTCCATTTCCCTATTCTTATAGGATGCAATTGTAATGAATCAGGTCCTCTACAACAAAAAGCCTTTTGAGGTCGAGACTTGTTAAATGTCTTATTGCACTTGACATGGCTATTAAAACGCTGTTAAATTATTAACATATCAGCATATCTTGATGTGATAGGAGAGATAGATGGAAACAGTACATGATATTGATGGTCGCATTCCAGGTGCAGGACAGCATGAAATAGACAGTGAATCTCAAAATCTGGTTCCTCCACTTACTTCCAAAGATGCAGAGCTCTATGCCCGGTTTTTTCAAGTGCTGAGCGATCCGACGCGAGTGCGATTGTTGCATTTGCTTCTTGATGCTCCTGACAATGGACGCACAGTGAGTGAGCTAGTTGCCGCCGTAGGGGCGCCGCAAAGCCGCATTTCAACGCATCTTGGGTGCCTGCGCTGGTGTGGCCTGGTTCATACGCATCGTGAGGGCAAACAGGTCTACTATCAGATTGCCGACGCGCGCGTACGCGACCTGCTTGCTTTGGGCGGTGCGATGATGCGAGACTACGCGGCTGGTATCGCCTCGTGTGGTGTTATCCGATAATAAAGGAGCGAGA
>DMFQ01000252.1:4640-6791 GCA_003450555.1 Ktedonobacter sp.
ATATGATCTGGTCATCGTAGGTAGTGGCTCAACGGCCTTTGCCGCCGCCATTCATGCTAAAGAACTGGGGAAAACGGTGGTTATGACAGAGGTGCTTACTCTGGGCGGTACCTGCGTCAACCGCGGCTGTCTGCCTTCAAAGAACTTGATTGAAGCGGCAAAGCTGGTCTACGACGCGGCCAACCCTCGCTACCCTGGGCTTACTCCTGCGCGGCTGGGTGTGGATTTTCCTGCATTGATAGCCCAGAAGGACGAGGTGATCCACGAGTACCGCGATCAGCACTACGCCAGTATAGTTGCCCCAGACGAGGAAGGGTCCAATGCTATTCAGGTCGTGCCAGGACGTGCAGTGCTGGTGGATGCACATACTGTTGAGATTACATCTTTCGATGGGACTGTGCGCTACCTCACTGGCGAACACATTCTCATCGCTACGGGATCAGCGCCGTTTATTCCCGGTATCCCAGGTCTAGCTGAGACCCCGTATCTCACAAGTGATCTGCTGGCTAGCGAGGAAGACATGGAGCTTACAACATTACCTCGTTCGCTGGTGGTGATTGGCAGCGGCTATATAGCGCTTGAGCTTGGGCAGATGTTTGCCCGGTTTGGCAGTGAGGTAACGATCTTCACCCGCGGAAGAAGTATACTCTCTGGTTACGAGCCAGAAATCATTGAGGCCCTGACCGATATTTTACGAGAAGAAGGTGTGCGCATCATCACGAAAGCACAGATACGCAACGTGCGTCGTGAAAGCGAAGGGGTGACGCTGGTAGTTCAGAAACATGGCAGCGAGCACACCTTCACGGCTGAACGGCTCCTGGTTGCCACCGGGCGACGCCCAAATTCACAAGAGATCGGGCTAGAGCGGGCCGGGGTTGCAGTAGACGCGGCTGGAGCAGTGCGTGTCGATCAGCATCTACGTACCAACGTGGCCCATATCTGGGCCGCAGGAGATGTGATTGGCCGTGAGACCGAGAGTCAGATGGCAACACCTGTCGGTGCCCATGATGGCAACATTGCCGCGCATAATGCCCTTTCCGGAGAGCTGTTGCGCCAGGTCGATCATACCGTCATCCCACGTACTATTTTCACCGATCCACAGGTGGCGGTCGTGGGATTGACTGACGAAGAAGCCAATGCACATGGCATCGTCTGTGAGTGTAACACTATTCCTTTGAGTGTCGTACCACGCGCCGGTGCCATTCGTGATACACGTGGAGTGATCAAGATGGTGCTCGAACGTCCAACGCGCCGCGTTATTGGCGTATCTATGCTGGGAGTCAACGCGGGAGAGGTCATCCACGAGGCAGCTATGGGATTGCGCTTTGGCGCCACTACCGATGATTTCATCGACATGATACACGTCTATCCCACGATGGCCGAGGCGCTCAAAATTGTCGCCATCTCATTTACCAAGGACGTGAATAAACTTTCTTGTTGTGCCACATAAAGGGAGCCTGAAGTATGAAGGGGTAGACATGCAACAAGCAGACCTTACTGCCATTGCTCAGCGACTTGCTACTAGTTTACGTGGTGCGAATGACACTTTCTGCCTTCAGATTATGCGACTCCTCGCCTTTGGTCGCCCTGTGTCAAGAGAGCAACTTGCCGCGGCTCTCCATGTCCCACTTGCGGAAATACACGCTGTATTGCGTCAGTTGTCCGATGCTGAATTTGATGAGTCAGGCAACATTGTGGGATGGGGATTGACTCTCATCCCAACGCCGCACCGTTTTCAAGTAAATGGACAAACACTCTTTACCTGGTGTGCGTTGGATGCGCTGACGTATCCCGCGCTTTTATACCTTCCAGCTCGTGTAGCATCACCCTGTCCAATTACCGGCATGCAAGTGACACTCTTCATCACGAGCGAAGGCATCAAGGACCTTGAGCCAACCAACGCGGTTGTTTCTCTGGTAATACCAGAATTATCGCAGACATGCGACTGTTGTCGAGAGGACTTTTGCAATCAAGTCCATTTCTTCAATTCTCTAGAAGCTGCCTCAGTGTGGCAAGCTTCGCACCGGGAGGCGCTCATTCTTTCAGTAGATGATGCCTACCAGATTGGGCAGATGGTAGCAAGATATCGGTATGAGACTTTGTTTTGACGAGTGAATCAGCAATAGTACTTTGAAACGTCCTCATCCTTTG
>DMFQ01000252.1:6910-7706 GCA_003450555.1 Ktedonobacter sp.
AAATTTCTTCATCAGATGCAAGCACTGCTGTCAAAACTATTCTCATTGTTGAAGACGATAGCGGGATTGGTGAATTCTTCTTTGAAGCCATCAAACAAGAAACGCCCTATCAAGCCCTACTCGCCACAGATGGCTATCAGGCATTAAAACTGGTCCATGACATAAAACCGAGCCTGTTTCTCCTCGATTATAGCCTACCTCGTATGACCGGCCTCGAACTCTATGACCGGTTGCATGCAACGGAAGAGCTAGAAGATGTTCCAGCCCTCATGATAAGTGCACACTGTCCGTGGGATGAGGCCAGAAGGCGAAAGATCACATGCATGAGGAAACCAATCGAACTTGATGATCTTTTACAGACGATTGATAGCCTCATAGCTTAGTAATCTTAACTTGATGTGCAAGTAATTCCGGTTGTTCATTACTCAACTTTTCCCTGTCAGCACACCGTTGTTTTTCAATGCCAGGTAGACCCGAAATAAGAGAGCAAGCCAGGAACCGCCAAGCAGGTACCCACCAAGCACATCGGTAGCCCAGTGGTCGCCAAGATAGATACGCGAAGGCCCGATGAAGGCTATAAACAGAGTTGGAATATTCCTCAGAGCTTTCTGCTGCGAACGGTTCCCTTGCCAGAGCAGCGGCCACAGCGCGAGCAGCACGAGCGCGGTCGTGATCACCGCGACGCTGTAGTACCCGGCGCCCGAAGCAAGACCGACTGCTGCGACGACCCAGAGCGTCGCCGCCGTCGTGAGGCCGCGCACCGAGAGGCCTTCGCGGATGATCGCGCCCGCGCCGA
>DMFQ01000194.1:0-652 GCA_003450555.1 Ktedonobacter sp.
TGTTGAATTTCATGGTAGATTGGCTTCCCTTCTAAAACATGAAAGGTTGGTTAGAGGTATATTTCCTCTACTGTTCGAGTTGAGCCTGAACCCGAATTTCGACGTTGTTGCGCAGGGCATTTGAAACCGGACAACCCTGCTCGGCCTTACGGGCGGCATCTTCAAAACCGGCTTGATCCAATCCTTGAACATTACCTCGGACGTTGAGATCCATGGTCGGTTATCTTAAAGCCGCCGCCAACCGGCTCAAAGGCGCAGACCGCTGTCACGTCTAACTTCTGCGCAGGGGTGCCCGCCTGGTCAAGGGTATGCGAGAACGCCATGGCGTAACATGTTGCATGTGCCGCGGCAATCAACTCTTCTGGGCTGGTCTTACCGTCTGAACGTTCTGTGCGTGAAGCCCAGGTCACTGGTAGGTCTCCAATTGCTCCGCTGCCAACGCTGACGATCTTTCCGCTGCCGTGCGTTAAATTGCCTTCCCAGGTAGCCTCTGCTCTTCGTTCTGCTTTTGCCATTTTTTCCTCCATTGGGTATTACTTTGCAAGCTGCTCACATTGAGACAACTGTATGCATATTGTCTAGTTGAATAGTATCATTTGAAGACAAGGTTAACAACAGTTCGTTGCATTCACGAACAGGATAATCACCCACC
>DMFQ01000194.1:828-2734 GCA_003450555.1 Ktedonobacter sp.
CGTAATCTGAAGAGCTATACTGTCCACAGCTTCGCGTTGCTAAATACAACATCACTGTTTATCCAGCTGATTACACCCATTCCTCCCTGGCTATAAGTGCTATCTGTGACCCTGGCAATACCAATCTGATTGACATAGATGTCGATCTGACTGCCACGCACCACAATTGCTATGGTATTCGTCTGCTGAAGTCCTGTGTTGAACCTTTTAATGGTACCGCCGACTAGCCCTTTGAAGTCAGGACCAGAAGCAGAATTCAGTACGACGTACAACGCACAATAGCCATCTGGCTTGATAAGGAACATATACGAAAATTGTGAATTCTGGGAGTCTTGAGAGCGAAAGAAAACTCCGCCAGCTTGCCCTTCTACAATGGTCATTTGGACCTCATAGGTGAAGTCTGCGAAATTGGTTTGTTGGGCCAGGCAGGAAGTATATGAGTCATTTTTCGGATCCGTAGCGTAAGCATGATAGTATCTACTCTGAAACCCACATATACTCCTGCCTGTATTGCCGGTGGTGTCACTCTCCTCCCACTTCACTTGTGGATTTGTGTTGTCTTGTAACGATGCATTGAACTGGAGCGCCTGCATATCTTGTGCATAAGGGTTTTGTACATCTGTGCTCGTTGGAACAGAGGTGTTGTCGGGTGTTGTCGTAGGCTGAGGAATAGCTTGATTAAAGACGACGTTAATAGTTCCGATGTTGGTGGTGCCTTTGTCTGTCGGAGTATGATTAACCGTTACGATAGAAGGAGGACCAGGGGAAGGACGGTTCATCAGCGCAAATACTCCTGAAACGATGGCAACTAATAGAGTACCGACAGTCGTAATCAAAGCAATTTTAACTTCCTTGCTCATAGTGCGGGGCTTCTTTGTTTGCTGTTCCTGGTAATATGCTGGTACTTGCTGCCACTGTTGTGGTTGTGCGTCGTACTGTGGTCTATATGGAGGTTGCTGACTCATTGTACTCCTCTCCTTATCGACATACTCTATCTCTTACTGTATCGTCTTCCTCATACAAAGGTGCTGGCCGAGAACGAAACAGCGCAGGTCACTACTCCAGAAACCAGGACCGTTTCTACTTAACAAGACGTTTACGTTGGCATGTTTTTGGTGATCAATTTCCAAAACTTACAGGGGGGACAGTTATTGTTAACTCATGCTGTCATTTTCACGGTTTGGCATGAAAGTTTATCTGACCTATGGCAATGACGTCCATCCACTTTGGAATGAGCGTCTCTTCAGGGGACAAAAAATAGACATGTACTATGAACCCGAAACTCCCATAGAGGAAACTTCTTTGCCTCCTCTGAGAACGGATTGGGAGCTGGCACGGATGCCTTCACTGCATGGAGCAGAAATCAAAAGGCTTGATTTCTGCTCCATAGGCACCATGTACCAGCGTGACAATAGGACGTAGGCCCTTTAATTCGTGTTCAACTGATCGGGGTCTTCATCATGGGATGGTGAGATGAGCGTTCCAGGTGTCAGTGGTTTGGCATTCGCTCCGACATTAGGTCCTGCATAGGTCGAGGGAGCGAATGGATCTGCCCAAGAGTTGGCGGGCACCTGAGAGGTATCACTAAAGACAAAGGAAAACGAGTAACTTCCAGTCGGGAGCGGAATGGTGGTTTGAAAGAGCGCACCGGAGCTATAGCTTCCGCTTACGTAGGTCAGGGGATAGCTTCGGTTCTTGATATAGAGCAGTGCCGAAGTGGGTGCGTTTCCAGAGGCGTTGCTATAGGTCGTATGAAACGTGAATGGTGTACCACTCGCACCGCTGGTAGGCGAGACGCCCGACTGAGATAAGAGGATCGCGTTCACCGTTGGCTTTTCAGATTCAGCGAAGGTGTACACTCCAGAAGCCATCATAAAAGCGGAACTGGGAAAAATGCAGTGCCTGG
>DMFQ01000184.1:0-216 GCA_003450555.1 Ktedonobacter sp.
GCCTCGGTATTTTGCGTCATCCAGGTCATATAGACTGGATGATTCACAGTACGGAAGACACCAAAACCGAGGTAGGCAGCTACAGCTATGTAGAAGTTCCCTGCCAGCCCAAAGACAAGCACACCGACAATCATCATGCTATTGATGATGAACAATGCGCGAATCACAACCTTCTGATTGCTGGTATCGACCCTTCGCTTGACGAGTTCGCTGACC
>DMFQ01000184.1:487-3370 GCA_003450555.1 Ktedonobacter sp.
CGATCAAACCCCTCGCTGTAGAGACCATAGAACAATCCGACAAAGAGAATGGTAATCAACACAGAACTGCGCCGGACGACACGCGTACCATTACGGAAGGTGTTAGCCAGTTCCCCCCATGATTTGCGTGCCTCCTTTGGCGCTGGCCGGAAGCTACCCTCAGGCATGAAGAGCAGCAGAAAGCCCGCGAGCAACACGCTCAATGCACCTCCCACGATGATGGGGAGATTGAGTCGAATACTGGCAAGGCCCAACGCTGATAAACGAACCGAAGAAAGCAGCCACTAACCCTACCTGCGTCCCCCGCAGAAAGATGCGCCCAACCTTGTCTTCGCCCACTTCGTCGGTAATCCACGCCTGTTCCGCGCCATCCATGAACGTCGCGCCAATGCCAAAAAGACCCTGTGCTACCACGATAGTGGCAAAAAGGGGAATGGAGCCTTCCAGAATGAAGCCAGCACCGAGCAAGAAGACGCCGACAATGACCGAAAGACGTCGACTGTAGACATCGGCCAGTACGCCAGTTGGAACCTGGCATAGAAAACACACCACCTCAAGGGCGGTACCCACAAGCACTAGTTGGAGTGGATTGAGCTTTGCCACTTCTACTTGATAGACTAAGTTGACAGTGACAATAAGCGAAAAGGAGAGCGAGCTGACACCTGAGAAGATCAGGTAAACAAGGGTCGCGTCGAGTCTCCTCCTATCTTGCAGCATAAGGTATCCTTCCATGGAAATTTCAGTTTGTGGTGGACAATCTCTATGCCGTCACCACGACAAACAATAGGAGCGCTTGAGGAAGGATAAATTTTTGCCATTGTGTCACCTCTCTTATCGTAGCCTTCTTGTGGATAACATGGATCGCACAAGAAAGGCATAACCATCTTCAACAGAGTATACGCCATCATACACCTTCTATGACGCTTTCAACAGGTATTTTTCGCGTTTGCATTTGTGGACACGTGTCAGGGTAACGGGAAGGAGCGCTCACACAACGTAATTTTTATGGTAGAATTGCTATAGCGTATTGTTTACCTTATTTTTGACGATACAGCCAACAAAACCTCGCTAGATGCCAATGGAGGTTCAACCATGTCCATTGCTACGCAGCAGGGATCCTTCCAGTTTCCCGCTGTTTCAGGAAGCATAGCGCCATCTTCGCAAGAAACGATAGATGCCGCGGTACAGACTTTGCAAGAACACAAAGATGCCTGGGTAGCGCTCTCAAATCGTGAGCGCATCGCCCTGCTTGATACCCTGATTACTGACTTTGCGGCTATTGCACCACGCTGGGTCGCCGCGTCTCTGCAGGCTAAGGGTATAACCGAGGATTCCCCAAACTCTGGCGAGGAGTGGGTAGCAGGTGTGTGGCCAGTGCTCAAGAATCTGCGCCAATTACGCAATTCGCTCTCCGACATCGAAGCCTTCGGCCGCCCCAGCATTCCGGGACCAGTCACAACCCGCCCTGATGGACAGGTAGTGGCGCAGGTTTTCCCACAAAACACGTATGACCGGCTCTTCTTCACGGGCGTCACAGCTGAAATCTGGATGGAACCAGGTGTGACAGCCGAAGATCTCCCAAAAACACAGGCTATCACCTACCAGGAACAGCAGCACGAGGGAAAAGTTGCTCTCGTTCTCGGTGCAGGGAACGTGGCAAGTATCGGGCCAATGGATATACTCTACAAGCTCTTTGTGGAGGACCAGGTCGTGCTCCTCAAGGCAAATCCCGTCAATGCGTACCTTGGTCCCCTTCTGGCAGAGAGCTTCCGTGCCCTGACAGAGCCAGGCTTTTTGCGTGTCGTGTATGGAGGAGCAGCAGAAGGATCCTACCTCTGCAACCATCAAGGAATTGATGAGATCCATATCACTGGCTCGGACAAGACCTTTGACGCTATTGTCTTTGGCGGCGGAGCCGAGGGCGCCACACGGAAAGCAGAGCGCCGACCTCTATTGAGCAAGCACATTACGGGCGAGTTGGGCAATGTCAGCCCCGTAATCGTGGTGCCCGGTCCCTGGAGCGCGAGTGACCTTGCCTACCAGGCTGAACACATCGTTTCGATGCTCACTAATAACGCGGGCTTCAACTGCAATGCGACACGCGTGGTCATTCAGCAGGCAGAGTGGCAGCAGCGGGATCAACTCCTGCAAGAGATACGCAACATCCTGGCAAAGGTACCCTCGCGCACCGCCTACTACCCAGGAGCGCACGAGCGCTACCAGAATTTCGTCGCTGCCCATCCGGAGGCCGAGCAATTCGGTTCCGCTTCAGAAAAACAGCTTCCCTGGACTTTGATCGCGGGAGTGAACCCGCAGACAGAAGACGACGTATGCTTTACAACGGAAGCCTTCTGCGGCCTCTTTGCCGAAACAAACATCAACGCGGAGAATGTTCCTGAGTATATCGAACGCTCCGTGGAGTTCGCCAACGAACACCTCTGGGGAACGCTCAATGCCACCATCATCGTCCATCCCGCCTCGCTAAAGGACCCGGCAATCGCTGCTGCAATCGAGCGGGCTGTCGCCAACCTGCGCTACGGTACAATCGGCGTGAATTACTGGGCTGGCACAGGATTCGCTCTGAGCGTTACCACCTGGGGAGCCTTCCCCGGCCACGAAATCTACGACATCCAGTCAGGGAATGGCGTCGTTCACAACACACTGATGTTTTCTCGTCCACAGAAATCTGTGTTGCGAGCACCCTTCCGCAGCAAGCCGACTCCTCCCTGGTTTGTGACCCACGGCAAAGCGGCCAGCAAGGTCTTCCCAAAACTCGCCAACTTAGAGGCATCGCCATCACCCTGGAAAGTGCCCAGCATTTTCTGGTCAGCAATTACCGGTTAGAAATTGGACAACCAGAAAAACCTGCCTGCAGGCAGGTTT
>DMFQ01000129.1:0-2319 GCA_003450555.1 Ktedonobacter sp.
AAGAAATAATATGCGCGTACTCATGATCTCAAAAGCGCTCGTCGCTGGCACCTCGCAGCGCAAGCTCGAAGAGCTTGCCAAATGCCCCGGCGTCGAACTCACCCTCGTCACTCCCACTTATTGGCAGAGCGACGACGGCAGCAAGCTAGTCCTTGAACGCCTCTACACCAGCGGCTACCAGATGATCGTGACGCCAATGCGACTCAACGGCAACTTTCACCTGCACTACTACCCGCGCCTCGGCAAGATCATGCGCTCAGTCCGTCCAGAGATCGTACACATCGATGAAGAACCCTATAATCTCGCCACCTTCCATGCCATGTGGCTCGCCAACAAACACAAGGCAAAAGCGCTTTTCTTCACCTGGCAAAACCTCTACCGCGACTATCCGCCACCATTTCGCTATATGGAACTGTACAACTATCGCCATGCCTCCGCCGCTCTAGCTGGCAACCGCGACGCGGCTGAAGTACTCAAGCGCAAGGGCTACACCGGCCCAATCTCCATCATCCCACAGTTCGGCTTTGACACCAATATCTACCAGCGCACCGAACCACGCAAACCTCGTGCCCCCGGCGACCCCTTTACCCTCGGCTTCATAGGACGTCTCAAAGACAATAAAGGCCTGGATCTATTAATTGAAGCGCTGGCTGAGCTACCGGAGTATTGTCGCGTGGTCTTCATCGGCAACGGTCCCATGAAAGAACAACTCGCGCAGCAAGCCACGCGTCTAAACGTTGCGCAGCGCGTCATCTTCAAAGGAGGCCTGCCAACCTACGAGATTCCTGGGGAGATGCAGCAGCTTGACGCCCTCGTACTGCCCTCGGTCACCCGTCCCAACTGGATCGAGCAATTCGGGCGTGTCCTCCCCGAAGCCATGGCCTGTGAGACACCCGTCATCGGCTCCAGTTCGGGAGAAATCCCCCACGTCATCGGCGACGCCGGCCTGGTCTTTCAAGAGGGCAATGTTCAGGAGCTAGCCGCCCGTATCCGTCAACTCCTAGACGATCCCCAACTCTACACCCAGCTCGCCACCAAAGGACGCCAGCGCGTCCTGGACAACTTTACCCAGGAACAAATCGCCCACCAAACCTACAAAGTCTACCAGCAAATGCTATCGTAGCCGCATCATGATATAGCAAGCAAGGCGACCACAAGGGATCGCCCCTACTCTGCTACGAATTGGCTTGCCATGGGAGATCGTCCATTGTAGGAGCGATCCTTTATGGTCGCCCGCGCGCCCTGCTACGAATTGGCTTGCCAGGCGCGATCGTCCATGTAGGGGCGATCCTTTATGGTCGCCCGCGTGCCACATATGCTCTCTTGCACTCTTTGTTTCATTCGCCAACCACATCATCTATCGCAACGCAAAATAACGAGCAGAATGCTACTTCTCTTTAGCTTCCGGCTCTTTCTCTTTCTCTGACGGAGTGAGGAGCATCTGAATAGCCTGTTGAGGACTCATGGGGATCTGGCGCGTCACCTTGGTAAATTCTTCAATGGGAAGTTCAGACAAGACCTGATCTTTCATATCTTTGGCCTGACCCAGACCCTTTCCCATATTGCGCGATAAGGATTGCAGAGCCTTGGGACCAATAACTACCAGTGCAATGAGGATCACTGGTACCAAATCCAACATATGAAATCCCATACCATCGGCTCCTTTCCAATGAGCAAAGTTGTAAACATTCGTGCTCTATCTATAACATTTATCATAGCTGTGAACATTCATGCCCTATCTATCACATTCATCATATCATATAAGCATACGAGTAAATAGCCACAAACTGATTACAATTTGCCCAAAAAAGTGAATACGCCACGTTTACTTTCACAGAGACTATGCAAGAAGCCACGAAGAGGCTGGTTGACTCAATGTCTTATGGATTGCAATACTATCCAGCTCCATTGAGCCATCCAGGTTGTTCATGGCGGACGGTGTTCTGTACCCAGGACTTCCCCCCCACACCCCTAATCTGGGTCCACCGGTCATGTTCCCCCCAGAACAACGACCGGTCTCTTTTTTCATTTTCACCCTCCGATGTAAATGAGCACCCCCAAAACCAGGCCCTGTGAATTATTGCAGCCAAGATACAGCGCCTCCTTGAGCACGCATTGCCGTTTACTAGCTTTGTGCCCCTTGGCCCAAAAGTGATCGCTGAACAAACAGCACACCATGGGAACCAGGTGAGACTGGTGCTTCGACGTCTGGTCAGCGCCCGAGAGATCCTCTTACCAGCATATGACCTTTCAACCGTTCCTGGTTATCTATATCTCAAACCTCCACTCTCATCCAATAAAACAATACCTGATCCACAT
>DMFQ01000129.1:2426-2867 GCA_003450555.1 Ktedonobacter sp.
ACACTTGATACACTTGATACAGTGAGCCTCCCGGACTCAAACTTGTTTGACATCAGTGAAACAGTGGAAATACTTGGTCAAACACCCTCAACAACCCCTTTAATCCTCGAAACCATCACAAAATGCGCATCCATTTTGAAACTGATACCCTGCGTCAATAACAGTTACAAGAAAAGAGGAACGAAATCTTTTCTCCATTAACACCACCATCAATCATCAAACAGGCTCCCTTCCTCCTAAAATGAAGTCCCACCAATAATAAGGGGTCGGAATTACCACAGCAAATCAGACACTAAAATGTACGGGCGATCCCTTGCGGTCGCCCTGCTCGCCTTGCGGTCAATATATCTCACTTAAGGATTTGAATCTCATCATAGATGTGCTACGCACGCTCACATTCCTGTCTCTTATACACATCTCCGAGCCCACGAGACGGACTCC
>DMFQ01000078.1 GCA_003450555.1 Ktedonobacter sp.
AAGGAGTCGTCGGCAGCGTCAGATGTGTATAAGAGACAGATTGTCATATTAGCAGCAGTTTACCTGGATGAAGGCAGATTGTCAGATGCATGCACCTGTATTGGGCGCGCCTTGACAATCGGCCGCTCCATACGTAACGCTCCCTGCATTGGCCTTGCTCTAGTTACCCTCGGTAATCTGCGCATTGCGCAAGCTTTGGAAACCCAGGCAGAGCAAACTATTGACAGAAATGGGACCAATTCATCCGAATCAGCGAAAAAGCAAGAGCGTTATCGACGTTACCTCGCTCGAGCTGGTAAAACGCTGCAGCGTGCGCTCACCTTTGACAGGTTAGAAGCAGAAGCCCGGAATAGGGGACAACTGGCATCAGCACAGGTCTCTTTATTGCAGGGTGACACCGAGACCGCGCAAGTACAGGCTCTTCACGCGCTCAAAAAGGCCCAACAGTACGAATTGACGTGGCTGGTAGCGCGTGCTAACCACCTCTTAGGCATTATAATGTCAGCGCGAGAACAACAGGTAGTGCATCAGTATTTTGAGCAGGCCCTTCAGGTATTACGCAAGTGTGGCATGCGCCTCGAGACTGCCCGCGCATTACAAAGTTATGCTCTTGTCCTGCTCCAGTACAATGAAACACCAGAGGTCAGTCGCCAACAAGCGCTCAGCTATCTACAAGAAGCGCTTCAGATAGTATATGAATGCCATGCTACGCTCGATCAACAAAAAATTGAAGGGATCATTGCCGACTCTACATTCGACCATGGTGCATGAATGCATTCAACATCAATTCCCCGACATATATCAGATGCCAGATAATCAAACCTATTGTCAGCAGGGCCAGCCCAACATGAAACCCTCGCCAGTAGCGAATAACATAGCGATAAAACAGTTCTCGCTGCATTGCTCGCTTCCCCTTCCGTATCTCTGCCATCTGCCGCTTTGCCTGGATGATCAACCTACTTGACTGAACTGGTATCTCGTGTTTACTTGACATAAAATTGTATATGTTTTCCTCTCGGATAACTTCACCCGGTGTGACATCCGAAGCAATAAACGACAGATCCCATGGCATACTCAATGGTTGCCCATCTTTATAGAAACTATTTGACGGTACTTGCCCTGACCGAGCAGCAAACCCTTGCATCTGAACAGGCGAAGAAGGGGATGGCGAGCCATGGAGACAGTGCATCCCCGGTGAGATATGTACAACGTTGGCCTGTGATTGCAAGCTCCTTGAAATATCCTCTGTACGATCATCCCCTTGCACATTGAGTATAGTATCTACTTCACGCGCAATGAGCCATGGCATTAGTCGGTCCAGGACGCGACCTATAAAGCCGCTGACTATCAACGCGATCAAGCCATACAGGGCATACGTACCAGTTTTCGCGTGAAAATTGCCGAACGAATGCATCAGTAAAAAGGCTATACCCATCACAGCAAAAAAGACGTGCCAGTTTAAGGCTGCATTGAGCTGTCCCATGGCAAGCTTTTGCGAACGGCGACGTATAGCATAAAGTATAGTGGCAAGCGCTGTGCAAAGGGTCCCGGCAATAGCAAAGCTATACCCTGCAAGGCTGTCAGGTGCCATATCATTGCCAAATTGGCAGTACCAGATATAAAAGGAGCTGCCCGCCCCAACAACTATTACCGTCACAAGCAGGCCCTTCACCCAGGAAGGTCCCACGTGGAAGAAGGACCAGGAATAACCTTTTTCAGACTGCCACCTTTGCCGTTGACGTTGGAGTTGAGACAACCAATTATTCCTTTCGTCCGGAGCGCAATAGACGTACCTTCAGCCACATCATCATCGCATCGCGGTGCAATCCTACGGGACAGGGCGCGACACAGGCTCCGCATTGATAGCATGCACGAGCAAAGCGTGCTACTGGCTCGGATATCGGCCCTGCAAACGTCTCCATGTTCAGTACCTCGATCTTGATAGGTTCGGTGAGAGCCGGACAAACCAGCAGGCACTCGTTACAACCGATACAGGCCCGCAATTCTTCTATCACATCTTGATTTGTTTTATGCAAAAGAACTGGTTGTCGCATTTAGACTTTCTCCTTTCCTCCAGGATAATGGAAACCCCGGAATTGAGTGCCGCTAGCTGACCCTGGCAGCGGTGCGTATGGCATCGAACCAACGATCGAAACGGGACGTGCTACCCTATGTTGTATCCTCTCATCGAATGACAGGGAATCTCTTTCGGGAAGGGCTGATGGCAGGGCAGGGGCGCCTTCATCATCCCCCGGATGCGGCTGCCCTGTCCATACATTTCTTTGGCGTGCCAGGGCCATTACTGAAATCGAGCGCTGCTGCGAGAAGTATTTTCGCGCATCGAACGTGCCCTTGAGTAGCGCCTCCTTTGCTGCGCCAATCGATGCACCCTCGTCAATCAAGCGTTTAATAGCCAGGCCGTCTGCCTGGGCCTGGCCAAGTGAGATATACCCAACGAGCCGGTCTCCAAGAATCATCAGGCGGCGATACGTCCCCTTAAAGCTATCAGTGAGCGTCACAGACCCAGGGATTTGGGCTAATGGACTGCCCAC
>DMFQ01000392.1:0-418 GCA_003450555.1 Ktedonobacter sp.
ATCGAGGAAAGCTCCCTCTCCAAGAACTTTTGTGCGACGCAGAAGCAGCAAGGTACCTTCTGCCATACCCATTTTCTCGACTTCCACACTCTGAGCAATTGTTCCGGCAGTTTGAGCACGGGTCGTAAACAGAATATGTCCCTGGTCTCCTGTGGGTAGGAAGTCGGGAACGATGTCTAGAATCATCGGCATTGTCGAAGATGAGTAGCCACCTATCGTGGATTGCCAACCATCGCCTGACAGCCATCACCACCTGATTTTGATCTTGCTCGTCTTTCTCTGGTAAGCGAAGCATGTCTGCGAGTGCCACAAAATCGGATGTGAGGATGTCGCGAGTAGCAGCCCTAACCCACAAGATGCAGCGGTAGTCGTCCCGATAGCGGTAAGCGTACTCTACAGCTATTTGTGTTTTGCCGAC
>DMFQ01000392.1:498-8290 GCA_003450555.1 Ktedonobacter sp.
CTAATAGCCTGTGGTTGAGTAAGAGCAGCGGCTTTAGTCGCGGTCAATTTTTCGTGAAGTTGCTCGAGTAAATCCTCGCGGCCTGTAAAGAAAGGGTTGCGACGGTAGGGAACATTCCAGAGAAGGAATGGGCTTTCTCTACCATAGGGTTGGTATTCACGAGATCCTGGCATACGTTCTTCAGTAACGTATTCCTGAATGAAGCACAGGATATAGGTCGCCGACACCAAGGATGCATACCGATGATAGGTATCGTCTTTGTTCTTGTCAGCGTAGTCACATACTCCTTTGACTAGAAGGGAACGGATGTTAGAAAACTCCTCCACTGTCCGATAGAAGGCCGCCCCTTCCATATCGATCGCGACTGTTCCACGGACGGGAATCTGCACATCTTTGAAAGGGTTATCACTCCGAACGGCGCTACCTGAAGCCATAGGGGCAATATGACTTTCCGGCTGTGGTGGGTCCTTAAAAGGAAACACCTCTTTTCCATAGCGAAGTTGATGGATGCTAGATGGATTCTTGAGTGTCCATTCTTTCGTTAAATAGGAACCGGGTCCGCCTTGAAGTTCCTGTACAATTTTCCTCCAGTCAGGAACATGTTTCTCTAACTCTTTCAGATCAATCTTCTGTAACTGTGGGGTTGCTTCTTCTAGCAACTTGCTGAGAAGCCATTCACGCTGCTGACGCATAGAGCTTGGTCGCTTGAGCTTTGTAACAACGGGTTTCCATGAATCGAATAAGCGTACGGCCTGCAGTACACTGGGATCAGCATTATATGTCTTCACATCATGTAAGGGTTCCCGCTGACCGTCTTCGCCTATCACAATTTTGCCGTTGTCATAGATAAATGCGCGGTCAACAATGACAAGATCACCGAGCTTGACTTTCCTTTTGTCTCCAGCGCAGATTCCTGTCATTGCTACAAAACGTGGATGGGACTCCTTCAGGACTGGTTTGAAGTGGAGGCTTGTTTCTAGGGGCCCATTGTCCGGCGGCCACGAAACGTGGATTAGAAGTGACTCTCCCTTGTTGTTCTGGATCATCGTATATCGGTACTCGTAGTTGTCACTTGTGCTGTAACCTTGCTCAAACGAGACGCCACAGCGACGCGAGATCACTTCTAAGACCGCCTTAGCCTCTTCAGCCAAAGCACACATAATGCACACATCAAAAAAACGATTATTTTTGGTCATTATGTTTATCTTCCTTACTAGCTGAGGAGAATAGATTTATTATCACAAAGCTGGTGATATATGTCAAACCATGCCAGGTACCGCGTCTACTACCTTTAATAGCGCGGCTTACAGGAGCATTTATACCCAATTAGCTTTTTTTGCGTTCGTGAAAAATATTGTAGCATTTGCACATTTAAGTACGCAAACGATACTATCATATCAAGTCGATCAATTTCTTCGTTCTCAACTCAATACAGAAGCGAGATATGTTTTATGAGCGACACTACGTCATACGATGCGCGAGTGCGAGCTATTCGAGCCTCTAACAAGCCCATTCTTGATGATTTCCGCACCTGGCTGGAGCAATCTGGTCTCTCTGAGAAAACCGTCAAAAGTCACGTTTATAACATCAGCTTTTTTACCGAATTCCTCGTCTATTATGACGATCCATTGAAAAAACTAGACGAGGCTAATAGCAGCGATGTCCGGATGTTTTTAGCAAATTGGTTCCCTCGGAAAGCGCTGTGGGCTTCCCCAGGCGCTGTAAAGTCAAATATAGCTTCCTTCAAGAAGTTCTTCCAGTGGATGGGTGAAACGGGTCGTGTCCCTCCAAAGACCGCCGCGGATGTAGTGGCCACCCTTAAAGAAGGGCGAGACGAATTTCTCGAAAGGGTTGATGATTAGTGTAGTGTTTGAGTGCAATGGTAAGAGCAGCATGCCCTATCTAATAACACCCAGCGCCGAGTTAATCGCTTGCAAGGAAAACAGCTCTGGATCATAGTGCTTTCCTGCCCATGCACGAAGCTCCTTGTGCTCAGGATGACGTCGATCTCGCAGCGCTTCAAGCAGGTGAGTATAGCCACCGATGCCACCGCAATCCTCAGGAGGGCACGCGCGTGCTCCATCCAGACAGCGTGGAACAATCATCTCTTGTGTCATTGGTTCGATATCTTCTACAGTAATCTCGTGGCGCCAACCGTCTCCAAAATCATATTCATAAATAAAGTTCGCCCCTTTCTCACGAGCAATGGCTTGAAGTTTGACACGCCGATGATTCTTCATCGGGGGTTCATACTCGGGATCTGGCTCTCCATAGCGCGCGGTACCCACGATGAACTCATGCAGGTGATAGTTCTCCCACCCCATGACAACTTGCAGCATCTGATGCAGGTTAAAGAGCGTTATCTGACCCGAAACTGCGATGCGCCGCCAGATCGGTGGCTCAATGTACGCAAGGCGAATATGCAGTTGATAGACACTATCGCTTGAAGGGGTAGTCATGGGTGCAACCTCCTCATGTATCGAACTCTCGTGTTTTTTCCAGTCTATACCTGCCGTCAAGGAGATTACCATTCATGTTTTTTCAGGTTTTAAAAGAAAAGAATGCACCCTCCACACTACCGTCATCAGCACAATTCCCCACACTTCACTCCGCTGGCCCCGTATAACCACACATGCCAACTCGTGGAGAGTTCACCACCGGCAGGAGCATCTCTTCGCCGCACACGTGCTCCTCGGCGCACGTGTCGCACAGCCAACCACCACCTTCATAGATACACTGGGAGCACACCTCCGTGGCTGGTTTGCCGCATACCTGGCAAGAGATGAGCGGAGCTTCGTTTCTAGCGAGCACCTGGATGGACTTCCCTTTCGCAGCTCCCTCTCGCTCTGCCACCACCTTCAGGCGCAGTTCCGTTGTCGTACCGAAATCATACTCGTGGAAAAATTGCTGTCCCGGACTCAGAATGCCGCCCACTTGCATCCGCATGCTTTTGTCACCGAATTCTCGGTCTGGATAGGAAGCGTAGGAAACTCCGGCAAGCTCAAATTTACTCAGGTGACCACAGCACTCCAACCAGGTTCTCCTGAGGAAATCATCCAGATTTTGCAGCGTTGCCTCCGCGGGAAGTTCCAGGTGCATCCAATATTGCGGTTGATCACGCCCGTCCACCAGGAGATGCACTAACCTGGTTGCTTTTGCCGCTTTTTGGTTGCCAGGAGTGGCAGCATCAACTCTTTGAGCACACTTTTCCAGGTGCCTGGTCATCGCGGCTTTACTAAATACGCTCTGGCAGAACTGACATATCCCTTGTGAGGTTGTCTTACTCATCTTCCATTCCCTCCTTGTTGATTAGTACAGCTCTTTCTGTCCTATCATCATGCCATGGAATTACTCTGTTTGCTCTTTGCTATAACAACTCCCCTCCACCCTCTCCCCGCGCTCGCGCGAGAATCTCCTCGACTACAGCTGTCTTGGCATCGGCATAGTTCTGTGTGTACTTCCAGTCCTGGCGAGCAAGCTCCCGCTTGATGCGCTCGTACAGCTGACGATCAGACGCGTTGCTGCGCAGCCAGTTGCGGAAGAGCAGCATGCGGTCGATCTCAGAACAGCCCGGCGAGAAGACATGCAGATTGACGTCCGTGTCCGGACCCTTGAATACGCGGTGCTCGTACCAGTCCGGTTCGCGGATGCACAGCACATAGCCGACAGCCTCCAGGGCCGGAACGTAGGTCGACTCGTCTGCCGAGTCCGGAACCACGAGCAGCACGTCGATTCTCGGTTTGGCAGCCAGCCCTGGCACCGAGGTCGATCCGACGTGTTCAAGCAATACGACCCGGTCGCCGAGCGCGGCCTGGATCCGCTCGACCTCGCGCTGGAAGAGCCGGGGCCAAGCGGTGTCGTAGTCGGCGATGTAGATATGTCCAACCAGTGGCGTTAGCTCTCCGATATGGGCAGCTTGGATCTGCTTCTCAGTCGATGATTCTCGCGTGGTCGTCCCAGCCTGTTCCGATGGTGCTCTGCTTGCCCCATTCGGTGAGTCTCCGGTTGTGTTATCGGTATTGTCGGTCTCAAACATATGCGTCTCCACTCGATCCTTCTCCGCTCCTATCACGAAGGCTTTTCCATTGCCCGTCGGTCTGTGCGCATCGACTCTCTTCCACACCCGTCAGTCTATAGCCTTCCTCGACCACCTGTCAATAACCATGAGCAGCACCTGTGCTACTCAGCAATGACATTCCCGACCGCCGATAAAGAGATCAAAGCGACAAGCATGATTTATTGTACCTCAAGCTTCTTGGCAACATGAGACTTTTTCAGGCTATCCTGTATTTACCTTCAAGCATTCGTAGCGTATGATATATACTGCCAAACTTCATCAAGAGGCCTTCTAATAGTTAGGAGAAACGTATGACAGAAGATGCACAGGCAGCATTGTTGGGGCGACTGAGGAAGAAAAGCCACGAGGAGTTGCTCTTTGTCGTGGAACAGCTCCTGGAACGCAAGCCTGATATTGGACCGCTGATAGAATTGCTCATTGAACTTCCCTTCACCAATGCGAGCCAGGCTGGGAACATACCTGGCAAGGGAGGTAGTCGTACACTTGATCTTTCCAGCATCCATAAGCAGGTAGAAGCGGCTTTACGCTACGCGGGTGGAGGGTATAAGTCCGTCTTTTTGATGGCAGAGGAGTTAAGCCGATTGTGTGGGATAGGCGATGATTTTGCGGAGGCCGGAGAGTGGGCCAACGCGCAGGCGGTGTATGCCGCGATTACAGGGGAAGCTATCGCACGATACGAGGAACTGGAAGATGAGTGCCAGATAGCCGAGGTCATTGACGATTGTACAGAGGGTCTGGCAATTTGTTTGGATACGCAACGTGACCTCCCAGAAGAGGAACGACTGAGCGATGCCAGCCGTGAGGAATTGCTGACCGCCCTGTTCGCAATCTGGACGTTTGGCCAGGATTATGGAGGGATTAACACGGATGTTGTGGATACTATTGCGAGTAATGTGACGAATGATGAACGCACGATGGTTGAGGGATGGCTCCAGCAGGAACTACATACAAAGCAGGAGAGCAAGTGGCGCACCCAGGGTTTGGAGAGTTTTCTCGTGAAGTTAAAAGAAGGGATCTAGAAAGAAGAACTAGACAAAAGAGCGATGTAGCGGGACGCTGAAGCCTTGCTCGATCGTTGCAGCGTTAGAAGTGTAAAGTGAGGAGAATATGTCAAGAAAATCAAAACAATCCAAACACAACAGAAAGTTTACTGCCAACTCAACGCAAGTCGATAAATATCTCGACCTCATCGGACATCAAATCTTTCAAGGAAACTACGCTGAGGCAGTTGCTACCTGCGAACGCCTGTTGAACTTCCTTCCACGGCATGCCTTGCGGCGCGTTGATGTGCTTGATCAACTTGGAACCGCACAGGCCATGCTCCAGAACTTCCCGCAAAGCTACGCGGCTTATACAGAGGCGCTTTCATTAGATCCTAACAATGCCGAGTTGTGGTTCAATCGAGGCATGGCCAGCCGATTCACCTCGCGCTTTGGGAGATCGCTTCGTGATTATGAACGTGCGAAAGAACTGACTATCAGACCTGAGTTGGCAAAGAAGCTCGAGGAAGAGCTGAAGTTCGCCCATGAGGTGGCTAGGAAAACACTAAAACTGCGCGGTCCAGACTTCACCCTGGATCAGCTGATTGAGCAGGAAGATCTTTTCCAGAACGGCTTACAATTGATGGAGGCTGGGGAGTGGGAGGAGGCTGAGCAAGCTTTCCAGGCATCCATTACGATGAATGATTGCTTACCACAGCCCTGGGGCAACCTGGGGATATCCTTGATGATGCAGGAGCGTTACGACGAGGCGGAGACGGCATTGAAACGCGCACTGGTTATGGATCCGCGATACACGCTTGCTAAAAACAATCTGGCGGCGCTTCCTAAAATCCGCCGGACGGGCCTTCCACCAATAGTTGATATAAGAGATCCATTCAAGACCAGCAAGCTCAAGCAGTCAATTACTTTTATTGAGGAGTAGCAGCGTAACAATGGCAAATAAGAAAAAGAAGACTGTAACACAGCTGGGTAAACAACCCCCGCTTTACCGCTTCTTTCTCAATCCGTATCAGGACGTGCGGTTTACGAGTTGCCCGCAGTGCACAAGCAAACTGACAGGGGGTTGGGTGAGAGATGAGACGAAGCTTTCTGCAAAAAAGTGAGGGAGTGAAGTATGAGCAACACTCACACCTCCGAGCATGATGTTCTGATACGAGCATGTTTGAACGTTGGGAAGAACTATGAAGAGTAGAAATTGGACCATCGGCGAGAGCGTCGTGGTCAAACCGGGCGTCACCGACCCCGACACGGGTCGCGATATCGGTGGGTGGCAGGGACGCATCAGCGCCATTCTTGACGAGGCGGAGATCCTGACGATCCGATGGGATAGTCTCACGCTTAAGAGCATGCCTCCGGCCCTCCTCGCCTGGAGTGAAGAAGAGGGACTGTCCTGGTCAGAGATGAACCTGTCGACCGAAGAAGTGGAATCTGCAACAGCACGCGACACCGAGGACGATGTGGCTGCGGCCACCGCAGAGCTTGAGTCCCAAACAAGCTGGCTCTATCTCGGGGGAGAACAAGGCAAGCGGATTCAAGCGATCGTGAACCGGGCAGCGGGTCACAACGAGTTGGCGGTTTTCCGGACCTGGCATGCCTACCTGGAGGAGCACCTGGTCTTCCCGTTTGCGGCCACCGTGGAAGAATATCAGCGTGGGCAGGTTCGTCAGGGCGCTCGGGTTACCGTGCTGGCCATCACCTTCCTGGACGAGACCTATGGCATCATTGTGGCGGTGAAGCATAAACATGGAGTCAATGAACTTCCCTTGTGTGATCTGAAGGCTACGGAGGCGGATACCGAGACGCGGCAGTTGGTGGAGGATTACGCCGTGTGGTTTGCCAATCGCTAGGGGAGAAGCACTGATGGACATATTCGATGCATTAGCGGGTCATGATCTGCGCTCCCTCGATCCGAGTGGAGGAGTTCTGGTCATCACGACGTATTGGCGACCACGATCAGGAGATCCCAATCCAGAGCAGCCAGGAGAGAAACACTCCATCTTGAGCTATCTGCCGACCGATGCTGATGAGCTCTGCCCCTGCGGGAGTGGCAACTCCTTTGGAGCCTGTTGCCAACCCCTGCCATATTGGCGACCAATTTGCCCGAATCCGGATATACAGGGCTACAGCCTGATGCATCCGCAATCAGCTCGCTTCACGACTATCCCCGCCAATGTGGTGTACGCATTCTTGCAGGATGATGAGCGGCTCTATTGCGTTGAAGATACATCGCAGCGGGCGTTCTGGACTTATTGGGGAGACCCGGCGTTTGATACACCACCCTATGGAACCCTGTGCTTTGGAGACCTCGAACTGCAAGAAGACAACACCTTGTTCGTCAGCGGGCTTAGTGATGCTCGCATGGAAGTGTTGTTGGACCTGCTGAGCCCGCTCAAGCTGGGCACTCCAAAGATACAACGGGATGCATTTCCACGCCTGGAGAAGCCAGGCAGGAAAAGGCCAAAAGGGAATCGCCGACGCACACGCTGAGCAAGCTTGGGGAAGCGTAGGACATCCTGGAGGTGATAGGCATGTGAAGTGCAACAGAGCGAAAACGCATACTTACTCCACAGCACAGGCCAAATTAAGCTGCTGCACGGAGAAGAGTTCGGGATCAAAGTGAGCGCCTACCCAGGTGCGCAAGCGCTCATGATCATCGTGGTGAGGATCGCTGATGTTAGAATTCGTATCCCCGGTTCACCCAATAGTGCCAATC
>DMFQ01000266.1:0-7476 GCA_003450555.1 Ktedonobacter sp.
CTGTGGATATGTGGATAACTTTTCCCATATCCTCCGTATCCTCAAGCCTCGCTTATTCGTAGTAACAGATAGTACAATCGGGATATAAATACGTACAAGTTTATACATTTGTTAATAGTAGCGCGACTTTCTAGAATATCGTCCGTTATATGTGGTGTAGGACAAACTGAACTACCTATCCCATTGACCAATTTGCTGAGGAACCTGGTGCTATGTCTATAATCGAGACAATCAAGGCAAAAATTGATGTGGTAGAAGAGATCGGTTTGGTTGTGGCGCTACAGAAGTCGGGAAAGTCCCTTAAGGGTCTTTGCCCCTTTCATAACGAGCGTACTCCCTCGTTTTACGTGTTTGCGGAGACACAGACCTGGCATTGTTTCGGTTGCAATGAAGGCGGAGATGTTTTCTCCTTCGTACAGAAGCAACAAGGCCTGGAATTTCGTGAGACGCTGCAGTACCTGTCTGAAAAGGCGGGTGTTCCGGTCGATGACTATGGCGGTCAAGATCCAGAGGCGGCGCGCGAAACAAATGCTCTCAAAGAGCGCCTGCGCAAGCTTAATGAGGACGCGCTGTTATGGTTTCATCAAATGCTGGTGCGCTCGAGAGAGGCAGCTGAGGCTCGCGCATACGTCCAGAGTCGTGGCATCTCGGCTGATTCGGTGGTCACCTTTAGTCTCGGCTATGCTCCTGAGCAGTGGGATGGTCTGGCGCATTTTCTGTTGGGACGAGGCTATACAGAGCGCGAGTTGGTTAATGGTGGACTTGCGCGAGACCGTGATGGAGGGTTGGGTGGCAATGGCGACAATAGTGGCGGGATCTATGATTACTTTCGGCACCGCCTGATTTTTCCCATTCGGGATATTCGTGGACGGGTGATCGGCTTTGGTGGTCGTGCTTTTGGAGAAAACCAACCAAAGTATCTGAACTCGCCTCAAACGCTCTTGTTTGAGAAGAATAGCGTGTTGTACGCCATGGATATGGCCAGGGAAGCTATTAAACTCGCAAAACAAGTAGTGATTGTTGAGGGGTACGTGGATGCGGTAATTGCTCACCAGCATGGCACAAAGCAGACCGTAGCCTGTATCGGCAGCGCGATTACCGAAAAGCACATTCAACAACTGAAAAAACTGACCAGGCAAGTGACACTGGCCCTTGACCCCGATGCAGCCGGTGCGAGCGCCACCGAACATGGCATTCAGGAGGCCCTAAAAACCTTTGATCGCACCGTTGTTCCTGTACCATTGGCGGCGGCAAATCCAATTACGGGTAGACGCAAGCATCACGAACCGCGCGGTATGATCCGTCTGGAAGAGCAAGTAGATGCTGAGATCAATGTCCTGCAGTTGCCACCCGGTGAAGATCCGGACGAGGTGATTAGAGAGAACGCTTCTCTCTGGGACTACGCAGTGTCTCATCCGGTTCCGCTGGTAGATTACTACTTTAAAGTAAAAACAGTAGACCTCAATCTGCGAGAGCCAGGCGGTAAAACTGAGGCGGCCAAACGCCTGCTTCCGGTTATAGGTGTGATCAGTGACCGTGTCAAAAGAGATGCCTATATGCGGAAATTGTCTGGTATGATCAGCATCGATGAGCGTACTCTCTATGACGAGTTGCAGAACATCTTAAAGGGGCAGAGGACATCAAGTGTTATCGCACAATTCTCCGCGCCGATGGGACAGCAACAGGCGAGCAGAAGAAATAGTGGAGCTTCCCAAGCATCCTTAACAGAGCCTCCCAGCGAAGCAGGAGGAGTACCCAGAGCGGGTACGCAGGATGCTCAAGATGGTAAGCCACAGGTTGCGCTGGGGCTTGACAAATGGAAGAGCAATACGTTACAATGGGAGGACTACCTGATTGGGCTACTCTTGCACAACCCTGGGTTAAGTCTGCATGTTTGTGGTATAATAGCTGATGGAGACTTTGCTGGGACTGACACGCGAGAGTTGTACCACATTCTCAACTCTGTTTTTCAACGTGGCTCTTCCTCCTTACATGAACCCTTAGAACAATTAGTGCCTTCTGCGTTGCTGACAACAGTTACGAGAGCGCGGAAGCGTATTGAGTCCGGTACTCCTTTAGATGGAGAGGGACAGATAAAATCTGCTGTTCAATGTGCCAACCGACTCAAACGAAGAAGCTTGCTACAATTGAATAAAGAATTACAGTATATTCTGCGAGAAGCACAAGATACTGGCGATGTTGCAACGGTGCAACAACTTCGGCGAGAACTGTTAGCAATTCATCAACAGTTGCGCACAATTGATTCGGCAACGCATTTGCAGGGGTGACGAAATCCTTCGCGTTCGATGTGTGTCGGTTTGGTTGATTATAACCTTTTATGGAATGTAGTGGAATCATCTTTACCACATTGGATCAGAAAACGGGATTTATCAATTTATTCGTTTATCACCCTGGACCTGTTTTCTGAAGGGGGATGCCTAATGGTGAATAGGGAACAAGAAGTGATTGATCGGGTACAAAATGAGCGTGTTGTACACACGGAACCTTTAAGAGAGATGTTCATCGTCGAACCTTTTGAAGAGTCCTTAATGCGTAATACGGAAACTGTTTTTGATATCGATACGGTAGGTCATCATACTCAGGCTACCGAGAGCGGCAGTCTTGTAACTCCCGCCGGTGAGCAAGAGCCGTTTGACCTGTTTTCTAAACTGCAGGACGAAGAGTCTATGGACGCCCTGGATTCAACGAAAGAGCCACCAGCAGACTGGGAGCCTGGCCCGGAAGATGAGGTAGATATCATGGCTAATGCTAAGTGGGACGATCTGCACGATGGCTTTGGAATCGTGGTTGCTGACCTGGAAAGTAGCCTGGACGATCCTGTGCGGATGTATCTCCGCGAAATTGGCCGCGTCCCCTTGCTTTCCGCCGAGGAAGAGGTTAAGCTGGCACAACGCATGGAGCGCGGGAAGGCTGAGCGTCTAAAGGCCGTTCCAAACCGTCGTTATGTTGATGACGGAGATGAAGCCCAGCGTCGCTTGACTGAGGCAAACTTGCGCCTGGTGGTCAGCGTTGCGAAAAAGTATATTGGTCGTGGTATGAGCCTGCTGGATCTGATCCAGGAGGGTAATATTGGCTTGATTCGTGCCGTTGAGAAATTCGACTACACGAAGGGTTACAAGTTTAGTACGTATGCAACCTGGTGGATTCGCCAGGCTATCACGCGCGCTATCGCCGATCAGGCGCGCACGATTCGTATCCCCGTTCATATGGTGGAGACGATCAACCGCTTGATCCGCATTAGTCGCCGCCTGCTACAGGACCTCGGGCGTGAACCTACGTCCGAAGAGATCGCTGAACAGATGGAGATAAGCGCGGAAAAAGTACGCGAGATCATCAAGGTTAGCCAGGAGCCTGTCAGCCTCGAGACTCCCATCGGTGAAGAGGACGATAGCCACCTGGGCGACTTTATCGAGGACCACACTGCCCTGGCTCCCGCCGACGCGGCCAGCCATCAACTGCTCAAAGAGCAGGTAGAGGATGTCCTCGATAGCTTGACTGAGCGCGAGCGTAAAGTGCTCCAGTTGCGTTTCGGCCTCGATGACGGTCGCAGCCGCACCCTGGAAGAAGTTGGCAAAGAGTTTCACGTCACTCGTGAGCGTATTCGCCAAATTGAAGCCAAGGCTCTGCGCAAACTACGCCATCCCAGCCGCAGCCGCAAGCTGAAAGACTACCTTGATTAGGTATTAGTAGCATAAAAAAGAAGCCGCCTGGCAATCCGTAACGATGGGCCAGGCGGCTTCTTTTTTATACTATCTGCTCGGTTTTTTCCAAACGAGGGAATAGCGCCAGAGCAGGTGTCTTCTCACCTGTGCTCCTGGCAGGACAGCTCGACAGATGTGACGCAGTTGCGCGAGTGTCAGATACGAATCATACTGTCCATGCTCAGCCCATGCCTCCTGGACTTCTTGTGGTTCCTTGATTCGACCAGTCTTCAGGTATTTCAAGAGGATGTTTATAGGGATAGCTGCCAGCAAGGTGAAGCTATCAGCGGGGCGTGCTTGATAGAGGTCAAGCACGATGAGCGTTCCGTTCACTGCCAACGCCGTTTTCAATTTGCTGAGAATATCCTCCATCGGCAGGTGATGGAGGGTGGCAATGGAGACGATGCAATCGAACTGCTCAGGAGGAAACTCTAGAGACAGCACGTCTGCCACCCGAAAGTCGATGTTTGCGTATGATGCTGAGCGCTCTTGCGCAAGACGGATCATCTGCGGAGACAGGTCGAGAGCTAGCACATGCTCCACACGACGTGCTAAGAGACGGACAAATGCCCCCGTACCACATCCTATTTCGAGTGCACTGCGGCTATACGGCGGAACCTGCTTCAGAATGAAGCGATGGTAGTGACTATTGTGGTCCCACTCCTCCCGCGACAGCAATGCTAAGCGGTCAAAATCTGCTTGAATGCGAGCAACGTCAATGCTATCTTTTATGGCTTTTGTTTGTCTCATGATCGCAATTTGCCACATTGCTGCAACACGAAGGCAAATGCATCGGCTCGCTCTTCGTACACTTGCTGCCTGGTCGATCCCATACCATGGCCTGCCTGGAAATCGACGCGCAGGAGCACAGGTTTCCCCGAAGCGGTTGCAGCCTGCAGCCGCGCGGCCATTTTCGCTGGTTGCCAGACTACGACACGGGGATCATTGAAGCCGCCCGTGAGTAGCACCGCCGGATAATGCGTGCCGTCCTTGACTCTTGCGTAGGAATCCGTGATGGATAGGCCTTTGAAACCATCTTCAGTGGTGACGCTGCCAAACTCCTGGACGTTAGGTGGACCATTTTCGGTTAACTCGAAGCGCAGCCCATTCGTCACAGGCACAAACATCAGCATAACTGCCCACAAATCGGGACGGCGTACCAGTGCGCCACCGGTAGGAATGCCCCCGGCGCTTCCACCTTCTCCCGCCAGGCATTCAGGGCGCGTAAACCCCTGTTTGACGAGATACTCTCCACAGGCAATGAAATCATCTATCGTAGTGTGCTTATTGAGCATCTTCCCGGCTTTGTGCCATCCCTCACCGTACTCACCGCCGCCACGCATATGGGCTACGGCAAAGACGCCGCCACGCTCATACCAGGCAAGCATCGAGGGATCAAAGAAGGCTTTGATGGAAATACCATATGAACCATAGCCCATCAGAAGCGTAGGGTTGTTGCCATCCAGTTTCAGATCTTTGGCATGGAATGATAGAAAGAGGAATCTGCACTCCATCCTGTGCCGGCGCAAATACCTCGCGCACCTCTAGCTTGCTCACGTCAATTGGAGAGGGTGGAATCCAGCTCGTATCTGTGATGCTCCCACGGTTGGCGTCGCAGCGATACAGCCGTGGTGATACTAACCAGGAAGAGAGATAAAGCAATACCTCCAGGTTCGCAGCCTCATTCGTCAAGTCTATGATTGTCCCCTCGAAAGGCAGGGGAAGCTGCTCAGGCTCGCCACCGCTCAACTTAATCCGTCGTATTCGTCCTATTCCACCATCAAGATCGCGCGTGAGCAGGTAATCCCCGGCAATCCGTATCTCCTCGATGACAGCCTGGCTTTCCGGCACCACTATTGGAGCATGTACAATGTCAGGCTTCTTAAGTGAAGTCGCGATCACTTTGTAGCGCTCTGCATCCTTGTGCGTTGTGAAATAAATGGTATCCCCAATCCAGGCATAGCTGGTCACTTCATCCTCAAGATCAGCAATCTTCGTCCAGGGACAGTCAGCCGGGTCAGCCAGCGCGGAACGTGGGGCCGCATACAAGGTCAACTCGTTGCGATCCCCGTGCCTGATCTCGCCGATCATCCACTCGCTGGTTGCTCTTGTGAACACCAGCGGAGTATCATCGCGTGCAATCTCTACTCGTGGGTTGATGCCTCGCCCAAAGACAACCGGATCCCTATCGGGATCGTCGCCCAGACGATGCAGATAGGTACAACCATCTCTGTAATGATCGGTTAACGGCGCATCAGGGGCGCGCTGGGGAAAGCGGTGGTAAAGGAAGGAGCGATGATCCTCCAGCCAGTTGACCGTTGTGAGATGAGTACGGCTGATAGCAAGATCGAGCGTCTTGCCACTCTCTACTTCCAGCACATAGAGCGTGCTATCCTCTGAGCCGCCTTGTGAGAGGCCATATGCAACATGCAGGCCGTCGCGTGCGGGAAAGTACCAATCGACAGCTGTATGCACTGCACCTTCTAGCGTATTGGGGTCGAAGAGGGTTTTCTCCTCCCCATTTACGGCAAAACGCACCATCAGCCGGGCAAGCTTCTCGCCAGGATCGCGCCGGTAGTAAAAGACATTTCCTCCGGCAATGCTGAAAGAGAAAAAGCTGGTGCTGGCATTGTCCAATTCTTTGATGCGCGCCAGCAACGTTTCCCGCTCAGGCAACGCGTCCAGGTATGCCCTGCTGTAGGCCGCCTGCTCCTTAATCCAGGACGCCATCTCCTCACTTTTCCAATCTTCCATCCAGCGATAGGGATCTTCGATAGTCGTGCCAAAGTAGGTATCACGCACCACTTCAACTCGAGCGACAGGTTGTTTCATGCCATACCTCTCTTTCGTTGCCCTGACGATGAGCACTTACACGCATTTTCCAACATGTATTATACTATGCTCACAAGAAACCTCGCCACGAGCTCATCTTCACCGGAAAATGCTACTTTCAGAAAGTCTAGGAAATGCCCTCAGAAAATAGCTATAATGATATTGGGAATGATAGCATCTCAGCAGAAAGAGTATATTCATGAGCAGCATGTATAATAGGGGCTCTCGGAAATTACAGAAGCAGTTCGATAGTCAGCGTATTGCTGACCGGCTTGAACAGCGCACAGTACATGAGACGTTTACTGATGAGGATCGTGCATTTATTGAACGTAGCCCCATGTTCTTCTTAGCTACAGCTGATGCAGAAGGTCGCCCTGACTGCTCGTATAAGGGGGGGATGCCTGGATTTGTGCGAGTACTTACCTCAACTACGTTAGCTTTTCCTGATTATGATGGCAATGGTATGTTCAAGAGCTTGGGCAACATGCTCGTGAACCCTCATATTGGGATGCTCTTCATTGACTTTGAGCATCCTGGCCGCATGCGCATCAATGGGACTGCAACAGAATATGATGACGACCCTTTATTGCCCGAGTATCCAGGAGCACAGCTCATTGTGCGTGTCCAAGCAGAGCACATCTTCCCGAACTGTCCACGTTACATCCATCAAATGCAAATCATCAAATACTCGGTGTATTCACCTCGGCTCGGTTATACCCCTCCAGAGCCAGAGTGGAAGCAAATGGAAGAGTTTCGAGATGCCTTACCAGATCCTCGAAATTCAAACACCACACCTTTCAGGAATGGAATCGACTAAGTTTGTTTTATTCGAGGGGATTTTCTCACTCTCAAAACGGGGGTAAACTGACTCTTTATTGACGCACGAAGACGCAAAAAATGTAACAGTTGCAATGTAACATGA
>DMFQ01000266.1:7624-10021 GCA_003450555.1 Ktedonobacter sp.
TCATGTTACATTGCAACTGTTACTGTTTAACTGCCTCAATTGTTTTACGTATAATCTCCACGAAATCTTGCTTAATGCTCGCTCCACCCACCAGTGCTCCGTCGATATCAGGATGTGCCATAAATTCGCTGATATTGGCAGAGGTCACACTGCCGCCATAGAGAATGCGTAGAGCAGCTCCAGCCTCGCCACTATACATGTTACAGTACAACTGTCGGATAAGTGAAATAACCTTCCCTGCTCCATCAACTGTAGCCGCTTTGCCAGTACCGATAGCCCAGATCGGTTCGTAGGCAACCACTACCTGCGCTGCCTGTTGTGCCGAAAAGTTTGCCAGGCTCTGCTGCACCTGGCTGCGAATCACTTGCTCGGTTTGGTGAGCTTCGTACTGTTCCAGGCGTTCACCGATGCAGATAATCGGACGCAGGCCATAATTCAGCGCTGCCTGCGCTTTTTTGTTCACCATCTCATCCGTTTCGCCAAAATAGGTGCGTCGTTCTGAGTGACCTAGAATCACAGTGCTGCACAGTTCGCTCACCATCTTTGGCGAGATCTCACCGGTGAAAGCCCCCTGCTCTTCATAGTACATGTTCTGCGCACCCAACTCCACACGTGCCAACGGATGCTCATCCAGAACCTGCCGCACAGCAGCCAACGAGATTGCTGGCGGACACAGAATGGACATGATGCGCTCGTACTGTTGCATCAACTTCCCGAGTTCAGGAATGACGTCCCTGGCAAAGTTTGCTGCCAGTTGCGGACCATAGTTCATCTTCCAGTTGCCCGCGATGATTGCGGTACGCGTTGGTATAGTCATCTCTCTTTATCCTGCAATGCTGCTACGCCCGGTAGGACGCGTCCTTCCAGAAACTCCAGCGAGGCGCCGCCACCTGTTGAGACATGCGTCATCTCTTCAGCAGCCTTAGCCTGTTCAACTGCCGCTGCTGAATCGCCTCCGCCGATGATGGTAGTTGCGCCAGCTCTGCTGCGCTCGGCCAGGATCTCTATCATCGCGTTGGTTCCTCCGGCAAAGGCAGGCATCTCTGCCACTCCTAGCGTGCCGTTCCAAACAATTGTCTCCGCGCCCTCAAGTGCCTGGCGAAATGCAGCGATACTGTCAGGCCCGATGTCCATGATGCGCCATCCCCTGAGAACCTCGTTGTTGGCAACGACCCTGTGAGTTGCATCAGCGGCAAAGCGATCAGCAATCACTACGTCGCTGGGCAACAGAAACTCTAAACCGCGCTGATGCGCTTTAGTGATCAACTCACATGCGATATCCACTTTGCCCTCTTCATACAGAGAGTCGCCAATCTCGTAGTCTTCGGCTTTGAGGAAGGTGTTCGCCATCCCACCGCCGATCAGCAGTATGTCGACCATGTTGATCAGTCGCTCCAATACTGCTATCTTGTCCGAGACTTTGGCTCCGCCGATAATTGCAGCGAAAGGTCGACGCGGATTCTCCAGCGCACCTCCCAGGAAATTTATCTCCTTCTCCATCAGGAAGCCGGCCACTCCTGGCAGATAGTGTGTGACGCCTTCAGTCGAAGCATGAGCGCGGTGTGCCGTTCCAAAAGCGTCGTTGACATACATCTCGCCAAGAGTCGCGAGTTGGCGAGCGAACGCTGGATCATTTTTTTCTTCTTCGTTATGAAAGCGCAGATTTTCCAGCAACAAAACCTGCGTCGGCAGTAAAGCTTTGGCTAGCGCTTCCACATTTGGCCCCACACAATCTGGCGCCATGAGTACAGGTTTATGCAACAATTCACTTAGCCGCTCTGCCACCGGCGTCAAACGCATAGTCTCGACGATTTTCCCCTTTGGTCGCCCAAGGTGAGACATAAGTATAACGGCTGCTCCCTGACCAATTAAATACTGGATAGTAGGCAGTGCAGCCTTTATACGTGTATCGTCGGTAATGTGCTGTTCTGCATCAAGAGGCACATTGAAGTCAACGCGCATAAGTACCCGTTTGCCCGCGACACCAATATCGCGGATAGTCTTTTTATTCATGGTGCTCACTCCAGGCTAGAAGCCTTTTTGTGCGATGAAGTCGGCCAGGTCGGCCACGCGGCAGGAATAACCCCACTCGTTATCGTACCAGGCAATCACTTTGACCATGGTGCTTCCGGTAACCATCGTCGAGAGACCATCGATGATCGAGGAGCGTGAATCGCCGCGGAAATCTGTGGAGACCAACGGCTCATCCGAGAACCCGAGAATACCTTTGAGCGAACCAGCCGCTGCTTCCTTGAAGGCGTCGTTCACGGCCTCTCTCGTTGCCTCTTTGCGCACATCGGCGACGAAGTCAACAACGGAGACGGTAACCGTCGGCACGCGTAGAGACATGCCATCGAAGCGTCCCTTAAGTTCAGGAATGACAAGCGCCAGCGCGCG
>DMFQ01000266.1:10055-12746 GCA_003450555.1 Ktedonobacter sp.
TCTTTATGCACCTGGTCCAGGATACGCTGATCATTCGTATACGAGTGAATCGTGTTCATCAAGCCGCGTTCGATGCCAAAAGTATCGTTGAGCACTTTGGCTGCAGGGGCAAGACAATTGGTGGTGCAAGAAGCATTTGAGATAATGTTGTGTTTGGCTGGATCATACATATGATCATTGACGCCAAGCACAATCGTCAAGTCTTCACCTTTAGCGGGAGCCGAGATAATCACTTTTTTTGCACCGCCACGTAGGTGAGCGGCAGCCTTCTCAGCATCGGTGAATAAACCTGTTGATTCAATCACCAGCTCTACCCCTAAATCGCCCCAGGGAATCTGTGCCGGGTCGCGTTGTGAAATAACTTTGATTTTGTGCCCGTTCACGATCAGCGCATCTTCCGTTGCCTCAACTTCTCCAGGAAAGCGACCATACGTGGAATCATATTTCAAGAGATGGGCATTGGTCTTGGTATCAGTCAGATCGTTGACGGCAACGACTTCGAGATCTCGTGGATGGCGTTCAAGCATTGCCTTCATAGTCTGGCGTCCAATGCGCCCGAAACCGTTAATGCCTATACGAGTTGTCATAGAAACTATTCTCCTTCTGCGCTAGAATTAATGCTATACATAGGTGACACAAGAAAACAGGAGAATGTTTCACGTGAAACATTCTCCTGTTCCACTTCTGTAACTTTTCTAGTAACAGCGTATCACCCGAGCTAAGAGTTGGTCAAGGGACCCTCTGGAACGGGGATCACGCCAATCGAGAAACGCACAAAATTGTCGCTATAGCCAAAACCAGAACCGGGCACCCCGGCGATGCCGGTTTTCTCAAAGAGGGAGAAGGCGTCTTCACCTGGGCGCAGTTGGCTCCAGTTATAGACAGTGGCGTCATGGTCGATGTAAATGTTCTCAAACAGGTGCTGCTCTTCATTGATGCGCTTTAGTTGGGCAATAAAACGCTGCCGACGCAGGCGATAGAACGCTCGTAACTTTTCGATGAGCCACGGACGGACGCGTACCAGGCGCACATACGCCATAAAGCGTAACTGCCACTCAGACGGAAGCGAGGCCATAGTATTTGACCAACCGGGAGAAATGGCAGTTGCAATATCGGGTCTGCCTACTGTAACCCAGCCAAAACGCTCACCCGTCAGGGTATGCGTCTTCGAGAAACTGCTCACCAGGATGCAGTGTCGCAGCACATCAGGAGAGGTAAAAGTGGCCATGCGTGCCAGGTCTTCCTCAGGCTTTCCTGTCCCAATATAGGCAAGATCGGCAAGGATAAGCACTTCTCTCCCGGCTTCCTGATACCTGGAAACAACATCGTGGATGGCGCTAAGTTCATCAGGTGAATAAGCAAACGTAGTGGGATTATTGGTAACTGTCAGGTAGATGATGCGAATGTGTGGTTCGTTTTCTAGTATCTCTTCAAGTTGTGATGCTGTAAGCTTAAAGTGATCTTCTGCCCGAGTCTGGTAGTTATGTAGGTGATATCCGTATGATCTTGCCTGCCACTCAGGGACATTAAAGCCTGGTTCAGGAAACAGAATGCCTACCTCTGTATGGCCCTGCTCGCGGTACATCTGGCTCAGCCCACACAATACCTTGTTGAGACTGTCCATCGCACCGAGACCAAGATAGACCTGGTCTGTTGTGACTGAAAACCCCCAATGCTGCATCTCTTCCGCGAGCCAACTGCGTAAAATGGGATTGCCAACGCTTAGAATATCATAGATCCGTAAGTCAAAACCTTCTGCTAATAGTAACCGCTCACACTCCATCATCTGAGTTCGTAGCCAGAGGTACGTTTCTCCTCTCGCTACATATCCGTGTATTTCCTCGTTTGGTAACGCTACCCCTAACTCATCAGCCAACATACGATAGTCGCCATGGCCACCTGGCACTCCCTCGCACTCCGTAATCAGGCGCACGTTCACATCGCCAATGGTGCGATTTACTATCTCCGTCTGCATGATCTCTTCAGTGATGTTAAGTTCGTGACACTGCCTCTGCAGATCAGCAACCATCCGCGCCATCACGCGAATAGGACCGGCACCTTGCTGAATAAGGGGTCGATAGTGGAGAAGCAATTGATGACGTAGCTGCCGGAGTATAATGCGCTGTTCAGAAATCGATGGTAATGTTGTGGAAGAGTTGGGCGAAGCCACAGGGAATTTTGTGGGTAATCACCATGTTACTCCCTTCATCTGCGCCTTTCATGACGCATTCTCACTAGAGAAGTGCCAGTCCACATTGACTGGCTGTACCTCAAAGTGTAGCATATTGTGCACGTCAAAACAAGCTGATGAGCAGTAATGTAATTGGTCAACTTTATGACGTACATCACAAGGTATTATAAAGATAATCAGTAATATCTGTTGAATGTTTCACGTGAAACATTCAACAGATATTACTCCAATTCATTAAATGTTCCCTCTTTCACTGCTCTGCTCATCGTCGCGATATCGGGCGCAAGCACACGATCATCATTGAGCATCGGCACAAGGGAACGCGCAATATCGTAAGCTCGCTGCACTCCAACTCCCGGCTTCAACGGCTTACGGAACTCTAACATCTGCGCTGCACACAGCAATTCGATCGCGATAACCTGCTGAGTCTGCTCCAACACGCGCAACAGCTTGTTGGCGCTAGTCGCACCCATACTGACAAAATCTTCCATGCCGGCAGA
>DMFQ01000266.1:12893-17593 GCA_003450555.1 Ktedonobacter sp.
CCCTCGTCCCAGTCATTCGGTCCCAACAAGCTGTAGATACGCCGTTCGGAAAAACTTGCTAGCTGCGTCAGCGCGATTGCCAGTATATCTAGCGCCAGTGCCAGTGGCTGCCCATGAAAATTTCCACCGCTCAACACATCACCATCCGCTGGAAAAACAAGCGGATTGTCTGTCACAGCACCAAGCTCGCGCTCAAAAACAGTTGCGCAATAGTCGATAGCGTCGCGAATAGCTCCAAACACCTGGGGTGCGCAGCGCAATGTATAAGGGTCCTGCACTCTCGAACAGTTTTGATGACTGGCATTAATTTCGCTATTGCTCACAAGCTTGCGCAATCGTTCAGCGCTGATCTGCTGACCAACCTGCCCTCTGCGTTGGTGAATACGGGCATCCAGGGGAATATGGCTTCCCATCAGTCCCTCGATGCTCATCGCGCAGGCCACTTCCGCTGTGCGCAGGCAGGTCTGTGCGTCGGCCAATGCCAGGATAGCCACGGCTTCCATTAAATGCGTGCCGTTAATGAGCGCTAATCCTTCTTTTGCTTGCAGATGTAAAGGAATGATCTTTGCCTGTTGTAGTGCCTCTATTCCGCTGTAACGCTTTCCATTATAGAAAGCCTCTCCCTCACCAATAAGAACCAGGCCGAGATGTGCCAGCGGTGCCAGATCTCCACTGGCGCCTACCGAACCCCTGGATGGTATGACCGGGTAGATCTTTGCATTCAGCATGCCGAGCAGAGTCTCGACAACCTCGACGCGAACCCCTGAATTGCCACGCGCCAGGCTTGCTGCTAACAACAACATAACGGCGCGTGTAACCTCTTCAGCGAGTGGTTCACCGACTCCCGCCGAGTGGCTGCGCAATAAATTATGTTGCAGCTCCACCAACTGATCATGCTTAATGCGTACCCGACTCAAATGTCCAAAGCCGGTCGTCACACCGTACACCTTTTGCTCCTCCGCGGCAATCCTATCGATTACCGCACGAGCGGCCTGTATTCCTGTAATCGCTTTACCACCTAAAGACACATGCGCAAAGTGACGAGCAACAGCAATCACATCTTCACTGCTTAAAGCCTGTCCCTCAATAATCACCTCTGCCGGTAGCTGGCTCATATACTCTCTCTTCATCGTAGAAGCTCCCTTTCTGGCTGCACTGCCCCAATATCATCAGCATTGTAACAGAAAAAAGACACTACCGTAAACGTTGCCTTTCTCCCTGATTCTCATTGTAAACGTCAATTCCCTTTCATCCGTTCCGCGGAAAAGTCTCCTGGTCACAGACGCCAAATTACGCCAACAAACGTGTAATCTATAAAATCAGTAGCGAGAAAAAAGGAGAAACACATGTCAAAACTCACAAACAAAGATCGGGAAAACCTTCCAGAAAGCGCATTTGCCTTCCCAAAAGAACGCAAAGAACCCCTCGTAGATGCACGTCACGTCCAGGAAGCCATAGCCCGTTTTGACCAGGTGGAGAATGTCACGAACAAAGAACGGGACGAGGCATGGAAACGCATTAAAGCCGCCGCTAAAAAATTCGATGTCGAACTACAAGAAAAAGACTGGCATGAACTTTTTACGCGCAGCGGTCATTCAATACCCAAAAACTAACTTCACCGTCTACTCGCGACTCACTCGACTTATGCGCACATTCTCCACAATCTGCGCCAGCGGAGCTATAACCAACAAAATCAGCGTAGCAACAAGCAAAGGAAGATTGACTACCTGAACAATGGGCGCTAGTCGTGGTGGCGCCAATAAAACCAGAAAATAGAGGCACTGTGCCAGTCCGGCATACTTTCCCCAGACTGTTGAGCCAAAGCGCACCGGGTGAGCGAAAAGAAAATAGCTCGCCAGGGCCGCAATCAGCGGTATACAGAAACGCAGCAGCATGACCAGTCCCAGCCAAAGAGGAAGAACAGTATTTTGAATCAAAATAATAGCCAGGGCCAGGTACAAACAAAAATCCGCCTCACCATCGCCAATCTGCCCCAGCTTGCTCTGCGTCCTGGTAATCCGTGCCACCTGTCCATCCAGAATATCCGTCACCACCCCAATCAGAAAAACAATCAGCGCCAGCCACGATGGAGTACCTACACCGCCAACGATCCTGGCCAGAAGATACGAGGCACCTACTCCCCTTAACCATGTCAGCGTATTGGCAATACCCACCGAAGACAACAATCTACCCGACTGCCTGTTCAGCCCGAGATGCCAGAACAAATCGCTCTGCTGCCAGACCACACAAAACAAAAAACCTGGCAGGATGTACAACGTCCTCTCAGGTCCCTCAAAAAAGAAAGTAGCTAGCAGAATAGCGACAGCAAGTATGCTCACCAGAATCGTAACCAACGCCCACGAACGTTTCAAGCCCGGATTATCATTCGCCGTCTTGCGCGACATCTCCCACGAACGCCAAAGGAAACGCCACCACCCGAGCGGACTGAACCTCTCCTCCCGCAGCGTCGTCAGCAAATCAACCACAAACCGGTTTTCACTCTCCAGGCTCTGGCTCACATGAAATATCCTCGGGCAAAACAGAGAAAACGTTCCACGTGAAACATTCCCCCTTCAAACGACCGCTACAAGGTGGCACATCTAAAATGTACGGGCAGAGCTTGCCTCTGCCCTGCAGCCCTCTGCCCTGCAGCCCTCTGCCCTGCGGTCCCTCGCGGCCCCTTGCCTCTACCGCTGCACCAAAACCGACTGAACCAGGTTGACCCCAAAATGATAGCCAATTTCATGATAGTCATTGATTGACCAGAAGGCCAGTTCGCAGTGCTTGCCCACCTCAAGACTTCCAATTTGATCATCTAGCCCCAGCGCCCGTGCTCCATTAATAGTTGCCGCTGTCAGTGCCTCTTCAAGTGACATACCCATAGATGACATCGCCAGCTCCAGAATCATCTGCATATTTTCACAATAGGATGTCCCCGGATTAAAATCAGTGGCCAGGGCGACATGCAGACCATGATCCAGGAAACGTCGTGCTGCAGGGTAGGGGCTGCGCAATGTGTAAGAGCAGCCAGGCAGCAGCGTTGCCACGACGCCAGCATCGCGTAGAGCGTCCAGGTCGGTATCACTGGCATAATCAAGGTGATCTGCCGAAACAGCCCCCAGTTCTGCCGCCAGCGCAGCTCCACCCGAAGGGCTGAGTTGGTCCGCGTGAATTTTGAGTTGATAACCGAGTGCCTTTGCCTTTGTCAGGATACGCCTGCACTCCTCAGCCGTAAAAGCTTCGCGCTCGCAGAAAACATCACAGAAACGTGCCAGTCCTACGAACGAAGGCAGCATCTCCTCAACAACCAGGTCGACATACTCCGTGCGGCGATCACGATACTCGGGAGGTACCACATGGGCGCCCAGAAATGTCGGCACTACTCGCACCTGGCTATGAGGATAAACGGGACTCTCTTCAAGCGCGTTGAGATTGTTGATGATGCGCAGGCACGCTTCTTCTGTAACCTTATCTAATCCATAACCTGTTTTGACCTCAACCGTTGTTGTCCCATACGTGCGTAGCACATCTATCCTTGCCTTTGCCAGTTCCAGTAATAACTCTGTGTTCGCATGACGAGTCGCATTCATGGTCGTGAGGATGCCATGCCCCTGGGCAAGGAGCTCTCCATAGCTCACGCCAGCGCGCCGTAAATGAAATTCCTCCGCGCGATCTCCCGCGAATATCAGGTGGGTGTGCGAGTCAACCAGCCCGGGAGTAACTACCGCTCCCTGAGCATCAACAATAGTAATGCCGTCCTTAGGAGTATGAGTATCGTGTTGGAACAGAGGTTCAGCTTCATTGTCGTGGCCGATCCACACGATATTCCCGTTATGCACGGCCATTGTCGCATTAGTAATAACCTGTAAAGGCCCGCTCGCTCCCGCCAGTGGCTGTTGCGCCACAGTAACCAGTTGACCAATATTGTGAATGACCATGTTCGCTTGAATCCGTGACTGTGCTGGATCTAGCATCATCGGTCCTTCCTCCTTAAAACGCTCTTTCTCTTAAACACGTTATAGCACAGTTGTAGGTTGTAGTCGAGTGACCTTGCGAATTTCACCCAGTTCATAAATGAGCTTGCCCAATAGCCCAGGATTTGTTACACTGATGGTGTGCAGGAAAGGAGCGCCATCCCTATGCGAGCAACCGATAATAACAGCGTAAAATACGCCGCCGTTCTACGCCTCCTACAGGCGTGGAAACATCTGCCAGAAAGCGACCTCTCGCGGATGCTGCGCCAATACTATCTCATAACCGACGATTATCGTGAAATGGAAGACCAGGGTCTGCTCACCATGACCTTTGTGGGAGATGAATATATCATCACCTTTACCACCTTAGGGCGTCTCTGGCTAGAACAGTACAACACCGAGGAAAACACCAATGTCATATGACCAGGATGAAGAAGAAGTACTACCCTATAGCACGATTGGCACCGACGAAGCCCAAAAAATGATCGAGGCTGGAGCACACGTAATTGACGTACGGCAGCCGGATGAATGGTTTCGCGGCCACATCCCCGAAGCCCAGTTGGTTCCGCTCAACGGAATCTATTCCTTCGGCCATGCCCTCAAAGATTTGAACCTTCCAGAGAACGAAGACGTAATATTCGTCTGCGCCAGCGGCCAACGCAGCGCCTCCGCCTCAGAAATTGCCCTGGTCGCCGGCCTGAATAAAGTATATAATTTGGCGAATGG
>DMFQ01000266.1:17649-18477 GCA_003450555.1 Ktedonobacter sp.
GGCTGGGTAGCCCGCCGCAACCCCATCGAGCGGTAAAAAAAGCCCCATGTGGGCAACTATTCGCCTTGAGAGGAGTATCTCTATGCCCCTACTAGAAGGAAAAAAAGCCCTTATTTTTGGCATAGCTAACCATCGTTCGATCGGCTGGGCCATTGCGCAATCCCTTGCCGCCGAAGGCGCCCAGCTAGCGTTCTCGTACCAGGAACGTATGGAAAAGTATGTGCGCGAACTCGCTGCCAAAATTCCCGGTACCGAAGTGATGGAATGTGACGTTCAGAGCGATGAGCAGCTCGATACAGCCTTCGCAAGGGCAGGTGAAATCTTTAACGGTGAGCTTGACATCCTCATCCACTCCGTTGCTTACGCCCCTCCTCGCGAACTAGAGAACCCCTTCTACGATACGACCCGTGAAGGATTCCACACCGCACTCGATATTAGTGCCTATTCCCTTATTGCTATGGCAAAGCGCGCCGCTCCACTCATGCAGGCACGCGGTGGTGGCAGTATGCTAACCATGACCTACATGGCCAGCGAGCGCGTAGTGCCAAAGTATAACGTTATGGCCGTCGCTAAAGCAGCCCTGGAGTGCAGCGTGCGTTTCCTGGCCTACGAATTGGGAGAGCACAACATCCGAGTCAACGCTATTTCTGCTGGTCCACTCAATACCCTCGCAGCTCGCGGTGTCTCCGGTTTAACCCAATTCCGCGAACAGATGAACGTGGTAGCTCCTCTGCGCCGCAATATTGAACAGAGCGAGGTTGGTGACGCCGCGCTCTTCCTCTGCAGCCCGCTCGCCCGCGCTATCACAGGCGAAATAATGTTTGTCGA
>DMFQ01000266.1:18620-22545 GCA_003450555.1 Ktedonobacter sp.
CATTTCTAATGCTCTAAGCGGCGGCTAGTAGGTGGCTCTGGAGCAGGCTCACCGCAGATACTACAGTAACGTGCGTTGGAGCGATTCATATGACCGCATGGCCATGGCCTCAGTGTACCAGAGACAACCGACTGCACCTGTGCTGATGATGGCTGAGCTGGCTGCTGGCTACCTGGCGGCGCACCAAATGCAGCCATACCATCATTTTGTGATGCAGCCTGCCTCTGTGGTCCAGGGACTACCATCCTATTCGCGTCAGGTCCCCTTTGAGCTGCGGGGGGCCTTCCACTCTGATCCTGTCCTATTCGTCCCGCTTGAGTCATATCGGCAGCAGTTGATTTCTTCCTCCGGCGGAAAAAAATCATAAAGAGCAGCAGGAGCAGGAGAATCAGCAGCGTTACACCGCCAATTGTCAACGCATAGGTTACGAATGCATTTGATGAGGCTGGGTGAGCAGGCGCTGTCGTCGGTGATGCATGCTCGGTTTTGGCCTGGTCCTTTGTATATGTCAGGTAGGGAGTGACCCCATTGAACAGGGGATATTTTGTTGCCAGTTGTTCAAAATCTTGCAGCGCTCTGTGCCAGTGGCCCGGAGCCGTAGATGCATAATCCGCTAAAGACTGGCTCCACGTCTTCTGAAACGCCCCAGGTGTTGTATTCAGGTTGAGTGATTGTACCAGTTCACGCGCGCTGCTACTCGCCTGTAAGAAACTGGTCCCTCCTGGAGAGCCGGAACTGACCAGGCCAAAGCTCACAATACCTACCACTGCTCCACTGCTATCCAGTGCAGGCCCGCCGCTATCGCCATGTTCGACATTGCCACCAACTTGAATCACCTGAGCACCCGAATCAGTCGTTTTGATCGAACTGACACTGATAGTATTGACCGAAGCTGTAAGCAGATCTGTCGGCCTTACGCTGATATCCCCATTGCCCGGAAAACCAATGATCGTTAGTTGATCTTGTTGTTGCACACTTCCTGAATCGCCGAGCTGTACGCTTGCCATATCATTCATATTGACGTGGATAATGGCCACGTCTCTCTCATTGAATGAACTTTCTTTTTCGATATGATCAACCGCTGCATGTATCTGGAAGGGCAGACTCGAGAAATCCGCCGCTGTTAGAGGTCCGGTATACGTTGTATTCAGATAGACCTCGCTTGTGGCCGGATCATAATTCGGCGTCGATGCCAGTTGGCCGCTCCTTGAGTTCCTGGTCTACTTGATCCACGCTCACTTGAGAACCTGACTTGGCATTCAAATTGATATATGTCGCCACATCCTTTGCCGCCGAATCGTCGAGATACTGGCTTAATGCCTGGTCATGCGGTGGATTAATCACATGGTCCGCCGTCAAAATGTCGCCGTGAGCGGTTATAAACGTACCACTGCCTGATAATTGCAGTCCATAGCTGTTGCCCGTGCCCTGTGGAAAGGTCACGCTGCTCGTCCGAGAAAAATTCACCGTCAGGTGGCCGCCAAGCGTGGTGATAATGCGTACTACCGCTGGCTCGGCAGCATCCACTGCACGCACAGTGGGGTCTGCCACGTTGCCACCAGGTTTGCCACTTGCGCTGCTGGCATACGTCGTTGCAGAAGTTGCTGTTGTGCCAATCATAAAGAGGCATACAAGTCCAATAACGAGTATCATACGGGAAAACCAGCCTGGTAGATTCGAACATGTGCCTGAAGATACTGATCTATACATAATTAACGTCTTGCCCTTAATTACCGAAGAAAAGCCCAGTTTGAAGTCTAATACCATCATATCATATACAAACGAGAATACGTACGATCCTTAAAATGGGTTGTACAGCCCCTTTTTTACTCTATGAGGTGGCATAGGGTGCCTGTAGCGTCGCCACAAGCAGCCTATGCCACCTCATAGATTCTTTTATTCTTTTTTACGCTTACTTATTCACATAAGCCAACAACAGAATCACCACAATCACCAGTAGAAGCATCACCAGCACCACCATAATACTGATCAAAACGCGATTTCGCCGCCGGTAACGAAGGCGTCTGCGCCTCGTTGGTACCTGAACTTGTGTTGCAATCGGTGCCATTGGCTCTGGAGTATACGGCGGAAGAGGTGCCATACGACTGCCCCGTCTCCTCATTGTCTGGGGCACAACTCCCCTCATCAACTTTCTTCTCCTTTGAGGAACTACCTGAGGTCCAGCCGATGGCGCAGTCAGTGGATCATTAGGAAGTACTAACCTTTCATCTTGCAGAGGAACAATGGGTGTAGGGGTAGCTTGTTCTGCCGCATCTCCATTCATCGATGTGGTGCTATAAAGCGATGGAAATACCACATGCTCTTCTTTTTCTTCTACAACCTGGTCAGGAAATGTGAGAGCATGAATATAGGCTTCGGCCAGCTCGTTCGCAGTTTGGAAGCGGTGCTGTGGTTTTTTGTCTAATATCCGCAAAATGACATATTCAATCGCGCGTGGAATAGCAGGATTAACTTTTGAGGGTGGTTTCGGTAAATCTCGCAGTTGCTTCCAATAGACAGCGATTGGTGTCTCGCCACTAAAAGGTAATTCCCCGGTCACCATTTGATAGAGCAATATCCCTAACGCATACAGGTCACTACTGGTAGTAGCGGGACCATCCGCCAGTTCCGGAGCCATATATTCTGGTGTGCCCAGCAGATTGCCTGTCTGCGTAATGGTGCTCCCTCCCTCAAGCGACTTGGCGAGTCCAAAATCTGCCAGGTAGACATAGTGATCATCGCGCATCAGAATATTTGACGGCTTGATATCGCGATGGATAATTCCCTCGTTGTGGGCAAACTGCAGCGCTCCGGCAATCTGCTCGAGCAGCGCTCCGGCCTCCTCAAGCGTGAGCGGGCCACGCATTAACTGCTCGCGCAATGTGCCATTTTCAATATGGGGCATAACCAGGTAGTGCCAGGGCTCCTGCTCTCCATAATCTAAAGCGGGTAGGATATGAGCATGATGCAATTTGCTGATTGCCTCAGCCTCACGGTGAAAACGCTCGATATACTCCGCGTGAGTACTGCTCACCATTTTGATAGCTACCTCGCGCTGCATCTGTTCATCATAAGCAAGGTAGACCTCAGACATACCTCCCCAACCCAATCGCTCCTTGAGACGATAATGCCCTAAAGATGTTCCTGCTAATCCAGGCATAGTTCTTTCATTTCTTTTATCTCCCCGGTGAATGTGGTCAATCATAGACGAGCGCTCTTCTTAGGAAAGTATAGACATCCATCCCATGTAATGTCAACAACTGCAGGGCAACCCCAACCTTGCCAACCAAATGTAGGGGCAGGGCCAGCCTCTGTCCTGTCCAAGGTTAGTCCTGCCCCTACATTATTTCACGTTCCCTTCCTACCCCTTAATCTTTATTCTTATGTCCATGTTTATGCTTATGGCCACCACCGTGTCCTTGTCCCTGACCATTTCCTATCGAATGGTTGGCATAATGAACCGCTGGCGGTACTGGAGTTTTTGTACTGGTCGAGGTAGGAGTGGGGGTAGGGGTTGCCCGAAGTTGACCCACAAATTCAGCGCTGGCCCCTCGTGCGATAGGTGACTGGATCGACATTCCATCGGGATGAAGCGTGAAACCGAGCGCCAGGGGTACCATCACCAGGAAAAACATGGCTGCTAATGCAATAATTGCTGGATGAAAGTGATGGCGCGACTGTTCTATTTGCGCCACTGGTATCACTCGCAGCGTTGGGGCAGCAAGCCTCAGTTCACTTGGCGTCAGAAAAGCCGACTCTTGCAATAGCATTTTCGTCTGCCTGGCAGAGGCATTAAGCGCCTGCGCATAGGCATCAGCCATTTCTTGCACCGTTTTGAAACGGTCTTGTGGGTTCTTTTCTAATGCCCGTAAAACCACCTGCTCCACCTGCATAGAAATAGCGGGGTTGAGTAGCGATGGCGGTA
>DMFQ01000152.1:0-1446 GCA_003450555.1 Ktedonobacter sp.
TTATTAAAAGGTTCGCGCCCAACCTTCTGCCCGCAAATATGGCATTAAACATCTTCACACAAGTTGGGCAAGCGCTCTACTACGCCCACCAGCAGAATATCATCCATCGTGATCTTAAACCTGAAAATATTCTATTCAATGCTCAAGGAGAAGCCCTCCTTGCCGATTTCGGTATCGCAACCACGTTGTCAACGGCTAGTATCAAATATGTAACCATTATTGGCACACCTGCCTACATGGCACCTGAACAGTTTCAAAGTTCTGTCTCCAAGGAGAGCGATCAGTATTCATTGGGCTGTATAGGCTATGAACTCTTTACCGGGAAGCGGCCATTTACTGCTACCAATTTCTTTGCCATGGGCTTTGATCATCTAAATAAGCTGCCGATAGCCCCAACACAGCACAGGTAACCTTAGCCCAAACGATATGAATGTCATTGCAAATACTGCTTACCCAGTTCAGCGACGCAATGGTAGACGCCGATGGTTGCTGATAGCTGTTGCCTCTCTCCTCGTTCTCGCTAGCCTTCTCACCGTGCTGCCGATGGTTTTCTCACATAGCTCCTCACAAACTCAAAGCAATGTACAGAACACGTCTACATCACAACCTCTGTTGACAGCTACACAGGGAACAACGGCAACAATTGTACCATCACACATACCTACACGTTCACCGCATAACCAACCTGCACCGGCATCAACCACCATTCCAGCCACTATCCCAACCTCTGCTCCTACACTCACGCCAACTCCTACGCCTTCTCCCACACGTACACCGACAACAGAGACGCTTACAATATACTTCATCAATGGAATGAACGGCGTACCCACTATTCATTCCTACAAGGGCAAAGTAACCATTCACGTCACTGGTGAAGGAGAAGAGTATACCAACAAATGGTTTGACGCTTTTTACCAGTACACTGATGCTAATGGCAACGCGATCACTCCTGTCCATACGAGTAGCTACCCGGGCTGGACGCTTTGGATTAATGGTGGTGTTGCCGACAACTATGTCAACCCTATCCCGGCGTACACTGGCAATCACGATTACACGGTTACCATTAACGCACCAGGAGGGGCCCTAACTTTCGCCATCGGTGATACTTATCTTAAAGACAATTCTGGTTATTTGAGGGTCACTGTCACGCAAGATTAGTGTGAGGATAAGTAGTGCTTTTGAAGGCATGGTTCTGCCGTGGCGACAAAACTATGGGTAAAGTAACAAAATGTGACTTTACCCAATTTGCGGAATCACCCCTGCAAGACATCTCTTAAGCCTGATGCCAGGCCGAGGCTCACTCCGCAATTTCTCACTGGAAACATATAGCAGTTCGTTCGTTGCTGCCAAGTTCCCTTTGTTCCAGAACTCCTCTCTCTATGGGATCTGAAAGGGGATCGTGGCCTGGCTGGTTGCGCCAGGAGTGTGCCCTGGCAGCAGGATGAA
>DMFQ01000152.1:1567-9254 GCA_003450555.1 Ktedonobacter sp.
CGCCATATTGCAAGCGAATGTAATCAGGCGGGAAGGCGTTGAGACCTTCAGTACCAGGGTTATCAAGTGAGAAGGTGAGGACCAGGAAGCGTTTGCCCTTATCGACCTGCGTCCCACTGTCACTGAGTTTCAACGTGACCGTTTTCAGCGTCCAGAACATGCTTCCAAACTGCACGCGCAGATTAGGATTACTCTGTTTGGGTTGATACTGGCTCAGGTCGGCATGACCGGTTAATGGAACCTGGATTTGCTCTTCCGTATCTTTGCCAATTTGTAGGATCATCTGGTTCACTTGCAGGTTGCTGGAGGCGGGAAAATCGATCCAGGTTGTCTGGTCTCCCTTCTGGGCAGGCCCGCTGAGATCTTTATACCCCCCTGAAGCCATGGAAACTTTGTTTCCTCCGGGTAAGAGCAGAGTAAAACACTCAGGGTAGGCAAAACTGGGCGCGCTCGCAAAGTACACATTACCTGCATCCGATTGGACAGCGTGCAGATTGAGGCGCACTACCCCCTGTGAGGGTGTACTCGTATCGTCCGCAAAGCTCGTCGCCTGCTGCGCATTGATAATCGTGATATTGACGCTCGCATAGTTGACCGTTGCATTGATCGGCGTCGTGGTCAGCGGAGCCTGAGTTGGTGTGACCTCGCTATTTACGCCTGCGGTAGTTGTGTTGCCGCTTCTACCGCTAACATAGCGAAAGGCAAAGAAACCACCCGCGCCGAGCAGGATCAGGAGAATTAGGAGAATCATACCTACTTTCAGTATCCCCCGCGACGATTTTTTCTGTGGCCGCGCATAAGCTGGTGGTGGTTGAGAACTTTGTAAAGGCGGTTGATACTGCTGAGTTGGCGTTGGTTGATAGGCTGGCGGTGCCTGCGGTGGATATGCAGTATATGGTGGCGGCGCTTTTTGTGTCGGAGCGTAGCTGGCGTGATTGCTATTGCCAGCACTCGCAGGCGTTCCACAGTTTGGACAGAAACTCATGTTATTAGGGACGGGTGCATTGCAATTTGTGCAAACATGTGTGGTGGATTGGGCCATCGTATTTTTCCTTTCATAATGGGTTAAAGATGATAGCAACGAGTTTAAGCAAACTTGAATGACTGCACCATCGGTTGGAAGGTCGTACTATCCGTCTGGTCAAAATCTTTGGTCGGCGTGCTGAACTGGATTTTGTACATTTTAGACAAAGCCGAACAAGAAATGGTGCAAAGCACACAATCTATGCCCCAAGCGAAGCAAGGCGGCTCTGCGCGGCAGTCAGCCCGTTTTGCGCTTCATCGTGCCAGACGTGCCAGGCATCGTTCGCCTTGAGCGATGGAACCGCTTTATCCAATTCAACAATCGCCAACGTAAAACCATCTCGCGCCTGCTGCGCGCGCTCGACCCGTTCTACCTGAGCATCTGCGTTGTGGCTCAGATGGAGTGCAAGCGTAGCATGATCAATGGCAGCGAGCGCACTCCCCAGCTTCCGATCAATCTCGCTCTCTCCAGACATTATGATTCCTCCTTTAATAGCGCCGATCCCTACCAGATCATGCATATGTTCCTCTAGCGCCTGCTCAATAATCGCTAATATTTGCTCCGCAGCTCGAAGTGCATCTTCGGAATTGATGCGATCCATCAGTGTTTCCTCGATGGATGTGGCAAGCAGAGCTGCTCGAAGGCGCGTCTTTTCATTCCGCTTGAACTGGAAAACCGAGATGACCTGTTCCATCTCATCAATATTCAAAACGGGAAAGCTCTTGGGAATTTTGAGAGAACGTTGCAGGCGCCGTACCTTCTCTGGATGAATATGCGTGCGGTCATCAAGGTGTCCAAGGCCCAGACCGTGTTCAGCGAGAATTTCTTGGAGCACACGCGCGAAGAGATTCCATCCTCTATGTGAGAGAGCTTCAATGGTCATATACTTTGCGTCTCCTTTCACTAGCAAGCATACCCTCTCTGGTCCTCTGCTGGAAACTCACAAGGATGTGAGTGAATGGATTGACGCTTCATCCAATCCATGGCTGAAGAGGTGAAGACGGATCATCCACTGCAATGATATACTATGGGTGTGATTGGGCTTTCCTGGGAAGGTTCATCAGGAAATAGCCCTTCACCGAAAGAAGCAACCCATGCGCCATTTCAATTCCCACGAGTCTCTGCCATCTGATGATTCCTCAGAGACGCCTCCTGCTTCCTCTTTCGTTCCATCCACCGACCTGGAAACAGTTATGCAACATTTTGCAGAGATAAAGCGCAGAGGATTGCCCTATGAGACAGCTGCAGCGCGCATCGAGTTGTTGCAGAAGATCCTTGCTCAGATGCGCGCTGATTCGGAAGGCTCTTCGGAAGTGCGCGCAAGCTTCCAACACGAATTGGCGATTGCAAGTCTCGAACACCTCAATGCCGAACGAATCCAACAGGTGGATATCGCTCTTGGTGCATGTGAAGAAGCCTTGCAATTCTACACACTTGCTCATTACCCCTCTCAGTACGCCAGTGTGCAGGTGACATTGGGCAACGTCTATCGAGAACGCGCGGTAGGGATACGGCGTGACGACCTTGAACGAGCCATTGCTTGTTATCATGAGGCTTTGCGCGTCTCTACTCTGGCAGATTCCCCTTACGAGTATGCTCAGGCTCACCATGGACTTGGACAAACCTACCAGCTACGCAGCGAGGGAGCGCGGCAGGACAATCTGGAACAAGCTATTACCTGTTGTCGCGAGGCTTTAGGAGTGTATACAGGAGAGACTTTCCTCTTTGAACATGCATCAACATTGCATACCCTGGGATCAGCCTATGTCCGGCGTGTCGCAGGAGAACGGCGCGCCAACCTGGAACAGGCCATTGAGTGTTTTCGCCAGGCGGAGGCTATCTTCACGCGAGAAGCTTTTCCCAGAGAGTATGCTCAGGGCCAGCATTTTCTCGCCACAGCCTATTCACAACGCATCAATGGGGAGCAGCGAGACAACCTGGAACAGGCTATCACCTATTATCAGCAGGCCTTGCAGGTCTACACGCTGGATGCTTTGCCTTTTGAATTTGCTGGGGTTCAGAATAATTTATGCATTGTCTATTGGCAGCGTATAGCAGGAGAGCGGCGCGACAATCTGGAACAGGCCATTGCCTGTGGCCGTGAAGGGCTGCGTGTCTCTACCCTGGATTCTTTTCCCTTTCGGTATGCGATGTTGCAGAACAACCTGGGCGCTGTGTACCTGATACGTGTTGCGGGAGAGCGACGTGACAACCTGGAGCAAACGATCGTCTGCTATCGCGAGGCGATGCGTGTCTGGACCCTGGAAGCCTTTCCTTATCAGTATGCGAAGGCTCAGAATAACCTGGGTGAGGCGTATCAACACCGCCTGGCAGGGGAGCGACACGACAATCTGGAACAGGCCATTCTCTGCTATCGCGAAGCGATGCGTGTCTGGACTCTGGAGGCGCTGCCCCAGGATTACGCGATGGTCCAGCGTAATCTCGGCGCGACGTATCAGGTCCGCCTGGAGGGGGAACGTCAGGCGAACCTCAATCTCGCGGTTGCAGCTCATCAAGAATCGCTGCGTATCTATACGTTGGATGCCTTCCCAATCGAACATCGGCAGGTACAACTGGATTGCGCCGAAACACAGGCGTTACGCGAAGATTGGGAAGCTGCCCACAGCGCTTATGTTGCTGCGCGTAGGGCTGAAGACCTGCTTGTAGCCCTTGGTGCGGGGGCGGCTGGACGCGATGCTGTTCTGAAAGAAGGGCGTGCTGCTGCGATCCATGATGGCTTTGCACTGACTCGCCTGGGGAAAATAGAAGAGGCGGCGGTCGCTATCGAGCGGGGACGGGCCAGTGGGCTAGCTCAGGCCATCCAGTTCAATATGGCCGATCCTGAGCGAATCAACAATCCTGAACGCCGCATCCGCTATAGAACGACACACCAGGCTTTTAGCGCAGCGCAGGCACTCTTGCAAGCTTCCCATCCCACAGAGACGGATGAAAACAGTCAACGACAGATTATGCTGGAGCGCACTGCAACGTACCGGGAAGCGCGAGCAGCGTTTGACGCGGCGATCGAGGAGATTCGCGTGGCAAAGGACCCGCCCGACTTTTTACGCGACACCCTCGATGCGACGATGATTCTGCGAGCGACCGAAAGTTGTGGACCTGGGCACGCGCTTGTGTATCTCGCCGCAGCTCCCTGGGGCGGGATTGCTGTGGCGGCTTTTAGCGCGCAACCCGCCAGGTCAATCTCATCCGCTTTTGCGACACTTGCTTTGCCCGCCCTGACTGAAGAGTTTGTGAGGGCGTTGATCGAAACACGTCTGGCTGACTCAGAATACATCACCGGCGGCTTCGACTGCGCTCAACGTGGCAACGTTTTGGAGTTACTCCAGGCGTGGCCAGGTACGACGTTTCGCGAATGCGCAGGCGCACTGCATGCTGCGTGTCTGGCGAAGGCGCATACGGGTACAATTGACGCGGCGGCGCAATTGGTGCTTGCTCTCCCGCCATTGGCACCGTTGATTGATCAGCCTCTTCCTGCGTTGAGCGAGGAGAACAGCTCGCTCCTGGCGAGTACCCTGAATCACGCGGTCCTCCGGAGGGAACTGCAACATTGCCAGTCAGTGCTGAACAGGACGCTGCTTCAGCCATTGATACGCTGGCTGCACGAAGCAGGTGTTTGCAGCCTGACGCTCGTTCCCTGTGGGCGTCTCGCGGCTTTCCCGTTCGCGGGAACACTGCTTCCTGATGGACAAACGCTGGGCGAAATTTTTCCTACCAGCATCGCTCCTAGCGCGCGTGCACTGCTGCATGACAGGCAAATCCATTCGCCGCGCATGGGTGTTTATGCTCTTGGGAACCCCTATCCAACGCGGCAGAATCTCCACTGGGGTGAGGCTGAGGCCTTCACTCTGGCAGAACTGGGGCATCGCCTGGAACGATCTGCGGATGTCAGGGTACAGTGGCAGGCCACACGAAACTGGCTGATTGAAGCACTGCGCACCGGTCTTGTCGTGAACGCTTCCTGTCATGGCATTTTCGATCTGCGTAACTTTTTGCGCTCCAGGTTAATCCTCGCTCACGAGGAGGAGTTGACCCTGGCCGATATGTTGAGTGACCAGGTCGATTTACGAGGACTACGGCTGCTTATCTTGTCAGCATGCCAGACAGCGATCCTCGATTTGCAGGGGGCTCGTGATGAAGTGCGCAGCCTTGCAGCAGGAATGCTTCAAGCCGGGGCCGCTGCCATTTTAGCAGCATTGTGGTCGGTAGACGATCGCGCGACCTATCTGCTGATGGTGCGCTTCGCCCTGGAGTGGTTTCCCCACATGCATACGGAGCCGCCAGCCACGGCACTGGCTCGCTCCCAACAGTGGTTACGAACGGTCACGAACAGCGACTTGCTTCTCTGGCAAGCAACTCTCTCGCCTCAGCCAGTATCAGCCAATGACCTGGCGAAAGGCTCGGAAATCCTCGCCGACGCACACGTGGCAGGGAACGGAGGTCAGCTCGTCGCTGTACGCGGGCGAGCCAATCGTTTTGATGCAGTGCAGGCTCAGGAGATCGTTCAATTCGGCGCTGAAGAGCTGGCACCTGATGATTGCCCTTACGCCGACCCCTACTATTGGGCGGGCTTTCAAATCACTGGTTGGTAATGCATACTCCTTTGGGAAAACACTTTTGGATTCTTTTGCAAGTTGGAGGAAAATTGGATGTTAACTATGTCCAAAAGTTTGAATGACCCTGAACTTCACCGATCTTCTCACAGCTAGTAGCGATTCGATCTGGTGAGCTACAAACGCGCGTTTGTAGCTCACCAGATCGAACAACGATGAGCCCCTATGGTTGCCGGCAACACAACGTTGCTCCCCGTATCAACCACATTGGTAGCCGTGATTACGACAACTGATCGCGAAACGCTGCGATCTGGGCGCTGTGCTCGCGTTTATGCCCGTAATACATATAGACGAGAACGTCATCCAGGGCATAGCTCGTTCCATACCAGGGGAGCGTTCCGGTTTGACGGAGCGTTTCCGGAGGAATCCGGAGTATCATCGACATAACGCGGGCATGTGCATCGTTAAACTCCCCCAGCACTTCTTTTATGGATTTCTGTTTGCGTACGGCCACTTCCTCGTCATTAAATTGACCACCCGGTTCAGTATACCTGCTCAAGTAGGGTGTTGATACGTCAGATTCGCTACTTGCAAAGGTGCTCAGCACATCGATCAACACCAACTCATAGGAGGCCAGGTGGGCGATGATGTCCTTCACGGACCAGACCCCGCATGCACCGGGGGTTTCCCACGATGCCTCGGGGAGGCCATCAAGAGTTTGAAGGACCGTTTGTTGACCATACTTCAGAATATCTACTGCGTTCATAGAATGTTCCTTTCTGGGTCTTTCTGTTTTCCTGGACGAATGGCCGCATCTACCTCTCTGCCAATGCGGATGACGATGCCGGGGAGGGCTTCAATGTCCTCGAGTGAGGTGCGGAAATTCACGATACAAGCACGTAACACGAATGTTTCTCCAATCACCGCATTAGAGAGGAAGGCTTCACCGCTCTTCTGCAATCGAGTCAATAGCTCAGCATTTAACGCGTTCAAGTAGCTTTCAATCACTGTGCTAAAACCGCAGTCCCTCAAACAAATCGTGCTCAACTGTACGTCCGCCATTGACGAGACTGAAGGCGCGATAAAACGTTTGACCCCCCCAGAGTGCTTTGTGTTGCTCTTCTGGCAAGCCTTCAAGGAGATGGTACGCTGGTAGCTGTGTCTGGTGACAGCGCACTGCATTCCAAACCGTGCGCCAATAGGCCCAGGTATCAATTTGCGTGGTTATCTGCCAATCGGGCCACCCTGCTCCGCGCCGTTCTACTCCATCGATATGCATTACCAGGTCACCAAAGACGAATTGGTAGACATCCAACAAGTCCTTCGTTGGTGCCATGTAATACAGCTTTGCCACTTGATGAGGAGCCAGGTCCCGATAGTACAGTGAGTTGGGGCTGGCTGCTTCGACGATGGCAGCGGTGGTAAACTGCGAAATGGCGATGTGATCTGGATGCCCGTAGCTCCCGTCAGGACCAAAGGTAACGACTACATCAGGTTTGATGCGCCGGAGGTGCCCGACGGTCTGGGCTATGACCTCGGCCGGGTGGGCCTGGTCCAGATCGCCATCGAGGTACCCCAGGAAATCGACGCTGTGGACACCGAGGACTTCGGCTGCCGCGTGCAATTCTGCCTCACGTATCTGACCCAGCGCTTCTAAGCCTGGATACTCGCGCTCGTCACCGAACCAACCACGCTCACCCCGCGTGGCAGTGACGAGGAAGGTTTCTATACCCTCAGCAGCATATTTGGCCAGAATGCCGCCAATGCCTAACGATTCGTCGTCGGGGTGGGCTAGAACAGCCATTAGTTTCAGTGTATCTGCCATAGTTAATAGTTTTCCTATCGCTTTCTTAATATGGGTATCCTCCCAGTTTCTCCATGGAGGCACCTCGCTTGATTCCGATTACTGAGATGAGTGTAGCTTAATTTCCTGATCTTTTCATCGATGAAAACACCGAGATAGTAAGGTAGCACCACGTAGATTTTCGCAGTTATTACGCAAGGAAGTAAGAGTAATGCTTTTCCCTGCGTAACAAAAGCAGCTATTCTACTTCAATACTACTCATCAGGCTGTCTGTCAATTCAACTTACC
>DMFQ01000449.1:0-669 GCA_003450555.1 Ktedonobacter sp.
TGTTCGCTGATGGAAGCAGCGTAGAGACTGACACCATCATCTATTGTACCGGGTATACGTTGCGCTTTCCTTTTTTACCCGACGAGTTGATTGAGATCAAGGACGGCCGCGTAGAACTCTACAAACATGTGTTCCACCCGGAAGTCCCCAACCTGGCATTCGTCGGTCTCTGCACAGTGGCAGGAGCTCATATCCCCGTTGCAGAGATCCAGGGTCGCTGGGTAGCGCGCGTGCTGGCTGGTAACGTGGAACTTCCCTCAAGGGAGGAGATGGCTGCTGTGATCGAACAGGACCGCTCTCACCCGAGTAGCCAGAGTCCTGTGCCAATGCAGGTACAACTACTTGAATACGCGGAGGAGATAGCCACCATCCTCGGTGTGCGACCACATATCTGGAGCCATCCGCGTTCTCTGCCCAGGTGGTTCTTCGGACCATTTTCGGCAACACATTACCGGCTTGAGCGGTCCGGTAAGAAGGTTTAGGGCAAGCTCAACAAGCCATAGCAGAAGGTGAGCGTATGAACACGCCAGAGGAACTGAAGGCTGCAATCCAGAAGAACTTGCTTGAGCTAGAAAAGCTAGCACAGAATCCTTGGACGCAGACAAAACATGCCCTGGGAGAACAGGCTGTTTTGAAAGAAAAAGACATCGGGCGCTTATGCTATGAGGC
>DMFQ01000449.1:791-3070 GCA_003450555.1 Ktedonobacter sp.
ATGTACAAATCTCGCTTTATTCATCATCCCCCAGAGAAAGATTAGGCAAAGAAATTGAGTTGAATCGATTGCTATTAATCATAACGCTCAATGCGAAACCTTGATGTGTAGCAGAGCTAAGGCTACGTAATTGTGAGTCTGCCTAACTTGCCGCCCTGACCGTTATTATTCAATTCGCTAAACCAGAGCGTGTGGCCAGGACCACTTGTTATATACTCGGGTGCGCTTTGAGGCGCTGCTAGCGCGAACTCGTTGATTGAACCTGTTGTTGTAATACGTCCAATGGCATTATTTGCAGCGTCGCTAAACCAGAGGGCCCCATCTGGCCCCGCTGTTATGTCAATTGGTACCCCCATGATACCGCTCTGGTTACCTGTCGGAAGCGCGAATTCGGTGATCGTCCCTGACGGGGTAATGCGCCCAATCTTGTTGCTAGGCGGACCGTTATTATTCATCACCTCTTCAGCAAACCAGATGTTGTGGTCTGGTCCAGACGTAATGCTGACAGCTAGCGTGCCTGCTGGTAAGTGATACGTGCTGATCATCCCCGTGGGCGTGATACGCCCGATTTGTCCGCTGGGGCCGGGGCCATTCTGGGTCTTGGGACCTATGATTGTTTCAGTAAACCACAAACTGCCGTCCTGCCCTGCTGTGATCCTGCCAGGGGAGTCAGAAGAGGGGAGCGGGAACTCGTGTATCGCTCCTGTAGGAGTGATGCGCTCTATTTTGGCGCTTTGAGAAGGGTTTCCATCGGTGAACCAGAGGTTACCATCTGGTCCTGCGGTGATAGTGGAGGGGTCGCTATTCGATGCAGGAAGCGGGAACTCATGAATCACCCCTGCGGGCGTGATACGCCCGATCTTCCCCCCTTGTGAAAAACCTCCATCAGTAAACCACAGGTTGCCATCCGGTCCAACAGTGATGCTACTCAGGTTCCCTTTGAGGCCCTTTGGTGGGAATTCAGTGATTGAACCTGTAGAGGTGATGCGCCCAATCTTGCCGACCGGGCCATTGATGGTCCCCGTAACCTCGGTGAACCAGATGTTGCCATCCGATCCCGCTGTGATGGCAGCCAGATAACTCCCAGTTGTTGGCAACGTGAAGAAGCGAAAGGTCCCTTTGATTGTGGGCACGGTCGGAGATGGTGAACCCCCTGTTGGTGCTGTGCCGCACCCGGCTATCAGACCTACCGCGGCGAAGAGCAATACAAGTACGAGGGCGTTTCTCAATACAGAGCAATACATGGGTAGATTCCGGGTCATAGTGCTACCTCTTTCATCATCAGTACATCACACAGTATTGGAGACTACTTTCCCAGTAGTTTCCTGCGCGGAAAACTAGCTAAAGCCTCGCCCAGAGCAAAAAATAAAACTGATTCAGAGTTATGATCATCTTTGCTTCTCTACCAAGTATAAATCAAGGTCATCATAAAAGAGACGTGTCAAATGCCCCATTTTAGGGCGCTACTTGCCGAGATATCCTGAATTATCTATACTGTGTTCCAGCAAGAAGCTGCCAGGGTTACATAGTGTACAATAGATGTATATCTCTTGTGGATTTGCACACAGCGGCAGCGTAGGGATAGAGTCGCAGAACCCAGTCTTCAGCGTAACACAACTGAAATATGACCCATTTGGCTTAAAGAGGAGCATTGCCATGACAACACACGTAGAGAATCTCGGAAAGGTATCTCGTTCGTCAACCACCTCCCTCATCGGAGGCATCTCGTTCGATTGGATCATGATAGCTGCCCTGACCTGGCTGATGACCGGTGGCTATTTAGATGCCTGGGCACATAACCACTTTGCGTTGGATTCGTTCTTTACACCCTGGCATGGCGTCCTGTACTCCGGCTTTCTGGTCGTTGCCATCGTCCTAGTCGCCACCATTGTGCTCAATCATGCGAAAGGAGCAACCTGGCAACAGGCAGTACCGGCCGGGTATGAGCTCTCCGTACTCGGGGTATGCGGGTTTGCCATCGGCGGCGTGGCCGATATGTTCTGGCATATTCTCTTTGGCATTGAAAAGAACATCGATGCCCAGCTCAGCCCAACCCATTTACTGCTCATGATCTGCTGGGGACTTATCGCTGCGGGGCCGTTTCGTGCGGCATGGAGACGTTCGATGGGACCTGCGCAGCGCAACTGGTTGACGCAACTCACGCTCCCTATTTCCCTGCTGCTCTTGCTTTCGGTCTTCTCTCTCATCACACAGACGGCGCATCCATTTACCTCTCTCGCACCGGCGACCATCTCGAAGAGCCAGGAGACTGAGCAATC
>DMFQ01000449.1:3229-3520 GCA_003450555.1 Ktedonobacter sp.
TTTTACGCTTGTATTGACGCTGAATGCCGTTGCTCTGAGCTTCATGCACAACACCTATATTGTGATCCCGATTGCCGCTATCGCAGGAGTTATCATCGATGTGGTCTATCATTTCTTACAGCCCTCTACGGAGCGGATAGATCAATTCCGCCTGTTCGCCGCCACGGTCCCGCTGATTATCTTTACAGTGTACTTTCTTGTTCTTTGGATAACCATGGGGATTGTCTGGTCGGTTCACCTGTCGGTCGGGTCTATTATTGTATCGGGTATCGCGGGATGGTTGATCAGTTA
>DMFQ01000449.1:3715-4071 GCA_003450555.1 Ktedonobacter sp.
CGGACTTCTTCGAGACGATCAAACAGGGGATACTATATATTGAAGCAAATACCTCTACAGCAGTGGCTAGCTTTCTTCGGATTTGTACTGATTGGAGCCAGTAGTGGCGCGGTGGGCGTGCTCCTTCCAAGCATAAGTAGCTACTACTCGGTCGATAAGTCCGTGCTTGGCCTTCTTTTCCTCACTTCCTCCGTGGGCTACTTTCTCGCCGCCTTTAGCACTGGCTACCTGCTTGAACGATTGGGCATGCGCAAGTTTCTCATGCTGGGAGCATTCACGTTTCTGCTCGGCGCGCTGACTCTCGGCCTCAAGCCTCCCTTTACTGTCGTTCTGGCAACGAGATTCCTCTTTGGCTT
>DMFQ01000450.1:0-481 GCA_003450555.1 Ktedonobacter sp.
GGATGCAAGCTTCCTTCTGGGGCCAGACCTTCAATGGTCGTGACCTCACTGCCATCAGCCTGAACAGCTAGCACGGTACATGCCTTCACTGATTGACCATCAAGCATTACTGTGCAGGCACCACACTGTGAAGTGTCACAGCCAATATGCGTTCCTGTGAGATCCAACGTCTCACGTAAATAATGTACCAGCAACATGCGCGGTTCAACTTCTGAATGGTGTTGCTGTCCATTCACTGTAACACTGATTTCGCGCTTCATCGTCATCGATGGTTACCTCCATTTGATTAAGTAATTCTCCACTAAAAACATTGCTTCTAGCGGCTTTTCTGGGCTGATGGACTCTTCCATCAACCCCTGGATGGAACCATAATACTGGTGTTGGCTCCAAGTCCAGCTACAATGCTATCTTCGCACACGACTTCATCATTGCGTCAGCCACACTATCAAGTGCGATGTACGCTTCCACAAGGCTCCAGCAC
>DMFQ01000450.1:608-948 GCA_003450555.1 Ktedonobacter sp.
CCAGCCTACTTCTGAATTCAGAATCGGAGTATAGCAAAGAAAAAACTCCTTTTTACAGGTTGGAATACATGTAGAGGCCAGGCAAACGAGGATAGTGTTTCATGTTTCCCAGATCAAATGTAGACTGTGTAAGTTACTCCTTCCAATCGTGGATACGTTTAGCTGCGCCTTCGTCTGGAGGCTCATAAGCACTACAGGAAAAAGGTAAGTAACAATTTGAGATTATCATACAGTTGGTTACATGTCAATTGTTGAGCAAGCAAGGAAGCGGTAAATTCTTCGTGAATACTTGTAACAGGAGCTAAAATAACGTTCAGGGAGCATAAATCAATAAGAGAAT
>DMFQ01000450.1:1013-5040 GCA_003450555.1 Ktedonobacter sp.
AGCATAAATCAATAAGAGAATGAAGGGGAGATGATGTCCATAGTGTGCCCCTAAAGGTAACTCAAGACTCCAGTTACAGGTGTGAGTGTAGGAGGCATTATTACGCTATTGCTCGGACAACAATTGAGCCAGGATATCCAGCAAATCTTCCAGCTCAAACGGTTTATGAAGCAGATAGATACCGCGTGCACGCAATTCGTCAAATGGCAGTGTTGGGCTGGCGCTGATGAGCACCGTGGGCACACCGCGCATGGTTTCTATCGTTTGCAAGCGGTCATAGAGATGCAATCCATCCATGCTGGGCAGCATATAATCGAGCAGGAGTAAAGAGGGTCGTAGGTAGGATGCCGCATTTAATACGAGATCGCTCTCGGCAATCCACACTACTTTATAATTTGTTTGATCTAAAATAATTTGTTGCAGTATGTCGCCAATATCGCGATCATCATCCACAATCAGCACTGTTTTTTCATCGCCAGGCAATGTGTGGGCTTTTCCTTCGCTCATTCGAACAAAACTCCTTGCTAACCAACCAGTTCTCTCTACTTTTATTGACGTATTTCCTGGCAGAAACAAATAGAGGAACAGCAAGAATAGTACTAATTGTCCGCTAGCTTGCTAGCTCGCGCTGGATGGAAGCATAGCACTGGCGCAGGTATTGCTCCAGTTTCGCCCAGTCCGCAGCAACGTTTGTTGACGTCTTGCTGGTAATCAAATCAACCGTGTCGCTGGCCTTTACTCGCAACTCCGCCGATTCACGTGCCTGCTGTGGAGTCAGTCCAAAAATAGCGCAGTGCAGGTCAATCATGGTCTGGATAAACTCGCTCTTATCCTCCTTCCCCACCAAGCGACGATGCACGTCAAAGTATTGCAGTTCCAGAGCAGCAACGCGCTCAACATCGAACTGTAGACCAGAATAGCGGCGCGCGATACGATAAAACTTCTTGAGGTAGCGCTGCACCTTCCCAACATCGTGATCTTCAGGCACCCAGGATGCCGAGGCGCGCGTGGTATAATATGCCGCCAGCAGCGACATGGGAAAGGGGATATGAAACTGCTCCTGACAGAGCGCTACAATCAGGCGCATCACTTTCAGCCAGTCGCGCTCATAATACGCGCGCCAGCCATTGGCCTCGGCATATGCCACTCGCTCAGGATTCATTTGTAAAGTCTTTCCCATATTGTTCTCTCTTTCTACTTACTCAATTTGCCTGATAGAAACTCAAAGTGGCAGTTCCAGTGAAAGCGGACGCAACTGATTTGCAGTATACAACGCCAGACAGACTGGGCATATCCCTTCGTGCCATACTTCAAGCGCTGCCCCTATCTCCTCCCCTATTTCCTGGTCACGACGACGTGCAGCCTTCTGGCGACGAACTGCCGCCACCCACAACAGATACACCAGGACAAGTAGTATGAGCGCTACTATAATAACGAACGTTGATGGTAGTAGATGTGCCGTCACCAGGAATAGTGACCCGCCAAGATAGCCGAGGAGAAAGTGGAGCGTGAGGAAGAGCGTGCTTCCTATGACAAGCCCTGGCACAAAGGTACGCAGGCGAAAGTCAGCGAGACCGCTGGCAGCAATCGCAGCCCCACGAACACCAGGTACCAGGATAGCCACACTCAGAGCGAAGACGCCACCCTTCTTGATCTTAACAGAGGCGGCATCAAGACGGGCTGTTGTGAGGCCAATGTAGCGGCCAAAACGATAGAGAAGATTGCGGCCAGGGCCACGAACCAACATAAACTGAATCAGGCCACCGAGTATGACAGCGAACAAGATGACCAGAAATGCCTGCCACAGCACAAACTTGCCATCCGCTGCACGAGCTGCCGCCACCAGAATGATGACATCGGCAGGAACAGGGATAGGCACGCCCATCGACTTGGTGAGTAGAATAATGAAAATTGCCGCAAGGCCATATTGGACAAGAAACAAGTCTATGCTATTCATTTGACGGCTGCCCCTTCCTGGATAATGATTTTACTTCAATACGGAGAATAGTTTTGGTGAGATTACTTTTTGAGTGGTCCGTTGTAGATTAGTTGGTAGTAATAAGTTGAGGATGAAGACAAGCTCTATAGACTATGACAGAGCCAGGAGGCGCACTTAGAAAATACTTGACAGGGGCGATAAATTGGGTTTATAATCGCTTACGTCAGATATGCTTCTTAACTTATCGCAATGGTAAGTTATTAGCCGATGTAGCTCAGCGGTAGAGCAATGCTTTCGTAAAGCATCGGTCGTCGGTTCGATTCCGACCATCGGCTCTTCTTTTTTATTCTCCTGGAACCACCTCTTCCCAATTATCAGACTCTTGTGTCTCTCTCCAAATGACGAGAGTGCAGCTTTCAAACCACTTACTCGAAGAGGGGACAATCTTTCCGAAAATCCTGCAGCAGCTTCTCAATATCAAACATAGACTGATGCATTATAACAGGGGCCATCAAATTGAGTGTCAGAACTTTGCTGTTCAATGCGCGTAACACCTTCTCATATTCGGCAGCAGTTTTCTCTACTGTTGTGTTGAAGGCTCGTTTCTCGCTGGCAAATGGAGGAACGCGGCGTGCTCTTAACATCCGCCCCTGATGACGCACTTTCGCAATTTTCGCTTCAATACGCTCAAACTCAGTGCGAATCTCTTTCGCCAATTCGATCTCTTTAGGCGCATAGCCGTTACTTTTGAGCAGGTTATAGCCCATCGCTTTATTGTCAACATAGAGATTGTCATCAAAGTTCAAGGGTTTGCCAGCGCCTCGCAGGTTGTCAAATTCACCACGCGCCTGCGCCTCGCGAATTTGTTCACCAATATAATCCTCAAATCTTTTGCCGTAGTATTTTTTTATGGAGGCGGTTTCTTTGTCTGACGGAGTTTTGTCAGGCGAATTACGCCAATCTGTGAAGTCCATGGTGTACTCGGTTTCCAGTTAGATACATAGTTCGTTGATCTTTATTTCTTACTTCATATTATAGCGGATAAGATAGTAGGTCGTGCAAAGTCAGCATTTCCCTCAAAAAACAGCGCTGCAAGTCCTACAAAAGCGCTGCGATAGCCTGCTGCGCAATCGCGTACACTTCTTCCAGTGGCATATCACGCTCTTTGGCAATGCGCAGGCACTCTTCATACTCTGGTGAAGCGCTGATGATACGGGCACCGAGACGCTTGACCTTCACGACTACTGGGCCAATAGGAGTATTGATGCGTTCCTGTGACCGTTGAGCCTTCAGTCGCTGCATTTGCTGTATTCGTACCCCCAGCGTACTGGTCTCACGCAATAACACCTGAGCCAGCCTATCCCCTGCTTCAACCGCACAAATGAGGGTAATCATTACGGCGGGGCGATTTTTTTTCATCTGTATAGGAGTGTAGCTTACATCCAATGCGCCCGCTGTGAGCAGTTTATCCATCAGCCCGCCTAGCAGTTCTCCGCTCATATTATCGATATTGCTCTCAATCACCATGACCCAATCAATATCGGCCTGTTCGCCTTGTTCCCCCTGTCCATCCTTATCAGCAGTTAGCGCAACCTGGCCATGCCCCAGGCAGAGACGCAGGCAATTAGGCCAGGGAAAGTGTTTCTGTCCAAAACCGTAACCTACCCGCTCTATGGCAATTGCTGGCGTCTCAAAACGCGCCAGTGTTGCCAGTATCGCCGCACCGGTGGGAGTCACCAGTTCACCTTCGGCAGGACAGGGTCGCCATGGCGCAGCCACACGTCGTAGAATCTCCAGGGTGGCTGGCGCGGGGACTGGCAACAATCCATGAGCAGTCTTGACATGACCGCTGGTCAACGGTAATGGAGAAGCATAGAGCTGAGTGATACCAAGCGACGCGACAGCGATCGCCGCACCAGTAATATCGACCAGCGCATCGATGGCTCCAACTTCATGAAAGTGGACCTCTTCAATAGTCGTACCATGTACGCTCGCTTCCGCCTCCGCAAGGCACTGAAAGATTGCCAGAGCAGTCTCGCGCACAGGTACAGGCAGTGTTGAAGCCTGTAAAATAGCAGAAATATCTGA
>DMFQ01000450.1:5264-5504 GCA_003450555.1 Ktedonobacter sp.
GAGAGACCAGCATCAAGCATCGCGCCGAGAAACATATCGCCGCTGATGCCGGAATTGCAATCGAGATATGCTATTTTCTGCGGCATATGCAAATTGTCCCACTTGGTTCCGTTTGTTCAGACGAAAGAAAGAATTCATTGGCATCCCCACAACTGGGACACTGTCGGAACCAGCCCTTCTCCCCAATTATGGGGCTGCTCATCCGACAGTGTCCCTCCCCTCAACTCCTCTACACACTAT
>DMFQ01000450.1:5609-30408 GCA_003450555.1 Ktedonobacter sp.
GTACTTTCTTCTATGGCATCCCGGAAACTCTGTACCTGGCCATCTACACGGTATCGAGTTTGAGCTTCGGCTAACTGCTGGCGGGAAGTAATATCTAAAAATGCCTGAATTACCTGCAAAGGTTGTTGTAAAACCTCAGCCAGTAGCTTAACCAGCCTTCTTGGAATCGTTGAGGCGTCGATTGCATGCTCCTCAAGTTTCACGGCAATATCTACGCTTATCCCAAGTTTATCAGCCAGTTGGGATATATCGAGATGCAATTCCCTCGCCCACTCCAGTAACGAAGCAATCTTGTCGGTGGATTGAGTTTGAGATTGCACGATACGCCCCCACGCAGTATTGATGGCTTCTTGAGATTGCTCAGAGAGAACGGGCATACCAGGCGTTTCGCCTGGCAGATCAGCTTCGAAAGCATGATAATAAGCGATATAATTGGCAATCTCATCGGCGAACTGTGGATAACTTGCCAGGTAATCGCCTATATCAGGTTGATGGCCAGAACGCACTTCCTCAACATAGCGAGCAGTAATGCGCTGCACAACCTCTTCTTGTTCCCTATCCATGAAGCAATTCTCTTTCTGGCTCAAGTTTGTTCCGCAATATCTCGTAGGCATCCTGTAACCTGTTGCGCACTGTCCGATCAGTAATCCCTAAAACGCTGGCTGTATCCTTCTCGGTCCTGCCTTCCCAGAAGACCAATAAGACGACAGATTTGAGCTTATCGGGCAGATCGAGTATGAAGTACGGTAGATCGCTGTGCTCAACAGCGAGCAACGCCTTCTGGGCATTTTCATCCGCTATAGTGCTTTCGTACACGTCACCTTCAGGGTGTTGTACAGCTTGCTCCAGGCTACTTACCAGCATACGAGGGATACGCGATGTCTTATGTGTGGTCTGACTATTCCAGCGACCTTCACGGGTCATGAAGGTGCGAAATACATGTCTGCGTTCAAAACTCAAGCAGTGTTGAAAATGCTCTTCCCAAAATAATCTCGAGGTATCTATGAGAGCACGCATGATACATTCGCACAAATCCGCGTAAAGGTCGAAGGCCAGGGCAGCTTGCTCCTCCGCTTGCAAGTTCATCGTTTTGAGTACATTATTAGCCCAATACTCATTGGTCGTATGAATGCGACGAAAAATCATCTCAAATATACGCCTCCGCCCGCTTTCATCTCCTCTGTTTACAGCATCCCTTACACAGCGTACCAGGACTTCGAGTGGCAAAACATCTTTCCCTGGCGCTTCAATAGCTTCCCAAAAAGTGATAGAACCGTAAACGGGAAGGGCATCACAGATAGTTGCTATAGCCGCACGGCGTTTGACTACTTCTTTGTCCCGGCCAGCCACTTCATGGCTCTCTTCAATACGAGTAGACTCCTGCTTCACAATAACCGACACCTTTTTAAGACACAACATTCTCTTCAATCCTGTACTAGTATAGCATCGGCCAGGCAAACGTCAATCTAGTGGTATCTTCGTATCTTCGCGCATCCTTGCTTGATATTCCAATAGATTAGATACCAATCATAAAGAAAAAGCGGAAAAGGTATAGATCATTTCCGCTTTTTCAAAAAGCACCGTATCTGAATAGGAAATAGCTCAATTACAAAGGAGAACATACCTATGCTCAACCAGACGCTACACAAAAACCAGGAAACGACCCCTGAATTCCTGACTATCAGCGACATGAATGTTAACAGCAACATTTTTGGCTGGTTATTCGCGGCAGAAGTGATCAGCCGCAAAACCAATAGTGGCAAGTTGTTTCTTGATCTCCGCTTACGCGATCAGCGCGGCAGTGAGATTATCGCTCGTTACTTTGATCCGCCTCGCCTGGAAACACATCTACCGCAGGAAGGCAGAGTCGTTTTGTTGGAAGGAATCGTTGAAGAGTATCGCGGCCAGATACAAATAAAACTGATACGCGTCCAAAATGATGATTCAATCCCTACCGACCGCTTTACGTTAGGCACGCGCTGCTCGATTGTTCAGCTCGAGGCGGATTTTCAGCATCTGATCGACAAAATCGATGATGCGGGTCTGCGTACCCTGCTTCATGACTGTTTTAGTGCTGAATTGATGGAACGGTTTCGCCGTTGGCCGGCTGCCGTGCGACATCATGGAGCCGTTGTTGGCGGCCTGCTGGAACATACCGTCAACGTTACGACGATCGCCGAACTGACCGCACGTCTCTATCCTTGTAATCATGACCTTGTCATTGCTGGCGCCTTGCTCCACGACATTGGCAAGTTAGAGGAACTCGAGGGACAGGTTGGCGCCGGATTTACTCCTCACGGTCGCATGGTTGGGCATATCGTACTGGGCATGCACTATGTGCAGGAACAGGCAATGCATGTTGCTACGCTTGAGGAAGCAAAAATCGATGATGTGCTCCACATTATCCTGGCACATCATACGAAAGAGTATGGTTCTCCCGTCAATCCTGCAACCATTGAGGCGTTGATTGTCCACCAGGCAGATCTGGCGGAAGCTCATCTGACAGGTTTTCTAGAACATTGTCAGAAGTCGTTTGGTGCCAATGGCTGGACATCATTCAGCCCAATATATGGTGGTCAGTTACGTGTGTCTTGATGTTCTGAGCGTATTCATTGGCCGCTCTTATGAAAAGCAATGGCATTCCGATACACTTCAACATATTGCATAGCCGACGCTTGCCAGGAATGATCAGCTGCCATCCCTCGCTGCTGAAGCTTGCGCCAGATATCTTTGAAACGGTAGAGCTCAAGCGCACGGATAATGGCAGCGAACAATTCCCATGGATCATAATTGGTGAAGGCAAACCCATTGCCTTCACCAGTGCGCGGATCATACTCCTGGACGGTATCGGCCAGTCCGCCTACGGCTCGCACTATAGGTACGCTTCCATAGCGCATTGCTATGAGTTGTCCCAGGCCACATGGCTCAAAACGCGAAGGCATAAGGAACATATCGCTGCCCGCGTAGATACGCTGCGCGATTTCAGTGTTGAAAGTGAGAAATATCGCTACCTGCTCAGGGTAACGAACCGCCAGATTTTGAAACATCTCGTGATAGTGCTGATCACCAATGCCCAGTACCACAAATTGTACACCCTGGGCGAGCAGAGGCTGAATAATCTGTGCCAACATATCGAAACCCTTTTGATCGGTGAGGCGTGAGATCATGGCCAGCAGCGGTACCTCTGGGCGCACAGGTAAATGTGCCTGTTCTTGCAAAGCGCGTTTGTTTTCAGGTCGTTTATCAAGCGTTCGAGCATCAAAATTAGCATGGATGTAGTGATCCGTAGCAGGATTCATCTCTTCATAATCTAGCCCGTTAAGGATACCAAAGAGTCGATCGCTGCGTGAACGAAGTAAGTGATCCAGCTTTTCACCAAACGTTGGCGTCAGTATCTCCTGGGCATAGCGTTCACTGACGGTCGTAATGGCATCAGCAAAAAGGATACCGCGCCCCATAATGTCGACGACGTTCGCTAATTCTGCGATCTGTGGATACAGGAAACCATTGGCAGCTACACCAGCAACCTCCAGAATGCGATAGCCGAAAATGCCTTGATAGGCCAGATTATGTATGGTGTACACAGTCGCGGACCTGGCATAGAAGGGATCATCATGGTAAATAGTGTGTAACCAATTGGGCACAATGCCCGTGTGCCAATCATGGCAATGGATAATATCAGGAGACCAATCCAGGGATCTCATTGCCTCCAAAACACCTCGGCAAAACAAGATGAAACGCTCACCATCATCGGTATAGCCATAGATATTCTCGCGCTCAAAATAGCGCGGCGCATCAATCATGTAAACTGGTATGGAATTGCCAACGATGCCTTGTCGTACGCTTACAGGCACTTGAAAACTACTCATATTCACGGGAACAGAATCCAGCACCGTTTCGAGATGAAAACGCGCCGGGTCTACCTGTCCATAACGAGGCATGGCTAAACGAATATCATGACCCAGGGCCTGGAGGGATTTCGGCAATGCCCCTACTACGTCAGCCAGTCCGCCAACTTTGACAAAGGGTACAATTTCGGCAGCGAGGATCAGAATTTTGAGAGGACCTTCGTATTGCATAGAGATTGCTCCGCGCTCACAATTTGTTTGTATTATAGCATGGAAAAAGCAGATAGGTTGACATGGTTAGTCTACGATTACCATGTCAACCTACAATGAGCACGTGTCACTACTACTTATACTTTGTAGCGGTTCCGCACCAGGAAGTAGAATTGGATAGCGGCCAAAATACCCATAACTATCAGCAATACCACCGCATCGGCCTGTCCAGGCGTTGGCGGCGTATTGGGAGCCGGGTGTGCAGGAATGATGGTACCTGAGATATATGGTATATTTGGCGCCGTCGGGTCACTTGGAAAGACTGGAATGGAGAAGAAGGCAAACGCCGCTATATAGATGAGCAAGCAGGTACCAAAAACCAGCCACATCCCAAGGCATCCCAGGTTATTTTCACCTACAATCGCAAACTCACGGCGTGCGACACTCGTCCAGATCGTGGCAAGTATAAGCATGGCGCCGCTCAACATCAGAGCTGTCAAGATCTCAGTTGGACTGGTGTGAACTAAGAGCGTCGCCAGGCCAAGCACAGCTGCGATGGTGACACTACCAATGATCACCAGGTTACGATAGGACTTCCACGCCCAGACGGCGGCCATGAGCAAGAGAAAGGAGTTTCCCGATATCACTGTATCAATAATATAACCAGCCTGAGGTGAAAAGGCGCAACTTTGAGGAACAGCCGATTTTTTCGCACAAATCGTCAGGTAGTCGCCAAGCCCTATCAACGTCCAACTGTGCATCCAGGCAATAAGAGGATAGACCAGTAACCATACTAACAGCAAGAGCACTCCGATCTGTGCCAGACCTAGAGCACCAACCGCGTACAGAGGCGACATCGTTCGCTTGCGTACGGGGCGCATCAAATAGTGCAAGCGCAGCGCAAAAGCGCCAAGGGTTAGAAAAATGGCGGCGCCCAGCAAGACGTAGAGGAAGACATCGATGATCATTTGGGCTTGAGCAGGATTCCCCGCATTGATGGCATAGGACAGGCCATTGTCGTTGACAAGTGTGTAACCCACCATAAAGAGAATGAATATCATACTAGCCGCGATAAGCATTCCCCTGGTAGCCGGAGTTGTCCCGAGGTCGCGCCGGTCTGGATTGTCTCGCTCACGTAAAGCCAGCACGCTGTAAAAGACCATGGCAACACCGATAAACAACACTGTCAACCCAACCATCACGAGGTCAACGGCATTTGGTTGAAACCACAACACCTTTCCTCCAAGTACGGGAAACCAGGAAGAATCTGCACGTGGGAAATACTGGTACCCGGTTAGTCCGGCAGCTAACGCAATTCCTAGACCAACAAGCGTTAAGATAGCACCAAGGCCACTAACGATCACAGGAGGTATTACTGGCTTGGGATCGAAAAGCAACACGATGACCTGGATAACGATAAAGCCAGCCAGGCAGGTCGCTGCCAATGCGATCGAGCCTTGCTCGAGTCCTACCAGTGACGCCGAGGTCATCTGGTTATAAATATATCCCGGGATTTGCCCAACCAGGAGGGCAGCAAGGAAAAAGTAGCCAACGGCGAAAATCATTGCGCGCGCCCAGGATATACGTTCTGGGATTTCCCGTTGTTGAACTTGTTGCATGGAAGCAATCCCTTTCGACAGCTTGATTTATTGAACTATCGTCAGTTCAGCCAGCATCGAAGGGTGAAACTGACAGTAATAGACGACCGTATGAGTCGACGGGTTAAAGCTAAAGGCAGCCGCAGTTACCGTGTAGGTGAATTTCCCACCCGGCGTAATAGGCGTACTCAAGCCAGAATCAAAGATATTCTTGGCTACCTTGATATTGCTGACATCGGTTCCCTGGATAGCGGAGGCCGTGTGCGGCGTGGTACTCTTGTTCACCCAGGTGATAACAGTGCCAACTTTTACCTTCAAATTGGGGATTTCAAAACATGCAGGTGAACAAGAAGCGCCAGGTGGGGGCGCCACGATGTTAATCGTTATAGCCTTCTGCTTGGTCATATCAACAGGTTTGCCAAATTGTCCACTGCCTTCTTGCGCGACAGCAGTCTGATACGCTGTGGGATTCAGCGCCTGGATGGCGGTCGGTACCTGGGTAAAACCATTGCCGCCGCTCAAGCCATTTTTCTGCAGATAGGCCGGGTCAGAAGAGCGGATAAGATCAAAAAGATATTGAATGTCGTTATCGGTTAAAGGGCCTCCATAGCGATCACTCCACGCGGGCATAAGGGGTTTCGTCGGATCAGCTGTATCATAGATTCCACCGCTAATGACGCGCATCAGGTCATTATCAGTAAAATTATTAACAGCGCTGTTATTGTTAAGTTTGGGGCCAATGCGCCCCTGCCCCTTGGTGCCATGACACTGGTAGCAATATTGAGCGTAGAGTGCTACTCCGCGTTGCACCGAAGTAGTATGCTGCTGCGCTGTTGCCATTGCCTCGTTGTTACTCTCTACAATCCAGAAAATCGGGATCAACAGCGAGACAATAGTCAGCATGATCAGTGCTCCGTACCCCGTTTTTTCAACGGCATTGGTGCGCGAATAGAACACAAAGAGCAGGGCACCCACAGCTGCTATAAGCACCAGGAAATTTATTACGGTCTGAACTGGATCTATCATAAATACACAACCTTTAACATAAGGACAATCGCTCAAAGAGAGCCCCTAAGCACTGCATTGCACAGTAGGTACTTTGATCAAACGTGTGGTAGCATCAGGATGTGGCACTTTATTGTTAAGTGTGCCGGTGTCAACCATCACATCTCCTCCATTGAAAGAGAGCGAGAAACGATCTAGGCTTCTTGGGGCCGGGCCGTCCAGGAATTCGCCGTCAACATTATAGTGTGAACCATGACAGGGGCACTTGAAGCTGACACATTCATCCTTAAATGGAACAGTACATCCCAGGTGGACACAACGCTGATAGAGTGCAATCCAATAGGAGCCGTCGGTATCTTTCTTGACCGTTTCCGCATCCAACTGGTCTGATAGATTGGAACCGCTCAGCAGAAACGGCGTATCTTTCGACAAATGTACCAGGTAGGTCTTAGCATTCTGCCGATAGTAAACGCCTGCTTGATCTATTTTGAAATCGCTTGGCTTGGCAGCCGGAAAATCTGACTTCTTCCCAACATTCAAAGCAGAACCAAACTGACCGGCCAGGTTCGGATAGAGCATATACAGCGAACCTGATACAGCAGCGGTCGTTGATAGACCCCACACAGCAAGCATAGAACGCCGCAGAAAACGCCTGCGCGATAACCGCTCTTTGGCAATCTCTGCCGCTTCAGCACCGCCGCCGTGCAACACTTCATACTGTTGTGGCGTGATATGCGGTTTATTAATATCATCGGTAATCAAGGTAAACCTCTCAGTCTTGTCTGCGGCTATAAGTTGAAGAACATATGCACCCACGGCCATACCCATAGCCAGCCAGGACCGCGGAAGAAACTACCAGCTAATGTAACTACTGCCCAGAAAATGAGAAACATGGTGAAGGTGATGATAGCTACTTTCCGATCAGCATAGGCACGACTGGGATTGCGATCAATATATGGCAGCACAGCAAGGGCAGTCAGCACAAGGCCAGGAACGAGAACTCCACCGGTTGTAGGAGGAAAGTAGTGCAAGAGTTCCTGCAACCCCAGGAAATACCAGGGAGCCTTTGCCGGATTCGGTGTCACATTTGGATTAGCAGGCGCTTCCAAAGGAGCATTGATCTGCAATGCCAGCAAAGTGACCATCACCGTAACAATCGTCGCGGCAAAAAATTCTCGCACGAGTAGGTGCGGCCACACAAAGACCGAATCTTCTAGCGGCTTCTCCACGCGCGTGATAGCTTCCTGCTTGACAACTGCAAGTGTACGATAACGCCTCTGCGTTGCAGCGGACTGCGTTTGCGCTCTTGGTTCTTTCTGTTCAATTGACATAGTTTCGGTATCTCCTCACTCACAGTAGCATAGGAAGCGGTAAACTTCCTACGGTAGAGACATCCCAATTACTAGCGAGCAGTACCAACCGTGGAACGCTCTGCACTCAATTCAATTTCTCGACGAGAAGGAGGCGGAGGGCCAGCTTCACCACCGTCCTTACGAATACGCCAGAAGTGCACTGCCATCAATAACGCTCCGGCCAGTGGCAACAGAATCACGTGAGCCACGTAAAAGCGAATCAACGTTGGTTGACCAACACTGGAACCTCCAACCATCACTTTGTAGACGGTGTCGCCTAAAATTGGAGTATATGGCGCCAGGTTGGTACCTACTGTAATAGCCCATATCGCGATCTGGTCCCATGGCAGGAGATAGCCAGTGAAACTCAGGAAGAGCGTAACAAAGAAAAGCAATACACCAACCACCCAGTTAAACTCTCTCGGTGGTTTGTATGCACCATGGTAGAAGACGCGAATCATATGCAATGTCACCGATACGACCATCAAGTGAGCCGCCCAGCGGTGCATATTACGCACCAGGTTACCGAATGAGACAGCGCTATCCAATTGGTTGATATTCTGATAAGCCACGTGCGTTTCGGGGATGTAAAAGAACATCAAGAATACACCGGTGAGTGTCAGCAGCAGGAATAAGAAAAATGAGATACCACCCATACACCAGGTATACGTGATTTTCATCGCCTGGCGGCTAACTTTAACGGGATGCAAGTGCAAAAATACATTACCCATCATAACCAGAGACTGGTTCAGTGGAGTATCAGGATAGCCGTGGCGAAAAATTGAACGCCAAACTTGACTTTCGACCATCTTCTGGGTCATCGTGTCGAGTAAGCTTTTTTTTGTCGTAGAGCCCACTTTGCCTCCTCAAAAGATCATGCCTTGTTAACAGACCAGAACAGGATTAAATAAAGAAGCCTGGTCACAAAAATCCTCATTCTCTGGGGCAGATTATATCATACACACGAAAAGGCTGGTACCCCTATTGAGAGGCACTCTCTATTATCACTCAGAGAGTGAATGGCCATCAATCTAATTGTAATGAACTTTCTACACAAATGAGAAGAGTAAATAGCCTGACTTGGATTCTTGTCCTTAGCATACTTGCTCGTCCCTTTACGAGCATCAGGTGCATACCCTATTTTTCCCTATCACACACCTGATTTTCAAGAGTCACCATCCTTTTAGACAAAACGGGGTGCAAGGTCATAGCCGCTACTGGAAAGTATGGAGCGTCCCCACATTTCTCCTTTGCCAAATTGGATGGAAAACCTTCATTTGACATGCTGTTGAGTGTATCGCTACAATGATATGGTAAACAAAGGAGTACACAGCTGCAAATCGCAGTGAAGTGAAACAACATCATGATCCATTCCAATAGCGCATTACAAGAAAGCACCCGGATACCTAAAATCTTCAGGCCACTACTTAGCCTGCCGGTATTCTATAAAGTTCTTTTTGCTAATAGTTTGATTATATTCATCGGGGCTACAGGGGGAACCTGGCTTGCCTCAAATCTCCACAACAGTCGACAGGCTCTCGCTACACCGACCTCCCTGATCATTTTCATTGTTGTGGGGTGGCTCGTCAGTATCGCCCTCAATTTTGTCGTGCTCCAGGTTGCCTTTCGCCCGTTACAAGAACTAGGGAAGGTCATGAGGCGGGTCCAGGGTGGAGAACGCTCATTACGAGCGCCTACAACCGGCGTTGATCCCGAAGCTGATCAACTTGCACGCACGTTCAACACAATGCTTGAGGCAATCGATGACGCGACACGTCTACGAGCTAGCCAGATTATCAATGCTCAGGAACAAGAACGCAAGCGTATCGCTCGGGAATTACACGATGAGACAAGCCAGGTACTTACCTCGTTACTGATTAGTTTAGCAATACTTGAGGAGTCAATCACAACACAAGAAGCTCGTGACCGCATCGCTGACACTCGTAAATTGGCTCACCAGACCTTGCGCGCCATTCGCAATCTAAGCATCGATCTGCGTCCCAGCGCCCTTGATGATTTAGGCCTATTGCCCGCACTGCGCTGGTACGTGAAAGAATACCAGCAAAAGTGCTCTATTGAAGTTGAATTTGCCGCACAGGGCTTTAAGCAGCGATTACCCGCCGAGATGGAGACGGCACTCTATAGAATAGTGCAGGAATCACTAACCAACACTGCGCGCCATGCTAATGCCCATAAGGTGCTTATCACCATGAAAGAGGATGCGGACGCTGTCTATGTCACCATTATAGATGACGGCAACGGCTTTGATATAGGCACGTTACTCAAAACTCCCGACCAGGAGCGTGGTTTAGGGCTGGCTGGTATGAATGAGCGCGCGGTCTTACTCGATGGTTCATTAACTATTCACTCTCACCCTGGACAAGGCACAACTATTAGGGTTCGTATACCACTCATTCCAATGGAAGAATCAGTGCAAAAGATAGCTTCGAACCTTTAATATCCTAACTGCTGCTCACTAAGAAGACAGGAACTCGCTTCGATGAAGATACATATATTACTTGCTGATGATCATACAATTTTACGTGCTGGCCTGAAAATGATGCTGAACGCCCAACCAGATATGGAAGTAGTCGGTGAAGCACAGGATGGCCGCCAGGCTTTGCAAGAGGCTCAGCGCTTGCAGCCCGACATCATCCTTATGGATATCACTATGCCGGATATGAGTGGTATTGAAGCAACAAGGCAAATTAAAAAATTATTACCAGAGGTGAGGGTCCTCGTGCTCACGATGCATGAAAATGATGAGTATGTCTTTCAGGCACTCAGAGCAGGCGCATCTGGCTATATGCTCAAAGAAGCTGCCGATACCGAACTGATTACAGCTTTACATGTGGTGCGCAGCGGGCAATTCTACCTCTCCCCAACTGCCCAATCTGTCATGGTGGGAGATTACCTGCAAAGAGTTCGCAGCGGCGAGGAGAAAGATAGCTATAGTAGCCTGACGGAACGCGAACGCGAAATACTGAAGCTGGTAGCCGAGGGTTACACGAATAATCAGATTGCGGAACGCCTGGTGATCAGTCCTAAAACAGTGGATACCCACCGCACCCATGTTATGGATAAACTCAACCTCCACAGCCGCGCCGAACTTGTCAAATATGCGATGCGGCGCGGTCTGTTGGAAGACTAGCACATAATCAAAGCGCCACTATTGAAATGAGGATGCAAAGAGCAAAGGAGGCACTCCCCTATTCCTCTTCATCACCAAAGCCAGTACTGCTGTCGTTCTCTTCGGCGAAATACTCATCACTGTAGAAACCAACATCCTTACCAACGTAAACACTGACGAGAAAGTCATCACGCGGCATATCGGCAGATAGTACGAGATCCTCATCTATTTGCTCAATAAGTTTGGTCAGATCAGTCTCTTCGAGTTCACGCTCTAAAATAAGTGTTCCGTGGACCGCAGTCGTTGTAAAGTGAATATCAACAGTGCCCAGGCGATTATTACTTTGCACGCTGCTGCCCTGCATGATGTAATAACCTTCTGAGTGGGTAGTGCGAAAATGCCGTTCAAAGCGGATGTCGTCCATAGGTCTATGCTGTAAGCGCAACTAATTTCTCTGCTGCGCCCTCCTTTCTTTCTCTTCAGCGAGTTGACTTGAGTGTACACATGGCAATATACGGCGCGTAGTTTTCCAGTAGACCTGTTACTACCGCCATAATCCTGGCCTGCATGACTCATAATCCGCGCATAGTATACCACACTAAGCGCTTTTATAGTTCATCATAAAAACTGAAATGATGAACAAATTTTGGAGAATGCTACTTGTTCTTCCTCAGTATACGTTGTTTGGGGTGCTAGTAACTTGATAGTAAAAAGGTTACTTTTACGGGTGGTTGCTAGCAAGGTCTCGGTATAGCTCGCTCCGCTTTGTTGCACGTTCCCCTGAACTTGTTGCCATGTCTCTCCTGCGAAGGAACGTGTTGCGCCTTTTTTTATCGCGGTCAGACCAAGTTGGCTGGCTTGCTGTTGGAGATATTGACTAACATCTCCATTTGGAGCGGCTCCCACAACGATATCAACCTGCGCTGTATGGCTACTATCAAATAATTGGACGGTCGCCTTACCCCGATCTAATTGTGACTGCCAGCCACTCGGATAGAGAAGAGAGAAACCGAGTTGTGTATTACTCAATTGCTGTTGTGGTTGTGTAATCAAAGGCATGGAGAATGGCTGATACAGGACAATCCACGCTCCTACACCTCCTGCTACTACTAGCAGTATGAGCAAAAACAGGACGATTGCGATTGATTTACGGCTCTTACGTTGCTGCGAGGGTCGAAATGAGGGTTCTGCTGGCTGTGCAGGTGGCGTTTGTCTCCCTACCTGCGCTTGCGTTGCAGAGGACACGCCTATCCGCTCCTGATCGTGCTGATTCACAGAGCGTAAGTACCCAGGTGTCGACGGCGAGAATCTTGGGTATGGCGTACGATTGGGAGCATCGTCATACCTCAGCTTTGGTCTTTCTTGCCGTTGAATGGCTTCTCCAGGCCAGGATGCTTGTGTAGATTTCACTTCCATCTGCGTTGCTAATGGAATAGTATCAAGATATTCCGCCGCGTCATCATCAAAACGAGCATGTTGCATTTTAGCGTGGGGCGATAGAGCCGTATTTCGCTGGCTCTGTATCCCTGGATAGTCAGCTACAAGTGGTTTTGTCGGTAAATCTTCGGGATCATCATCCATGGAAAATTCCTGCACAGCAGGCGGAACTACCATCGTTTTTTCAGGCAACTGTTCTTTTGGCTCCGCTTCCAACCCTTCAGAAGAAACTTTACTTTGCAGCCCATCTCCCAACTGGCTCATCCATGAAGGCGGCTCGTCTTGCGTTGAACGCCGACTAGAGCGATATGTTGGCTGCTGAGCAATCTGCTCACGTACGGGTTCTCTAGTGTTATTGTTTTGCTCAGGAAATTTCAACGCATGTGCTGACTTAGGACTGAAGGGATGCGTTGGAACAAGTGTTCCACAATGATTACAATAACGAGCATCATCCTTTAATGCGGTCCCACAAAAAGTACATTGTAAAGCCACGTCATCTCTCCTAAGTCCGATGAAAGTAAGCCAAAGTAACAAACAGATTTTATTGCTTTAACGGTATCCTATACTCAATGTTCCGTCAAGTAGCGTCACCTACTATAGTACGTATAGATCACCTTTTACGAAAGAGCTTCAAATCACTTGGGTCACCCTCATCTAGTGTCTCTTATACATTATTAAACTCACTCTTGACATTTTCTATGTTGCTTTACTATACTTAGTAAAGCAACTGTATGGTATAGTATAGTCTGTTTTGTTGTATGGTACAAATATGTTGATTGCGAAAATAGATGGCTGAACAGCACTCCTACAAAAGCAAATGCAGCGGGAAAGAACGCCTGATACACGCGACAGTAATACTTGCTGGAGAGCGATCATTTGATGAAATTACAATAGAAGAGATTATCAAGTCCGCAGAGCTTTCGCGACCAACCTTCTATTATCATTTTACAGGAGGTAAAGAAGAACTCCGTGCAGAGTTGGTGAATCGAGGGCTTCTCGATCATGCCCCAACTCATGACACTCGCCTGGCGATTCTCGAGGCTGCGGTGCGTATTTTCGCGCGCTCCGGCATCTCTGCGGCAACCCTGGAAGACATAGCTACAGAGGCTGGTGTAACACGGGGAGCATTGTGTTGGCATTTTCATAGCAAAGATGATTTGCTCTCAGCGATCATTCAGCATTATGGCCCTCACTCAATTTTGTACCCGGTTATTGAGCAGATTGAACTGGACTTGCAGAATGGGATAGAGCTTGATGATGAGATGATTTTACGCCGCCTGGCCGAGGGTTTTTATGATGGATTTACTTCACAAGGGGACTTTGCGCGCCTGGCTATTTTGTTGATTTACACCCATCCACAAGCGGCCCATATTCTTGCTGATAAGATTGTCAAGGGACGCAAACGTATTGCAGAGTACATCCAAAAACGGCAAGAAGATGGCTACTTCTGCAAGAACATTGACGCTAACCTGTTCGTGCAAGTTATCGCCATGCTCTTTGCGATGCGCGCCATTGGGCGCGGCTTGAACGATCTCCTGCCATCTGCACACCTTTCGCGAGAGGAAACCATTGATCAGTTAGTATCTTTGCTTTTGTATGGAATGGTGCAACGCCATCAATCACCGAGCGATGAGACAGCAGTTCTCTAAGCGTTTCTTTTACTAAAGCGTTCTTGTTGCTCTACTTTATTCGTTTTTTGTTGTTTAGAAGGAGTCACTCCACATGCAAGTCAATGCACAGGCTACACGAGTTGCGCAGCCCCGCAGAAGACTGGATTACAAGTGGATCGTGGCAATGGTCGTGGTCATCGCGGTGTTTATGAGCATCCTGGATCAAACCATTGTCAATATTGCAATTCCAAGACTGCAAATCGCTTTTGGCGCAGACATCCATAACGTCCAGTGGGTACTTACTGCTTACATTTTGACCCTGGGGGTTGTCACCCCAACATCGGCATTCTTCTCTGACAGGTTGGGGATCAAGCGTTTTTACCTCATCTCTCTCGTCTTGTTCACTGCTGGCTCGGCGCTCTGTGGACTGGCATGGAGCCTGCCCGCCCTCATCTTCTTTCGCGTACTGCAAGGTATTGGAGGGGCAGCACTGTTCCCACTCTCCATTACCCTGCTTTTCCGCGAATTTCCGCCGCAGGAGCGTGGTGTCGCAATGGGTTTTTTTGGTATCCCCGCCCTTCTGGCTCCTGCACTTGGTCCAACTCTGGGTGGCTACCTTGTGACATTTGCAGGTTGGCAATTGATCTTTTACATCAACGTTCCCATTGGTATCCTGGCCTTTTTCCTGGCCTCTATATTCTTGCAGGAGTCTCGTCCGGAGGCTAATACAACCTTCGACTTCCTCGGCTTCATCTTTGTTGCGCTTGGTTTGGGATTGGTGCTCTATGCCCTCTCCTCTGCCAGCACAGATGGCTGGGGTTCTACCACAGTGGTCGGTTGCCTTGTCGGAGGAGTGCTCTCGCTGGCGATCTTCATCACTGTCGAGCTTATCCTCGTGAACCGAGGGAGACAACCTCTACTCGACCTGCGCCTCTTTGCCAATGGTCCCTTCACAACGAGCATTATTGCCGGCCTTTTCGTCGTTTTTAGCCTGTTCGGAGGTTTATTCCTCCTGCCGATCTATCTGCAAAATCTGCGCGGGCAGAGCGCTTTCGAGTCTGGCTTAATCCTGCTCCCACAAGCGCTGGCCTCAATGGTGAGTGTCATCGTAGGAGGTCGCCTGGTAGATCGTATTGGAGTACGAGCAGTGATGATACCGGGTCTACTCATCCTGGCGGTTGCTACCTGGCAACTCTCGTTTATCACGGCCTATTCTCCCTTTTGGTGGTTCCAGTCAATGCTCGTTTTACGGGGGGTGGCGCTCGGTCTCACTGTACAGCCATTGACAGTCTTCGGTCTATCAGAGGTAAAACCACGCCAGTTGGGCCAGGCTTCATCAATGAACACCGTCATGCGTTCTGTTTCAAGCTCACTCGGTATTGCGGTTCTAGCAACCCTGGTACAGACACAGACAAAACTACACTACGCTCGTCTTGCCGAGCAGGTGACAGCTAGTTCACAGCTTGGACAGTTGCTTCCGCGCTTACAGGCACTTTTAGTAGCGCGCGGCGCGGATCAACACACAGCACAGGTCGCTGCCTTACAGATCGTCTACGGGCTTGTGCAGAGACAAAGTTTTATCCTCGCCTTACAAGATGCTTTCACGGTGACTGTCGTGATCATTGGTCTTGCTATCATCTCGGTATTGTTCGTGCGTGGATCACGCACGCGCAAGTCAGCTACTATTCCAGAGGCAGCGCCTGCAGCGTCTGGCGTTCCCAACGAAGAGGAAGAAGCATCCTCACCTGCATTTGCTATGGTGGAATAAAATTCCCGTATCGAAAATGTTTTTTTGTAGAGAGGCACAGGACGCCCCTACAAGACATGATAATTCAACGTTTAAAGGAGATAATGACAATGCGTCGCATGATTTTAGTCCCGCTCCTGATTATCCTTGCCTTCTTTGCCATCGGCGGTGGCATTTTCTACTGGTTTTATAACAACTACGTTTACTACAGCACCGATGATGCCCAGATTACCTCTAAGATTATCAACGTTAGTGCTCCCATGGGGGGGACGTTGACAACTCTTAACGTGAAGCTGGGTGATGTGGTCACCGCGGGTCAACCTATTGGCACTATTACCGGTGCGCCAGCAGCAGGTGCCAGTGGAACAACCGGCAGCTCATCTGCAGTCAATATCGTCAGCCCGCTAAGCGGCACTATTATACAGGTGCCTGCAGTCCAGGGTCAGGGTGTCGCTCCCGGTCTTCCCATCGTTACGGTGACAGACCTTAGTTCGGCAACTGTGACTGCTTATGTCGATGAGAGCGCTATCGATACTATTAAAGTTGGCCAGGATGTCGATATCAAAATTGATGCCTACAGCGGCACGAACTTCACAGGTCACATACAACAAATCGTCAAGGCAACGGCTGGCCAATTCTCGCTTTTACCCAACCAGGATCCTACAAGCAGCAACTTTACCAAAGTTGGACAGCGTATCCCTGTCGTAATTTCGCTTGATGGTAATGGTAATAAAGATATTCTACCTGGCATGAGTGTTTCAGTAACTATACATATTCACTAGCGAGAAGGGATAGCGCGCGGCCTTTCCCAGCACGCGCCATCCCTGGTTCGCCTTGAAAGGAGCATCGAGTGAATTTATTGATTATCGGAGGCTTGTTGGCTGTTGGCTTGCTGGCTATCATCGGCGCAGTGCTGCTCGGCATCAGCGAGCAAAGAGCCGAGGAGACACGTAGAAACAGCGAGCCAGCACCAGCCCTTCCCGCAAATAGAAATCCAACCGTCAAACTGAGACCTGTAGAAGAAGCTGCCAATAGTCGAGCTACAGCTACTGAAACGACGCTTGCTACCGTTGAAAGGGAACAGGGACTTTCCAGGCTCAATGGCCAGTTCAATGAACTGGTTGGGGAGATCCGTTCTTTGCACCAACAAGCACAGAATCTTGAGCGGCGACTCGGAGTATTGACAGAAATGGTTGACCATATTGAACGCACTCAGAGCAATCGCACCAACGTTGAAGAAGATACCCACGTGACTTCAGATCATACCAATGCTTAAATTGGCTTCGTTCTGTCAAAAAAGAGGTCGAAATCACCATTCTATCAGTGATTTCGACCTCTTTCATATCCTCTCCTGCCTTGATGTGTGGCTTATTAAACAGGCAGTAGATGTGTTAGCGATCAACCAATGCTCGCGTCAATGTAATAACCGTGACAAACATTTTGTATAAGTCGAGCAGGTTATCGTCGGAAAGTCTTACGGTTCGAGGCCCTACACGTTCAACGCCGCGCACCCATTGCGCCATCTCCGCCATATCGGCAACCAGAAATGTGATTTCCAGGGAGACTGGCAGCTTAAACTCTGGTGGGCGCATTGCATTTCTATTGCGCACAGCCCGAGCCGCACCATTCTGCAATAGTTCACAGGCAAGCGCCGGATGTATGTGAGCAGCAGCAAAACGTCCGAGCGATTGCTTGACTACTACTTTCTCAGCATGCGGTGCAACCAGCTGAGCTTCGTGTGCTGTCACTTCGTCGCCACTGACGAAAATAATTGGTACACCATGATGGGCAGCCACCAGCGCATTGATACCTGACTCGCCCACTACTTCACCGTTTAAACGTACCTCCCACACTGCGCCTGGATTGTATGTATGTGAAAGAATAGCCCGTTCCGCGCCGATAGAGCCATGATAGCTGACGAAACATACCCCATCAAAACTGGCGTCAAGCCCTTCCATCATATAGAGAGGTTTGTGTTTACCCGTAATCAGCGTCGCTCGCCCTGAGAGGTCTTGTGGGTGCAGATTCCGCATATGATGGTGTGCATCGTTGACCACAAATTCCGTCGCTCCAGCTTCTAGCGCACCCGTGATAACTGCATTCACTTCATTAGTAAGCAACTTTCGTCCCTGCTCGTATTCCGCGTTGCCTTCGATGATCTGTTCCCAAGCCACGATGCCACTTGTTCCTTCAAAGTCAGTCGAGAGAAAAAGTTTCATGCTATTACCTCTTACATCACCCAGGCATTTCCCGGCCCTCCAGCAGCCCGGCAAATATCAATACGTGCCTGCCTGCCTGTACGCAGCGGGTATTCTTGTTCAACAGCCCGGCTCAGCGCCTCAATAGCCTCGCTATATGCCAGGTTCACCGTACAACCTCCGAATCCTCCTCCCATCATACGCCCACCCAGCACGCCCTCTACGTGCCTGGCAATTATCACGAGCGTATCCAGTTCGTAACAACTTACTTCGTACTCATCGCGCAAGCCAGCATGTGAGAGCCAGAGCAGCATCCCTACCTCTTCATAAGAGCCCATGGCTAACAGATTGACGGTCTGCAGCACGCGTGCGTTCTCGGCGATGACATATCCCGCCCGTTTACGCATCGGCTCCGGCAGAAGCGCACCATAACGATAAAATTGTTCTTGCGTGATATCGCGCAGCGCCGCAATGGATTGCGCGGCTTCGTTTCCCGGTTCACGCTGCAGCATGATTTCTCGCAACAGCGCCGTAGCCTCTTCGCACTCCCTACGGCGTACATTATAGTCTGAGGATGCCAGTTCGCGACGTACCCCTGTATCGATCACTACTAATGGCAAATTGGGAGCGTCAAAAGGCAGGTAGCGGTACTCCAGCGAACGGCAATCGAGTAAGACCGCCTTGCCTGGTCGCCCAAGACACGATGCCGCCTGGTCGAGTATGCCACAACGTACCCCTGAAGCAATCTGTTCCGCGCGCTGGCAAATTGCGGCTACCTGCATCGGCGTTAGCGTTGCCGCTTCGACCCCGATGGTGAAACTTCCTTCCGAGAAAAGAGCGCACGTCTGTGCAGTGGCTACTTCCAGCGCTGCTGACGAACTCATTCCCCCACCAAGAGGAACATCACTATCAATTACCGCGTCAAAACCCATGAGCGCTACACCTGATCTCACCAACTCCGTTACCACGCCCAATATATAGCGCGCCCAACCAGGTAAGCCTTCACGTTGCCGTTCAAATGTAGCGGGTAGGCCTTCTAATGGGAACTGGGCATACTCCTGATAATGGGTCGACCAGAGGCGTACAACATGATCACCGCGTACTCGACCCGCAAAGGCGATTACCCTGTCAACTGCTACCGGTAAAACAAAACCATCATTATAGTCAGTGTGCTCTCCGATCAGGTTTACCCGTCCTGGCGCCCAGGCGGTCCCAGTTGCGCCAGTATAATCTACATCACCAGAAAAGACCATAGGAAATTGATCAAGTGCAGCCTGGGCCGGCTGTGGCAACATGCTTGAACTGCTCATTTGCCTCCCTTCACAATAGCTTCCCGCAGCTCCTGAGCCTTCAAGGCTGGTGAGGAATCGTTCGTCCATATACCCCAAAGCGATTCGGCAGAGGCGGCATATTTGAGCTTGCCCGGGGCACGACCTATGGCGAGTATCTCAACGTGGAGATGGAAACGCTCGTCAGCCAGTTGGTGTATGCCCATCAAATACGGCATCGGCGCCATTGCTCCATCGAACAAAGCATTATACCCACGTACCACGCGCAGTAACAGCTCCGCACAATCCCGCAGTTCGTTCTCCTGCATCCCTGCAAGATTGGCTATATGTCGTCGTGGGTAGAGATGTGTCTCATATGGGTAGCGCGCATAGGGTGGCAGAAACGCCTGCCAGGTAGTATTAGCTGCTACTTCATAAACCTCCCCTTCAAGTTCGGCTCGCACCCTGCAAAAAGGGCATCCTCGCCCGGCGGCGGTTTCCTGTAGCACTGTCTCTAACTCGCGTTCCAGGATAGGTGGGATAACCGAGACGCCAAAGGTTTGGCCGTGGGGATGGTGCTGTGTTTGTCCGATCGATTCACCGCTATTCTCAAAGATCATCACCGTTGGATAACGCGAAGCCAGGTCAATGTAGAGATCACGCCATACATGTGCGACTGCCGTTACTTCTTTTACTGACAACTGCGTAAAGGTGCGCTGGTGATCACGGTGGTAAATGACAACATATGCCTCACCTACCGGAGGCTGTAGTGGTGGGAAGTCATTGGGATGTATCCAAACCTGTGTATCAGGGCTAACTATCCCCTCCGTAATATCAGCACAAAATGGGCATGTCACAATACCTTCACGTCGATTCATACGATGTGGCGCGTTGACAAGATACTGCCGTAAAATCGGGTTCCAGACTAAAGGGGTTTTCGGTTGCACGTGTTTCCTCTTGATAATCTACAGTGCTGCTCGGCAACTGCACGCTACTTGTTTATCTCATGAAAGGTGGTAATGAGCGGTCTGGCTGCCCATAATGACACAGCGCCCCTGCCGGACATACTCAGCAAGGGCCTCTCCTTTATCCACCACACCTTTCTCATCACTATTGCCAAAAAGCCACTCGTCCCACGTTGCTTTATCAGTATATAGCGCCCAGGCAACGGAGGCTACCTGTATTCTCGCCGCACTCATTATCTCTATAGCATCATCAATTCCTGGCTCCAACGATCCGCTTAGTTTGAGACCGGCTTCATTCAGTGCGTCAAAGGTGCGAATGGTCTGTACCTCGCCCGCAACAACCTCGCAGACAACACCCACGACCAACACCTCATGCCCCATTGCATCGTCACCTGCCAGGGACGTTTCCCAAACCCCTACAACTAGACTACACTTCTGGGGTAATCTCTCAAGAAATGAGCTCATTTGCTGTTTGTTCCAACCATGCCAGGAATAGTTCTCATCGCATTGTTCAAGCTTTAACACAGCATCTAATAAAGGACTGGCCGTCCTCCAGAGGGGAGAAGCAGCGTCTAGCACGACTAACTCTTCAGCTAACACTTCTACAGCCTTTCACAATTTCGCTTCATGAACCAGGGCTTCCCTTCTCCATATGATGCATACGTGCTGGGATATGGCCCCAATACACATTATACAGCCATGTCTTGCGTTAAGCACTATGGTTCCCTTCAGACCCTTGCGCCACCTGTCACTATGTTCAATAGAATGACTTTTCTCAAGGCATGTCCGGTACATTCATCCGCTTCATGATATAATTCAAGAAAGCGTCCTATGTAGTAGTAGAAACATGGGTACACATACAGAGGGCGAACCGTATGGGTATGGCTACTTCCATTCTTTCACTGTGCCTGGGAGCACTGGGTATCATAGGGACCACGGTACTAGTAACAAGCGCTGGATTGGTGATGTGGCACTATCGTGGTACTCGTCTATGGAGCTTTCGTTGGCAATGGCGCAATTGGCGTTTGATACAGCTATCCGCCATTGCCACCCTTTTCTTCCTGGCAATGACCGCCAGCTATGGCATTCTCGGCGAACCCTGGGCATGGCTTTATTTGATTGTTGCATGCAAGACAGGAACCTGGTGGCTGCGCTGCCTTATCAGTCGCAGGGCTTGATAATACAAGTGATACGAAAAGAAGCCTGGAAACAAGCCTCTAGTTAAATGTCACTCAATACGCTATAATGAGACAGTCCTCACCTGTTAACTCTGTGAGTAGGTGCAGATGAGGCAAGACCCTTGACTTGGGTCAACCAAATGAGAACAAGGAAGGTACAGAACCGTGCCATGGTGTAAGTTTTTCATTCCGAAGATTGCTTCGCCTAGAGTCAAGCCTGATGATCCAGATTTCAATGATAGCGTGATGTATGCCAAATGCATCAAGGGTCATGTCCTCAAAAATGCTGATGACTGGATTCTCTGCGAGAATTTACCAGCACCAGACGCGAAGTGCTGGCAAGAAGGTGGCGATACTATATTTTCTCTGATGGCCCGTAAACGCAACGAGACTCAGACAGAAACGAACCAGCAGGATGTCATTGACGAGGTGACTTCGCAACGTGCCACATCTTGACCTGAGTACCATTACATGAGCAAGCAATCTCTGTTTTCATCTTTTCCTTATCAAATCGCTCCTGAACTAGTTGTGCAGGTTCATCGCTTTTTGCTGCGTTGGTACAGTGCTGAGCAGCGAGACTTACCATGGCGCACAACCAATGACCCCTATGCTATTCTTGTTTCAGAGATTATGCTCCAACAAACACAGGTTGATCGTGTACTACCAAAGTATCAGCAATTTCTCACTACATTTCCTACTTTGGCAGACCTGGCTCAAGCCTCTACTGCCGATGTCATCTCTGTCTGGGTGCCACTCGGTTATAACAGGCGGGCTGTCAATCTCCAATCGATTGCGCGCCAGGTTATCGCAGAATACGATGGCCGTATACCGGATACTATTGATGAGCTTATCAAGCTGAAAGGTATTGGGCGCTATACTGCCGGAGCGATCGCATGTTTCGCCTACCATAAACAGGTAGCCACTGTTGATACAAACATACGCCGCGTGCTTCACCGCGTATTTCTTGGACTGGAACTTCCAGAGCCAAAACTCAATGATGCTGATATGTTGACGCTGGCGGAACAGGTACTGCCAACTGGGGAAGCCTATAATTGGAACCAGGCTATCATGGACCTCGGGGCAACCATCTGTATCAGCAGCAACCCTCAATGTAACCGCTGTCCATTGCAGCAGACTTGTCGAGCCTACATGGAGATGGGTCAGTATAGCCTTTTTCCGTCGGGAACAGTACTGCGCCAATTGCGAAAAGTCGCGGAGAAAAAGGCAGATTACCAGCAACAGCCTTTCACAAGCACAAATCGCTATTTTCGTGGGCGTGTCATCGACCTGCTGCGCACCATACCCACTGGACAACGTGTTTCGCTCGTCGACCTTGGGATACAGATCAAGCCAACATTCAATCAGGATGATCTACCCTGGCTACGAAAACTTGTAGATGGCCTGGCTAAAGATGGCTTACTAGACTGTGCTGATGAGGGGGTATGCCTACCATAATGGCTTCGAGGGTGTTGTCCATACCCTTTCTGCTATCGCTCTTTTCGTGTATACTGTGGCTAAAACATGCGGTAACCAAACCAACATTCTTTAACCTATCTCTCTGTATAAAGGAGCACACCATTGCAACTCACAAGCTTTGCAGATATTACAACAACGTCCCGGCATATTTTCCTCTCGCCGCATCTTGATGATGTAATCTACTCCTGCGGTGGCACACTGGCAGTCCAGGTAAGTAATGGATTACGCCCACTAGTAATTAACGTTTTTAGCGGTATACCAGCGTCCGATCTGAAACTCAGTCCTTTTGCCGCTGAGATACAAAAAAGAATGGGAGGCGCTAATCTAGACGCTGCGAGCATGGTATCAAACCGCCGCAAAGAAGACGCAAGCGCGCTGGATTATATTCATGTCGATTATCTTTGGCTCGATTACCTCGATGCCATCTATCGCGGCAGTCCGGCATACTATTCACAAGAGGGACAACTGATAGGTGGGGAAGTTCACCCTGCTGATATAGAGATTGATAAGCAACTGGCACAGGACCTGGTGACACTGCACGAGCGCCTCCCTGATGCTGTCTGGTATGCCCCGCTGGGTATCGGTCGCCATGTCGATCACCTGATTGTTTGTTCCGCTGCGGATCGCCTGATTCAACTTGGTGCAAATGTCAAACTCTATGAAGATTTCCCCTATGTCTTGCAAGAGAGAGCACTTGAAGAACGCATTACCGAATTAGGCGGCTCATTTGAACCGGCGTATGTTGAAATGTCCGAAATGCTCCCCACGCGTACCGAAGCTGCGGGCCTTTATACCTCTCAGATAGAGTTGAACTTTGGCAATAGAGCCGCTATGCAAAGAGCGATGAGTGAGTATACACACGGTATTCGTCCCGTACATACAGTCCATTTAGAGAGATTCTGGACACCGCGCTAGTTTGCCAGGGATACCATCACGACAAGATTAGTAGCCATTCAATCAGGGTCTGGGTGTAATGCCCGGCCCTGTTTTTTTACCCCCACAATTGGCAAGGTCGTAGAGAAGATGCCTCTCTTTTCTTACCTCATACGTCCTATCATCGGCACGTCCATTTACCAACACTAAGCGCCATTTCTGAAGGCGGCATTTACTCATCCTGTAAGCATCAACACCCAGCGACCAGGCTGTCTCAAATCGTATTACGAGTAGACAGGGAACGAATCCGGGTTATTCCTTGTTATGATATATGATGAGAAAGTACATGTTTTTAGAGAGGTTTATTCTATATGAGTTTAGATACTACCGTTTCACCATTGTTTCCCTTGAATGGTAACACGTCAATTGCTACGCATACAGTCTATTTGGCGTTAGGTTCCAATCTGGGAGATCGACGTGGTAACCTCGCCGCAGCCTTGCAGCAATTACGAGATTATATGGCAATTACAGCCATCTCTTCTCTCTATGAAACAGAACCGGTTGGATATCTCGACCAACCGCTTTTCTTGAATATGGTTTGCAGTGGTAAGACGCGACTTTCAGCACAAGAATTATTGAAACATACACAAGAGATCGAGCTAGCTATTGGGCGCCAGCCGTCGTTTCGTAATGGCCCGCGCCCTATCGATATCGATATCATTTTTTATGATGATCTCCACATTGTACAGGATAATTTGATTGTGCCTCATGCCCGCGCATCAGAGCGTGCTTTTGTCCTGGCACCCCTGGCGGAAATTGCCCCTGCAATGGTTGATCCCGTCAGCGGTAAAACCGTAAAGGAACTACTGGATGCCGTCACACAGGATGGGGTAAAAAAGATAGC
>DMFQ01000450.1:30434-38963 GCA_003450555.1 Ktedonobacter sp.
GTGGTCAACATCAGGAAAGCGCTCATGATTGGTAATGAGGGTCAGCAACAGTGGTTCGACGCGACTTTTGACCTGTATGTTGACCTTGGTCCTGCGCAAGCAGGAGCGCATATGTCGCGCTTCAGTGACGCCCTTGAAGAGGTTATCGAACAATTTGCATCGAATTCCTGGCCTCAAATTGAGTTCCTGGCTGAACAAATGGCGAAGACTGTCGTCGAGAGACAAAAAGTAGCTCGCGCAGAGGTATACATTCGCACAACTCTCCCACTCCAAAAGTGGACTCCTGTCTCTGGCCGACGTACCCAGGAAGTCTATGGTCTGTTAGCTCAGGCAGTCGCGACAAAAGAGCATAGCCGACGTATGGTGGGTGTCGAAGTTGAAGGAATGGTAGCTTGCCCTTGCGCACAGGACATGGTCTACTCTTTCGCACGCGCGCGTTTACAAGAAGAGGGGTTTCCCGAAGATGTGATCGCGAAAATGTTAGAGGTGACACCACTTGCTACTCACAATCAACGAGGACGGGCAACGCTGCTGATCGGTTCAGAGCAAAGCGTGGAGGCCAGGGACCTGGTCAACCTCGCCGAAAGTGCGATGAGTTCTGAAAATTATGCCCTTCTCAAGCGGCCTGATGAACTTTATATTGTCAACAAAGCCCACAGTAACCCTCGTTTCGTTGAAGATGTCGCTCGCGAAATTTTACGCGCCGTCGTTGAGAAGTACAGCGATCTCCCAGATGATTCGTTCGTTTGGGTGCGACAACGCAACGAGGAAACCATTCACAAATATGACGTCGAAGCTGAAGGTTGGGGAACGCTGGGCGAACTCCGCTCAGAAATTTTAGATAATGCCACTGTCGAACGTCATACTACTAAGGAAGCATGGTTACGATTGACAGAGTTAGTAAAATGATGGTTACAGTTGAATAGTAAGCAGGCAGCGCCGTAGTTTTCCGAATGTGTTGTCCTCTTAACAACTCTTGTTCACCCGTGCTATAATGCGAATACTAAAATGTATATGTTGCCAATTGCGAATTATGCCTTTGGCAAGCAGTGAACTTATGAATAAGATAGGAAGCGTTCGTGGAGGAAGTTCTACTTAATCCAGCCCAGTTAGCGAAGGCTGCTGTAGATAGCGCATCTGATAAAAAAGCCTCGGATATTATCCTGCTGGATATTCGAGACGTAACTGCTTTTGCTGACTACTTTGTAATCTGCAGCGCGAATAACTCACGCCAGATACAAGCCATCGCAGATACAATTGACGAAGAATTAGGAAAACAGGGAGCCAAAGTGCTTCATCGAGAAGGTGTTGCCGAGACCGGTTGGGTTCTACTAGACTTTGGTGATGTCATCGTCCATATCTTTGGGGCCAAGGAACGGGAATATTACCGACTGGAACGCCTTTGGAATGAAGCGAAGACGGTGGTGTATCTGCAATAATTCAAACTAATAGACAGAAAAGGTGACGACGATGACATTTTTTCGGAACCGCATGTTTCTTGAAGGTATCGCCTTCGGTGGTATCTGTGGTATTATTATCGGCTCAATTATTGCCTTCACTCTTGGCGAAAGTAGTATAGAAGCGGTACGCCGTTTTTTTCAGAAATCTTTTTCACGTAAACGAGGGGTAGAATATAAGTACCTCTACTAATCGTGTCCACTGGTTGTGCTCTCTTTGTGTTGATCCGCATGACTGAAGAAGCGGAAAATAGAGGAAAAAGTAGGTGGCGACGTGCGGCATTTCGCGGTGGTTGCTCTTGTTGTTTTGTTTTTCCTGAGTATGACAACTTTTTCAGTTTCCGCATCCAGTAGTGGTCATGGATGCGCTCCACGAGTATCTCCCACACTACCAGGTTCACCTGCGCCAGCAGTTTCAGGCGTCATAGTCATTAACGAAGTGCTGCTGGTGCCACATTCCACCTGGAACTGTTCAGAATCCCCTGGGACGTATTCTGTCATTGCTGACACCTGGATCGAACTGTATAACACCCAGAATCAGCCGTTCAACCTCTATGCATCACACGCCGCATTCGATAGCGGTCCCGGTACGATCATTTCTTATTTCCCCTTTGGCACCAGTATAGCAGCGCACGGTTACCTGGTCCTTTTTCCTCGTTACGATGCTAACTTTCTCTTATCTGAAACATCGACATTACGGCTTGTGATCGGAGGAGTAGTGATCAATCAAGTGACGGTTCCTCAACTTGCGCCTGATCAGTCATACGCCCGGACAACTGATGGAGCCTCCAATTGGCAAGTGATCAGTTCACCTACCATCGATAGCAGCAACTCATCAACTTCTCAGGCAACGCCCACTTTAAGTGGACATAACGGACCTGGTGTAACTCCAGAAAGTAAAAATGGAGCTAGCGGTACGCCACCTGGCAATAGCTTTAACAACACGAAATCTCTCGTGAATGGAGTTCAACCCCAATGGAACAATCTACAGCTACCCACCACTGTAACCCCGACAGCCGCTACTAATACAGATCAGCCAACAGTACCTGCAACTGTGGCCCCTGCTAGCAACATATCAAATGTGCCACGGCAAATTATACTAACAGTTCTGCTTATTTTATTGACCCTGGTAATACTCTGGTGTTGGAGGATCTACTACAAAAGATCCCCTTAGGGGCGAACGTAAGCCTCCGCATCAGGGCTGGGCTTGCCTCTGCCCTGTGCGCCCTTGCCCAATGTACGCCTCTTTTTAATAATAATTATAGGTTCCAGCTAAACAGCGTCAGGAAAGAATACTTCTCATTCTTCTTCCCTTTGCCGGATTCGCATGGTATTATCATCTTATAAAATAAAAGTTGCTCGTATCATTTGTCTGCCATTGTGCAACTTATTCCAGGAGGGACACTTTCATGAGTATCACCGCATTGCCTCCCACAACAACTCCTTTGTTTGAACGTATTTCCGAATCGAAAAAAGAGGATGTAGTGCGTGATCTTAGCGCGTTGCTTGGAGCAAAGTACGTTTTACATACCTCTTATGACCTGATGCTTTATGAGTACGATGCTTCTATCGATCGCTGTACACCCGATATCGTGGTCATGCCCGCCTCTACAGAGGACGTAGCCGCTATCGTCAAGATAGCAGCCAGCTACAATACACCAGTCGTGCCACGAGGCGCTGGGACAGGTTTGAGTGGAGGGGCCATTCCCGTTTATGGCGGTATTGTTATCGTTTTCACACGCATGAATCGTATCCTCGAGATTGATTATGATAACTTACGCGCAGTTGTACAGCCTGGATTGGTCAACTTGCATCTGAGCAATGCACTGAATCCGCAGGGATTTTACTATGTGCCGGATCCCAGCAGCCAGCGCTCCTGCACCATTGGTGGCAACGCAGGAGAGAATGCTGGTGGCCCCCATACGTTAATCTACGGTGTTACTACCAACCATGTGCTGGGATTAGAGATCGTCACACCCGAGGGTAAGATTGTTCAGGTAGGCGGTTGGACACAGGATACGCCAGGCTATGACCTCACAGGGCTGTTGATTGGCTCAGAAGGTACACTGTGCATTGTAACGAAGATTATTGTACGCATCGTCCATATGCCTGAAGCTGTAAAAACTATGGTAGCAGTCTTTGATACAATGGACGACGCCTCCAATACCGTCTCGGAGATTATCGCCAGCGGCGTGATCCCAGCTGCGATTGAGATGATGGACCAGATGATCTTGCAGGCAGTCGAGGCTGATACGCATGCAGGATACCCCATGGATGCCGCCGCGGTGCTATTGATGGAGGCCGAAGGGTTGCGCGAAGGAGTCGCGGAACAGGTAGAGCAGATTGTGGCGGTCTGCAATAAATATCACGCGCGCGCCGTACGTATCGCGGCAAATGAAACTGAGCGCCAGTTATTCTGGGCAGGGCGCAAGAATGCTTTCGGAGCGGTTGGACGCATCAGTCCAGAGTTTTATGTACAGGATGGAGTGGTACCACGCACGCGTCTGCCATACGTTCTACGGCGTGTTAGCGAAATCTGTGCAAGCTACGGGCTGCGGGTCGGCAACGTCTTCCATGCCGGAGATGGCAATTTGCACCCACTCATCCTATTCGATTCGCACATTCCCGGTGAGATCGAGCGTGTCCGTAAAGCAGGACACGAAATACTCGAGGTCTGCGCCGAGGCCGGTGGCACGATTACAGGAGAACACGGCGTAGGCATCGAAAAACAGGAAGAGATGGCATTGATTTTCAATGAAGTCGATCTGCGGGTGATGCAGCAGGTACGTCAGGCATGGAATCCACATCAGTTGTTCAATCCTGGCAAACTCTTTCCTATGCCAGGCCGCTGCGCCGATATAAAACAATTGTAGGTTGAATTACGGAGGTCAAAACACTCCATGGGTGATATTGAAACGTTTGCAGGTGATCTTCAGACATTTGCATCTACTGCCCTGGTGACCAGCGAAGCCGATACATTGCGTAACTATGCTGTAGACGGTATTTTGCCTCGCTTCGTTGTGACACCGACAAATGTGGAGCAAGTTGGTCACATTGTGGCGCTGGCTAACCAACACGGTCTATCCTTGCTAGCGCGAGGTGGGGGTTCGCGCATGAGCGTAGGAGGTCTGCCAGAACAGATCGATGTACTGCTTGAAACCAATAGATTGACGCGTATACTAGAACATGAAGCGCCTGATCTTACCTGCCATGTTGAGGCGGGGCTGACCATGGCAGCTTTACAGGCCCGGCTGGCTCAAAAAGGACAGTGGCTGGCCCTTGATCCCCCTGATGCAGCCCAGGCCACTATAGGTGGTCTGCTGGCCTCTAACGCAAGCGGACCTAAGCGCCTGCGCTATGGTTCTGCGCGCGATCTAGTGATCGGCCTGCATGTCGTTCAGGCAAATGGAGAATTATCTCGGAGCGGAGGACGTGTCGTCAAAAATGTGGCAGGCTACGATCTCAACAAACTTTACATCGGTTCGTTGGGTACGCTGGGCATTATCGTCGATGCGAATTTCAAGTTACACCCTCTCCCCATTGCGGAACGGACACTCTTACTGACCTTCACTAATGCCGGAGACGCTATGCACATGGTCATAGCTCTTTTAGGCTCGCTATTGACGCCAAGTGCCATCGAGTTAATTGACTCTGGAGCGGCCAGTGATATGAGCGACTTCTTCGGCGTTCACCTACCGACAAATGGCTATACACTTGCTGTCAATTTTGAGGGTGGTGCTGTAACGATCGATCGTCAGCTAGATGAGACGCGCCAGCTAGCTCGTAAACATGCTGCCTTGATGGTAGATGACCTTGCAGGCGAGTCACAAAGCCACTTCTGGGAGGCTATACGGGAACACACGCAGGGTTCTGTGACCTGCAAAGTTGCTATCCTTGTATCACAGGTAGCACCGTATCTTCAAACCGTTGAACAGGTCTGCCGACGTCATGACCTTGAAGCGGCCATCTTAGCTCATGCTGGCAATGGTATCCTCTTCATTGAACTGCGCCCCAGCGATGCCACGCCACGTCTCATTGAGGCAATTGCTGAATTGCGCTCATATGCCAAAGAAGCCCGTGGGAGTCTGATCGTTGAACGCTGCCCCGTTGATCTGAAAAGGCGTATCAATGTTTGGGGCGAACCAGGTTCAGATTTTTTTCTGATGCAGCGACTTAAAAACCAATTCGATCCAAATGGAACATTTGTTAAAGGACGATTTGTGGGAGGACTGTGATCCAAGAAAATTTATTTATTGTCACCACGCATCCAGAATTTTTAGATGCTGGCCTGGCTGAGATCAGGCGGTTCGATAAACGACTCACTGCTGTCGAGCTGCTGGCACCTGGCATCGCTTTATGTACGGTTCCCGATGTTCCCGCACTGATGCGGCTGGCAGCAGAGCAACATCCGATTTTTGTACGGCATATCGCGCCAGTACAGGCTATCGTTTTGCTCGGCAATATAGAGCAAGATGTAGGCAAACTTGCCTTAGCAACCGCGACCTTACCCACGTTTGAGCGACTGGAGCGGGGACAGCGCTTTGCAGTACAGACTCGCATCATTCAGGGTGAAGGCGGTTCCGTCAAGCATCCCTATACTAGCGGCCAACTGAATCAGGCGCTGGCTGAAGCCATTGTCGTGGAAACTGGAGCGGTTGAGTCGATCAAAAAGCCCCAGATCATCGTTTCCCTGCTTTGTTCTGCGACAAAGGGCTACTTAGGCATCTCTCTAGCCAGGGAAAATCTGAGCGATTGGCCGGGGGGAGCACGTCACTTTGCGCAGGTGCCGGGGCAGCTTAGTCGAGCAGAGTTCAAACTCCTGGAGGCCCTGGAGGTTTTTGGGGTCACGCTCCCAACGAAAGGGCATGTACTTGACCTGGGTGCGGCTCCCGGCGGGTGGACACGCTTACTACTAGATGCAGGACTACACGTGGTAGCCGTAGACCCGGCAAATCTTGACCCGCGCTTAGCAAAGCAACCTCGCTTAGAGCATTACCGCGGCTACGCGGAGCATTATCTCGAGGAAGCGATAAAAACACATAAGAATTTTGATGTGATCGTCAACGATATGCGCATGGATGCGCGAGATGCCGCTCGCCTGCTCGGTCAGGCCGCAAGGTGTTTGCGCAGCGATGGCTTCGTAGTCAGCGTCTTCAAGTTACCCCATGCGACACGTGAAATTGATCCACTGGCAACATTGCGAGCGGCACTCGCTTTGCTCAACAAGTATTATGGCGTTGTGCAGGCCCGCCAGCTTTTTCACAATCGGCAAGAAGTCACTGTTGTTACAGCGAGACCACAACCCTCGCTTGCGTGACCATTGTCCTTTCATTCCGGAGGTTGCTATGTCACTTGAGTCCATGAATCTACTGGCTGCATCGCAGAATATATCCCCATCAGACGAGAGGCCATTGCGACGCCAAAGCCATACGTACGACTTGATACGCCAGTGTATCCACTGTGGTTTCTGTCTACCAACATGCCCGACCTATGCAGTACTTGGTGTAGAGATGGATTCTCCACGCGGACGCATTTACCAGATGCAGGCGGTGGCAGATGGTCGTATGGATGTTTCCGCCGAGTTTGTAGATCACATGTATTGCTGCCTTGGTTGTCGAGCGTGCGAGACAGCCTGTCCTTCAGGCGTGCAGTTCGGCAAATTGATCGAGGCTGCCCGCGAACATATCCAGCTCGAAGTAGCCCAGATGCCACTTTTTAGCGAACAAATAAGGCCTGAAACAACACTACAAGAAAAGCCGGTAGCGAAGGGCGATAGTCAATACCCCTTACACGAGCATATACCAGCTCCACCTACGCTCGAGTCGCCGACTGAAAGGCTGCTCCGCCGTTTCTTCTTTGATATGATGTTACCCTCGCGCCCGATTACATCACTCGTATTTGCCGGTTTGAAGTTGTATCAGCGCAGCGGATTACAGGCTTTGGTACACCGAACAAGGCTGCTCGATGCCGTTGATGCCCTACCAACACCGTTACAGGGAAAACTCAAGATGCCGGAAAAGTTAATGCACCATGCAGGCGGCGAACTGTTACCAGCTCCATTGCCGCAGGTTACGCTAGCATTGGGACAACAGCGCTATCGTGTTGGTTTCATCAGCGGCTGCATTATGGACCAGGTTTTTCGCGACATCAATCAAGCAACAATTCGTGTCCTGACTGCCAACGGTTGCGAGGTGATTACGCCAACGCAGCAACAGTGTTGTGGCGCACTGCATATCCACGCTGGAGAGGCTGAACGAGGTAGAAAGCTTGCTCAGCACAACATAGACGTGTTCGAACCATATAACTGCGATGCGATTATTATTAACTCGGCAGGCTGTGGCTCTAATCTCAAAGAATATGGGCACTTACTGCGTGACGACCCGAATTATGCTAAACGAGCAGAGGCCTTTAGCGCAAAAGTCAAAGATATCAGTGAGTTCCTGGCAAGCATCGAACTGAATCAGGAAATGGGTGAAGTAGCGCGCACCGTGGCCTATCACGATGCCTGTCACCTCGTCCATGGGCAAAAGATCAAACAACAGCCACGCCAGTTGCTCCAGTCTATCCCTGGTGTGACTCTTGTCAATTTAAAAGAGGCCGATTGGTGCTGTGGCAGCGCAGGCATCTACAACATCACAAACCAGGAGATGGCCAATACCCTACTACAGCGCAAGATGGACAATATCGCGGCAACAGGAGCCAGCGCTATCGCTACTGGCAACCCAGGCTGTATGATGCAGATAGCCCTGGGTGTCCGTGATCGCGGGATGGCAATCGACGTGGTACATCCCATCCAGCTTATCGACGAAGCCTACCGTGTCGGGGGATGTTATGAAGTACCTGCACATGACCTGACCATCGTGCAGAGGAGACAGCAACGTACCCTGCTGGTTACATTTGGCCTTGGAGTGTTGATTGGCATTGCGCTGCTGCGGCGTCGGAAGCGTCTTTAGTAGAGGAAGGTAAATATATATACGAAAACACAAGAAAACAAGCTAGCATTGTACGTGCTAGCTTGTTTTCTTGTGTTTTTAGCTTTATTTATGAACGATACCGAAAGGATTACCTCAAT
>DMFQ01000451.1:0-898 GCA_003450555.1 Ktedonobacter sp.
TCCATCCTCCATCCTCCATCCTCTATCCTACATCCTCTATCCTATCTACAGCTAATCCTCATGCTTCCCCACTATCCTACGCCTCTTCCTCTTCAAACAAGTACACATCCATAAAATCAATTTTCTTGATGCCGTCTGTTATCCTTCTCAGGAGACATCTCCCGCTCATCATCATCAAACTTAGCGTCCTGCCACGTAGTATGCTCATCCGTAAAACAATCATGAAAGCGCGCTCCCCGCAAGTCGGCACGAGTAAAAATCGCTCCGCGCAAGTCAGCGCCCCCAAAATTCGCATTGCGCAAATCCGCCTCCACGAAGTAAGTATTGCGCAAGTCCGCTTCACTAAAATCGGCATCTTGCAACTGAGACTTGATGAAAAACGCCCCACGTGCTTCAACCCTGATGAAATGAGCGCCACTAAGATTTCTTTCACTCAAATCCAAATCTCGCAGATCACACTCATTGAAGATAAACCAATCGATATGCATCACTTGCATGATCGTTCGTAACCTTTCTAGGCAATACCACTTGCAAAAAACATCAGCTCGCCATGCCCACCCACATACCCACCATGCTCCAATTCATATTTTCCAGTAGTATAGCAGCTTACCCAAACAAGAAACACTATAATGGTACTTATTGAAACACCAGCATGGTACTTCTTGTCTACCGCTACAACGAGAGACGCCCTCATCAACTCTTCTCGCTCAAATCATCACAGTCCAAGCAAAGAACTGAGGGCAAACCTCGCCAGTTGAGGCTTGAGAACAATGGGCAGTGACCATGGCACCGCTCGCTTGCCAACTGGTGAAACACTCCAAAGAGCACGTGCCAAGAAGATGAAATCACCGCGAAGATCAGCGAAGCCCAGCAGTTCGTAACGCTTGCCGTAACGCTT
>DMFQ01000451.1:948-2238 GCA_003450555.1 Ktedonobacter sp.
GTAACGCTTGCCGTAACGCTTACGAGACGGAGATATGGTATGCTCTGTCTGAGGATCATCAAATCCTGCACCCGGGTCGTTGAGACCCTCTTTCTGTGGAATGATTCACCTGTCACAGGCACGAGGAGCAGACCGATGCGAGCGCCACCCGACACGCGATCCCTGGCAGAGTCCTCGCGCACATCTAGCGGGAGTATCCAGCGGCGCTGGCTCGCTCTGGCACGCGGCGCGTGGATTGTGTGCGCACTGTTGTTGCTGGCGAACTTTGTCGCCAGCATCCCCGCCTACTACCAGATCATGCGTACCGTCTGTACCCTTCCATACCAGGTGCCATGTACGATGCCTGGTCAGCCTGGCCAGTTCTTCCGGGCAACTCACGCTGGAAAATGTCCAGGCCCTTGCCCATCTACATCTCTCCCTGACCGCCTACGCCGCCTACTTTGTCACACTGGATGTCGTGGTGTCGCTGCTGGCCTGGGGTGTTGGTCTTCTGATCTTCTGGCGCAAGTCCGATGAAAGGATGGGCCTGTTCGTCTCGCTGCTGCTCGTGCTCTTTGGCGCCACAGGCTCTGGTAATACGCTCTTAGGGGTCTGGGCGCCTACACCGTCGCCTCCGCTTCTCTCCCACCTGCTCAGTCTCATCTCGGGCGCGGTATGGATTGGCCTGGGGGCATTTCTCTTGACGTTCCCCACTGGACGATTTACGCCGCGCTGGTCCTGGCTCGTCTTCTCGTGCTGGTTCATTGTGTTACTGTGGAACGCGCCCCCTCCTTTCCTTATCCTCCAGGGGGTGGCAGGGCTGCTGACATTGGGCGGTACGCTCTTCATCATGGTTTACCGCTATGTGCGCGTCTTTGACGCCATACAACGCCAGCAGGCCAAGTGGGTCGTCTACGCCGCTGTCGCTGCCCTCTCCCTACTCGCTATCGGTACAGGGCCTTCCGGAGCGGTGCCGGCTGACTCGCCGTACCAACTGCTCTTTCCAACTGTTCAATTGTTCTCCTCAGCGCTCCTTTACCTTGGTCTGGGGTTTGCGATTCTGCGCTACCACTTATGGGACATCGATGCCATTATCAACCGCACCCTGGTGTATGGCTCCTTGACCGCTCTTTTGGCCCTGCTCTACGTTGGCCTCATCTTTGCCTTGCAATCCCTGTTCCAGGGGATGTTTCACCTGAATAACGACGTGACCATCGTGATTTCAACGCTCGTCATTGCCGCGCTCTTCCAGCCCCTGCGCCATCGCATTCAACAGGTCATTGATCGTCGCTTCTATCGCCGCAAGTATGA
>DMFQ01000451.1:2411-5281 GCA_003450555.1 Ktedonobacter sp.
AGGAAACCAAACACCGATGCGTAGGTATTCACTCCTGTCCTTTCCCTTGCTCTGTGAGGAAGGAAGAGACCTCACCAAGTGAAACGAGGGAGAAACCTACGCTTACAGGGTCTCTCTGCTCTCCTATCGCTACAAGTGAAGTGGGAATTGGCAAGCGAGCGGTGCCATGGTCACTGTCCACGTTTCTCAATTAGCATCTGGCGAGGTTTGCTGAGGGCTGGAGGTATTCCTACAACCCCTCAACATACCACCTTTCGCATCAGCGAGGTTGCGTAAGAGCCAAAGAATGTTGGGATTTACACCTTGCGGTGCAATCGACTCTCACCTTGTGGTCAATCCGGAAGCTCGCCACCAATTTTTGGCGGAAGCGCTAAACAACGAAATATTGACAATTCCCACCTCTCACGCTACTCTCAACCCAGTCTCGTAATAGAAAGAAAAAATCATGCAACAACCATCACATGTGTCACAACTGTCACAATCGTCACAATCGTCACAATACGTCACCCTATCTAACGAAGTGCAGGCAGCTCTACAAGCGCAACAACCCGTCGTCGCCCTTGAATCGACGGTCATTGCCCACGGCCTCCCCTATCCTGCCAACATCGAGGTGGCCCAGTCCATGGAGTCAACCATTCGCGCCGAAGGCGCCATTCCCGCGACCATCGGCATACACGATGGACGGATCAAAATCGGCCTGACACTGGACGAGATCACCCGCTTAGGCACAACACAAGGCGTGCAAAAAGTCAGCAGGCGCGACCTCGCGGTTACCCTGGCAACCGGGCAACTGGGAGCAACGACCGTCTCAGGCACCATGCTTTGCGCCAGCATGGTCGGAATTCGCTTCTTTGCTACAGGCGGCATTGGCGGCGTCCATCGTGGTGCAGAGTCTAGCATGGACATCTCCGCTGATCTCACCGAGTTGAGCCGCTCTCCTGTCCTCGTCGTCTGCGCTGGCGCGAAATCCATCCTCGACCTTGATCTCACCTTAGAATACCTGGAAACACAGGGCGTACCTGTCATTGGCTGGCGCACAGATGATTTCCCCGCCTTCTACGTCCGCCATAGTGGACGCACTCTTTCGCATCGCGCCGATACTATCGACACCATCGCAGCTATTGCCCGCGTCCAATGGCAGTGCAACCTCCACGGTCTGGTAGTTGGCTGTCCCATACCCGAACAGCATGCCATGGACCCCGCTCCACTAGAGGCTGCCACCGCGGAAGCCCTACGCCTTGCACACGCTCAAGGCATACGCGGTGCCGCCACCACACCCTTCCTCCTCGCCCATGTCGCGAAAGTGACCGCGGGAGAAAGCGTCGAGGCAAATAAAGCCCTGCTCATCAACAACGCCCTCTGGGCAGCGCGCTTCGCCCACACCTATCATACTTCCGTTGCCATCGCCCATCTCTCATGAACCTTTTGTGCCAACTCAACCGTGTCATATATGGCAGACGCAAATCGATACTTTCGATTAGCTCTAAAATGCAACTTTTCGCTTTTGAAGAGCGTTTGCCTTTGTTTTTGTGATGAGTATTCAGGACTAGGAGAAGAAATGTATGGCAATTGCAACAATCGTTCTTGGCGCAGTGTTTAGTGTCACAGGTCTCATCATTTGGCTCATAATTGGCTTGATCGCAGGCTTTATAGCGAGCCGTGTTATGGGCGCTGGAGGGTACGGACTCGTCGGTGACATCATCGTTGGTCTCATTGGCGCTTTCCTTGGCGGTCTACTTGCGAACCTGCTGATCCCCGATGCCAACTTCGGTCTCATCGGCAGCATAATCGTCGCCATCATTGGCGCGTGTATCCTCATTGCAATCTTGCGTGCTGTTACAGGGGGCAGAAGTAGAAGAAAACTATAATAGGTAACGCATGGGCTGAAAAGCTCACGTTGCCTGATGAAAAAATAGGACTTCAAAAGTCACCCAAATTTGAGGAACTCCCGCATCAGCAAAAGTGCAGGAGTTCCTCAAATTATAATAGCAAAAGTAGGGATAAACCCGCTTTAAGGAGGCTTAGTTGTTCTACTCAAAGAAACTGGTAGAGGCCTTTGCCTACGCTATGCGTCTACACCAGGACGATAAGAAGATGGGGCATCCTATCATATCTCACGTCTTGGATGTTGTCTCACTCATTCTCCATTTTGGAGGCGATGAAGACACTGCCATAGCAGGAATGCTCCATGATACAAATGAGCGAGCCAAGAAACCTATCCTTGCCGAAATCAAACATAAATTTAATGCCAATGTCGCAGAGATAGTTGGCACCTGTTCCGATGCGGTCGATGTATCATGGAAGGATCAGAAGCAAATACGCATCGATCTCGTAACAAGTGTCGAAAAATCTGCCCTGCTAGTTTTATCATGTGAAGTACTAAGTAATATCAAACGACTACTGTTCCGCCTACATGCAGCCAGAAACAAAGGACAGGTCCTATCCTATCTTGATATGAAAGGGGGCATAGACGGGAAACTGTGGTATTATCGTGCGTTTTGTAATGCATTGCGCGCACGTAAAGAGTATCCGGACCTGCTATACGAGCTGGAAGTTGCCGTAAGAGAGCTAGAAAATTTAATTTACTAAGCCAGGGACTTCATGTAATTCCGAGGGGTACGCCGACATGGCAAATCCTTGAAGAGCTGCCCTTCCGCTCTTCCGCAGAGGCCAGCGGTCGGCGCAGGCGCCCCTTTTTTATTGCTTAGCTACATGCTTCTTTTGCCTTATTCCTCCTCACCGTGGCTCGACTCTTCATGGCTGAATGGTTGACCACAGTTGAAGCAGTAGCGGAAGTAGCCAGGGCAACGAGCGCCACAGTGGGCGCAGGTAAGCCCTGCCTCTTCTTCAGCAAGCAGCGCTGCCGCCTC
>DMFQ01000451.1:5460-6744 GCA_003450555.1 Ktedonobacter sp.
AGTTGGAGACCAAGCTTCTCTAAGACATCAGCCCCAATCCCACTGCCTTCGCGTACCAGACCTAAGAGGAGATGCTCCGTGCCAATAAAGCGATGATTCAGTCGTCGCGCTTCATCTACGGCAAGCTCAATCACTTTTTTCGCACGCGGAGTGAGTCCGACCTCACCGGAAACGATATGCCCTCCACGCCCTATAATCGCCTCAACGGAGTGACGTACCTGGTCTACCTGGATGCCCAGGTTAGTGAGCACCTGAGTAGCAACGCCCTCACCCTCACGCACCAGTCCCAGCAGAAGATGCTCCGTGCCGATGTAACTGTGTTGGAAGCGTTGCGCCTCTGCCTGTGCCAGCGTCAGGACGTTTAGTGCCCGTTTCGTAAACAGGTCGAATGGTCCCACAAGATCCGCTGGAGTCATGTATGTTTTCCCATGGATTACCTTTCGTATCAACTGATTGAACTGATCGAGTGGAGTATTCACGTTGGCGGCTGACTCGTCTTTTGCATGAGCTGAAACACGCTGGCGCTTCAGATAATCCTGTAGATCAGACGGCGCAAAACGGTAATCGGCCCCGATACGATAGGCGGAAAGATCGCCTTTGTTGACCAGGCGCCGAATCGTAACTGGATCAACGTGTAACATCTCCGCTATTTCCTCGGAAGTCATAAAATGTTCCATGATAACCCTCATTTCCATGCTATGGTCTACTATATAGCACTATGCAATCTAAAAGTAACTATGAAGTACTATATATTACTTTCGATAAAAATGCAAGGGAAAAGTAAGGCAAAGAGAAGACTGGGGGTATGATCAACGGGTAGGAAAATGAGAGGAATAGACTATGTGTTCTTACCCTACCAAATTGTAGAATATCTTTATTTATGCTGCTACATTAACAACAATCGCCTGTAAATGTTCATGTTCCTCAGGTACCGGTTGACCATCCTCAATCAGTGACTCAATATGCAGGCGTATAGCGTCTTTAGCCATAGTAATAGCCTCTTCAAGAGTTTCTCCCTGGGTTACGCACCCAGGAAGAGATGGTACAGTAACAGTGTAACCACCTTCATCAGTATCCGGATGGAGTATGATGGTATAGCGGTAATCATTCATAGCTTTACCTCTCTTGCTTGCGCTTCAAAGCAGTTCCCGTAGTTCGTCTGTAGTGAGTTCCGCTTGTTTTAAAATAGTCTCTAATGTCTTTAGCTTGAGTATTGTACCTGAATGGTTGGGTACCGTAATTCGCCCCTTTTTTAACGCATGTTTCAAAGTAACATGGCTTCCG
>DMFQ01000451.1:6867-8106 GCA_003450555.1 Ktedonobacter sp.
GATTTGACAACACCCCCCCACCAGGGCTATCATGCTATAAAGAAAACAACACGCCATATTCATCGACACACCGGAGGAACTTTTCATGACAGATTCCACAGCCAGCAAGAATGGTATTGTGTTTCATACTCACAAACTCAGCAACGGTCTCCAAATCGTCGGCCAGCCCATGCCCGACTTCGAATCGGTGGCCGTCTCATACTACGTGCATACTGGTTCTCGTGACGAGCCAGACCCCAGCATTGCCGGTGTCTCCCACTTCTTAGAGCACATGGTATTCAAAGGCACCAAAACGCTCGACTGGCAGCAGATCACCCTTGAGTTCAACAAAATTGGCGCCGAACTCAACGCCTTTACCTCACACGAAGCCACCGTCTACTATGCCCGCGTGCTGGGCGAGTACCTGGATCGCGCCATTGAGCTTCTGAGCGATATGATGTATCCGCGCCTCTCTGAAAGCGACTTCGAGCTGGAAAAAGAGGTCATCGTCAACGAAATCGCGCGCTCGGAGGATCAGCCCTACAACTCCACTTACCGCCGTATGATGCAGACCTATTTCGGCAGTCATCCCCTCGGGCACGACGTGCTGGGCACGCCGGAGAGCATTCGCAACATGCGCGTTGAGCAGATGCGCGAGTACTGGAATCGTCGCTATGCCGCCAATAATTTAATCTTGGCGGTGGCCGGCAATTTCGATTGGGATCACATCATCCAGTTGGCGGAAAAACACTGTACCAACTGGCGCGTTGGTGACTCCGGGCGCGATGTCGAACACTACGAACCCGCCCAACCAATCAACGACATCGTGGTCGACAAAAAGCTCAAACAGCAGATCATGATCCTCGCCATGCCCTCCGTCGACACGAAGGACCCTGACTACTATGCCGCCAATCTGGCCAGCAGCATCCTGGGAGATAGCGATGGCTCGCGCCTCTACTGGAACATCTATCAGAAGGGTCTGGCGGAGTCGGCCAGTGCCAGTATCTGGGCCATGGAAGGCACGGGCATCTTGCAGCTACAAGCCAATTCAACGCCGGAAGAGGCCCCTCACGTCCTTAAAATGCTGCGCTCTGAGCTGAATAACTTCCTGGATGTAGGAGTGTATGAAGACGAGGTACGCCGCGCCAAAGATAAATGGATCAGCAACATCGTCCTGAGTAGCGAGTCAACCTTCGCTCGCATGTTTTCTCTCGCCTCCGACTGGGTAACCGAAGGCCGCCTGGTAAGTGTCGAAGAAGA
>DMFQ01000451.1:8366-10403 GCA_003450555.1 Ktedonobacter sp.
GCCCTGTAATGTCCCGCAATGCCTTACCACCTCTGCTCACAAGAAAAATCGCAGCGGCGCCAGTATCCGTTCACTCAGCTTGATATACCACGGTCGAATCTTCCACTTCTCAAGCGTCTGCTCAAACACGCCAGTAGTATCACTCTTGAATAGATCCTGCATTTGCCGCGCTAATTGAGCACTGTAAATCTCCACATTGATCTCAAAGTTGCCGATAGAACTCAAGCGATCCAGGTTAGCAGTACCCAGTGTCACCCAGTGGCCATCAACCGTACATGTTTTAGCATGCAACATAGCGTAAGTATAGCCAAAAATATGAATACCCCCTTCAAGGCACTCCGTAATATATCCTCGCGTAAGCCAATCCACTACAACATGATTGGAATACCATGGAATCAACACGCGCACGTCCACACCTCGCTCCGCAGCAGCCTTCAAAGCATCGAGCAAGACGTGGTCAGGCACAAAATAGGCATTGGTCAGCAGAATGGAGTGTTCAGCCCGGTCAATAGCCTCGATATACATATCGCGTATTGGAAAGGTCAACCGCAATGCATCGTTACTGCGCACAGTAATGTACGGGTCGAAGTGGCGCATATAATGCCTTTCAATCGCGTCTTCCTTTGCACAAGATCGATTCCAGAAGCTGGCAAACGAATGCGCGAGATCGGCAGCCGCCGGACCCCGTATATGCAGGTGTGTATCTCTCCAATCGGTCGCATAGAGATCCCCCAGATTGTAGCCCCCAATGAAACCTATTGCGCCATCTACAACCAGCAATTTACGATGATCCAGGGCAAAGCGCCGCGGATCCAACACGTGCCATGGACGATGAATGGACTGATACTCCAATGTGTGGATACTGGGCGGGAAATTCTTGAAAGAGCGTGGCACCACCAGGTTGCCAAAGGCATCGAAGATGACGTAAACATCTACCCCCTGCTCCGCTTTCTGTACGAGGTGTGCCTTCAGCTCTTGCCCAAAAGCATCGCCCTTCCAAATATACGTTTCCAGGTAGATACTCTCCTGGGCATTATCAATAGCTTCAAGCATGGCATCGTAGAGATCACGGCCATAGCCGTAAAGCTGCAGGCAATTTTTATCAACTTGCACTTCATCGAGCCGCAGGTGTGGAAAACTAACCTCGTGTTTTCGTCGCTTACGTAGAGCCGACGCAATTCCCAACACGACTACCGTGATAATCTGAAGTGTAACCACAGCAACAAGAGCATTCTGTGCCAACCGCACAAGAGAAATTCGTTGCCAGAAATGTTGAAGACTTTGATTGCGTCCCATAATAGAACATCCTTGCCCTCTCCTCTAGATTTCCCAACCCTACACGTCTTCCTTACACCCACATAGTATCACACCTGTTGCTGTTCCCAATACCATTTCAGAATGTTCACCTTTCACATCCGCAACGAACGATCATAGCAGGAAATAACCAATTTCCTGTTTTGACGAAATCAGAGGTATAATAGGGGGCATGAGTCAAATAATAGGAAAAGGGCACATATAATGGGAGCCAGGCATAAAACCAACCGCAAAAGTACTGATGATTCCCGACCAGAGTGGAGATTTCAACAACCTGGTGAAACTCGGAAAGAGTACTTGAAGCGGTACCAGCGCGAATACCATAAACAAGAATGGTATCCCGGCCATACAAAGGAGCGCATACAGGAAACTAAGGATAGGCGTGCGGAACTTCAAGAGTGGTATATGAACTACAAAGCAACGCTCCACTGTAAGAACTGTAGTGAGTGGCGTCCCGAATGCCTGCAATTCCATCACCGCGACCCTGATCAAAAGGAATTTAATGTGAGCCACTGGATCAGAAATGGAGTATCGCTAGAGACACTTAAAACCGAGATTGCAAAGTGTGATGTGTTATGCGCCAATTGCCACGCCATAGAGACGCAAAACGAACGCTATCGAAAGAAGGGGATAAAATTCCAAAATGGAGCCGATGGTCGGACTCGAACCGACGGCCACTCACTTACAAGGCGAGAGCTCTACCACTGAGCTACATCGGCATGA
>DMFQ01000227.1 GCA_003450555.1 Ktedonobacter sp.
GCGCAAATGGGCGATCAGTGCGCGTTTGAAATCCTGGTCGAGCGTTACAGCGCCTTGCTCTTGCTCCTGATCTGCCGCGTGGTGCAAGACGAACACCTCGCTCACGATGTCTTGCAACACGTCTTCATCCAAATGTACCGCTCGTTACCCACACTGGTACCGCAGGGAACGCTCAGGCCATGGTTAAGCCAGGTAGCGCATCACCGCTCTATCGATGAACTGCGTCGCAGGCGGCCCATCCTCTTTTGTGAGATCGAGCCGTACCCAGATGGGAGTGACTACTCATACCTTACCACGCTTCCCGACCCGGATCGGCAGCCGGAGGAGCAGATTGAACTGCGCGAGCTACGCGTGCTGCTCCTCGCTGCGATTGAGACATTGCCCTCGCGCTACCGTGCGGTCGTGCTGCTGCGCTATGACACTCAACTGAGCTACCGCGAGATTGGGCGGGCGCTCCGCATCCCAACAACAACGGCCAAAACGTACTTTTACCGGGCGAGAAAGCAGTTGCGCACCTTGCTGGGGTCGGAGTTTGCATACCACTGAGGCAAGGAGAGACCATGAATGAGCCTCCAGCATGCTATGCAGTATCTTTTCCTCTCATCCTATTCTACTCACTGTGAGCAAGAAGGACGCCTGGAATACAGCAAGAAAGGACATCATTATGTCACCGTTCATCCTCCTGGTATTCGTTCTTGTGATCGGTGCATGCGTGTATGGCTACATGACGTACAGGACCAATCTCGAGAGGCGAGCGAGGGAAAAGAAACGCAACCAATATCACGATCGAGTCTAAGCAATGCGCGGCTGGTTGGCTCGTCCTCGACGCAAGAAGCGCTCATCATGAACGTCACGTCTTGTAAAGCGCAGCAGCCCTGAAACAGTGGGAGCGATTCTTCCTCAACGTTCCCGCGTGTGCCTGTAAAAGGAACAAGGAAGAGAGAAGTGAACCGTATGGCAAGTCAGAAGCATCTGGATCTTCTATCATCAGGAAAAACACTGATGCTAAATGCTTTTATGTTGAACTTGCGGAATATCGAGCCTCGGAAAAGAACTAACAGCCGGTACCAGGCGGAAGTAGACAAACCCTATTCCGCAAATCTTCTCTGGAAGCATATAGAAAAGGTCTGCCGGGTAGTACATCGGGTTAGTTACATGAAAGGACCTGGAGACGTATGGATGCAAGCAGAGCTGGAGGACTATCCGCCGGTCCTACCCCCGGCATAGTACCCCCCACCACCGTTTTTCGCTACAAGCAGCGCCATCCCCTCAATGCCATCTTCGAGCCGAAGAGCATCGCGGTCGTTGGGGCGACGGAAAAAGCAGGCAGCGTCGGGCGTACTCTCCTCTGGAACCTGATCAGCAATCCATTTGGGGGAACGGTTTTTCCCATCAATGCCAGGCGTGCCAGCGTCCTGGGCATCAAAGCGTATCCCAACCTGGCCGCCCTGCCCCAGCAGGTCGATCTCGCCGTCATTGTCACGCCTGCTCCGACTGTACCGGGTATTATTGCCGAGTGTGTCGAGGCTGGCGTCAAAGGGGCCATTATCATTTCGGCCGGGTTCAAGGAAAGCGGTGCAGCGGGCGCCAAGATGGAGCAGCAAATCCTGGAGCAGGCGCGCCGGGGGAAGCTGCGCATCATCGGGCCCAACTGCCTTGGCGTGATGAGCCCGCTGACCGGCCTCAACGCTACCTTTGCCGGCGCCATGGCCCGACCCGGCAATGTCGGCTTCATCAGCCAGAGCGGCGCCCTCTGCACCGCCGTTCTGGATTGGAGCCTGGGTGAAAACGTTGGTTTCAGCGCCTTCATCTCCATCGGCTCGATGCTGGACGTGGGCTGGGGCGACCTCATTGATTACCTGGGGAGCGACCAGCAGACCACGAGCATCGTCATCTACCTGGAGACCATCGGAGATGCCCGCTCGTTCCTCTCCGCCGCCAGGGAAGTCGCCTTTACCAAGCCGATTATCATTCTGAAAGCCGGCCGCACTCAAGCGGCGGCCCGGGCGGCTGCCTCGCACACCGGCGCGCTAACCGGCAGCCACGAAGTGTTCGAGGCGGCCTGCCGCCGCAGCGGGGTGCTGACCGTCAACCGCATCGACGAGCTTTTCTTTATGGCCGAGGTGCTTGCCAAGCAGCCGCGCCCCCAGGGGCCACGCCTCACCATCGTGACCAACGCGGGTGGCCCAGGGGTACTCGCCACCGATGCCTTGATGAGCGCCGGGGGCGCACTGGCTGAATTGGCACCCCCAACCCTCGCCGCGCTCGACCGGATTCTCCCGGCACACTGGAGCCACAGCAACCCGGTGGACATTCTGGGCGATGCCGACCCTCAACGCTACGCCAAAGCGCTTGAGATTGCGGCGCAAGACCCCAACAGCGATGGCTTGCTGGTCATCCTGACCCCCCAGGCGATGACCGACCCAACCCTGACCGCAGAGCAGTTGAAGCCCCACGCCACGAGTACCGGCAAACCGATCCTCGCCAGTTGGATGGGCGGGGCGGAAGTGGCCAGCGGCAATCTGATTTTGAGCCGGGCCAGTATTCCCACGTTCCCCTATCCAGACACCGCTGCCCAGGTGTTTGATTCCATGTGGCGCTACAGCTCCAACCTGCGCAGCTTATACGAAACCCCGCTCCCTTCCCTGGAACTCGACGAAGAAGGGTCTGATCAGGCCTTGGCGGCGAAGCTGATTGAAACCGTCCGCCAGTCGGGCCGGACTCTGCTCACCGAGGTTGAATCCAAGCAACTTCTGGCCGCCTATGGCATCCCAACGGTCGAGACGCGGGTCGCCACCAGTGAAACCGAGGCCGTCACGTGTGCTGAGGACATCGGCTACCCGGTCGTGCTCAAGCTCTTTTCAGAAACGATTACTCACAAGACCGATGTGGGCGGCGTGCAGTTACATCTGTCCGGGGCGGACGCGGTGCGCAGCGCCTACCGCGCCATCGCAACTGCGGTCCACGACAAAGCCGGGGCCGAGCATTTCCTGGGGGTGACCGTACAGCCGATGATCCCGCTTGACGGTTACGAACTTATCCTGGGCAGCAGCATCGACCCGCAGTTCGGCCCGGTTCTGCTCTTCGGTTCGGGCGGGCAACTCGTGGAAGTCTACCGAGACCGCGCCTTAGCACTTCCGCCGCTCACCACCACCCTGGCGCGGCGCATGATGGAACAGACCCGCGTCTTTACCGCCCTCCAAGGGGTGCGCGGACGCCCGCCCGTTGATCTCGCCGCCCTTGAGCAACTTCTGGTGCGCTTCAGTTACCTTGTCGTAGAGCAGCGCCAGATTAAGGAGATCGACATGAACCCGCTGCTCGCCTCTCCGGGACGGCTGCTCGCCCTCGATGCACGGGTGGTCCTGCACAGGCCGGAGATCAGCGAGGATGAGCTGCCCAAACTCGCCATTCGCCCCTATCCGCTGCAGTATGCGCGACCCTGGACGCTGCTTGACGGCACCCCGGTCACGCTACGCCCCATCCGTCCGGAGGACGAGCCGCTCATGGTCAAGTTTCACCAAACGCTTTCGGATCGCAGCGTCTATTTCCGCTGGCTGCACATGCTCGGGCTGAGTCAGCGGGTCGCGCACGAGCGGTTGATCGGCATATGCTTTATTGACTACGACCGGGAGATGGCGCTCGTCGCCGACTACCACAACCCGCAGACCGGGCAGAATGAGATTATTGGCGTGGGCCGCTTAATCAAAGCCCTTGGCGCAAATGAGGCCGAGTTTGCCATGCTCGTCACCGACCAGTTCCAGCGCAAGGGGTTGGGAGCCGAATTGCTGCGTCGGCTGATCCAGTTCGGCCACGACGAAAAACTCCAGCGCCTCACCGGTGACATCGATCCCCGAAAATCAGGGGATGCAAGAGGTGTGTAAGAAGCTCGGCTTCCGCCTCCAGTATTCGCTAGAAGATCAGTTGATGAGAGCCGAACTTGAACTGTGACGCTCATGGAGCAGAAGTGCATGAGCAGAACCTGGATGCTGGGGGAAGTTTGAGCAAAAGCGCAAAGGTCAAGCACAAATGGTTCATTTAACGCTTTTGTAACGCTTTTTCTAACGCTGCGGAAGTATCCTAAAGAGCAGAAGGCATGACGTGGAGAGGAGATGCCAGGAAAGCAGGAGTGCAATGAACGGGATCCGGACGCCAGAGTTGATACGGGTGCTCATCGTCATCTGCCTGTCAGTGCCTGTTGACGAAACAGTACCAGTTGTTCTACCAGGCAGGTGCGAATGTGCGCGTGATTCATCATGGAGTGCAGGAGCCCAGAAAAAGCAGTGTTCCCCTCTTCCCTGTGTACTCCATTCGCTCGGCAAGGCCGTCCAGGCGAGTGGAGTATCTTTTCGTCAACATGGTACTGACAGGTCAAGGGGTTTCTGCGTAGAAAGCTCCAGCACATGAAACACTCGGCAGCACGGAGTCCCTGTATTAATGCGGTTACATAAAAAGTGACGTAGGGCGTGACATTATTTATGAA
>DMFQ01000410.1 GCA_003450555.1 Ktedonobacter sp.
CCGCTTGATGAAGGCGGCCCCATTGCAACAGATAAATTTCGTCCGGTCGAGCGCGTTGCTCCAGGCGTTATCACGCGCCAGAGTGTCAATACTCCTGTGCAGACCGGCCTGAAAGCCATTGACAGCATGATCCCCGTCGGACGTGGTCAACGCGAATTGATCATCGGTGACCGCCAGACAGGGAAGACTGCTATCGCTATCGATACGATCATTAATCAGAAGGGTAAAAACCTGTTCTGTATTTACGTGGCTATCGGTCAAAAGAATTCTTCAGTCGCACGTACGCACGAAATTTTGTCGCAACATGGCGCGATGGAGTATACCATTATTGTCGTAGCAGGTGCCTCCGAGCCTGCTCCTCTGAAGTACCTGGCCCCCTACGCGGGATGTGCTATGGGCGAGGAGTTCATGGAAACAGGGCGTGACGCCCTGATCATCTACGATGACTTGACAAAACATGCTGATGCCTATCGTAACATCTCACTGATCATTCGCCGTCCTCCTGGACGCGAAGCCTACCCCGGTGATGTGTTCTACCTGCACTCCCGCCTGTTAGAACGCGCAGCTCGCCTCAACCAGGACTACGGCGGCGGTTCACTGACAGCGCTGCCAATCATTGAAACAAAGGCGAACGACCTCTCAGCCTACATTCCGACGAATGTTATCTCGATTACCGATGGGCAGATCTTCCTTGAGACAGACCTGTTCAACGCTGGTATTCGACCCGCTGTAAACGTGGGTAACTCCGTCTCCCGCGTAGGTGGTAATGCACAGACACCTGCTATGAAACAGGTAGCAGGCACGCTGCGTCTTGACCTTGCCCAGTTCCGTGAGCTTGCCGCATTCGCACAGTTCGCTTCAGACCTGGATAAGGCAACGAAGAGTCGTATTGATCGCGGCCAGCGTTTGACAGAAGTGCTCAAGCAAGGACAATATCAACCAATTACTGTCGAGAAGCAAGTCTCGATTATCTATGCAGCCAACCAGGGCTATCTGGATGACGTTGCGCTGGATAAGGTTGCAGCATGGGAAACAGCTTTCTACCGCTATATGGATGCTAACCATCCAGAAATAGGACAGGAGATTATCGATAAGTCTGTGCAGTCGAAAGAGAAGATGTCCAAAGATTTGCTGAACAAGTTGAATGCTGCTATCGAAGAGTTTAAGCAGACAGCGGCACCGAACTAGGAGGCATGTATGGCATCCACCCGAGAAATTCGGCGGCGTATAAAATCGGTCAAAAATACGGCTCAGATCACTAAAGCTATGCAGATGGTGGCAAGTAGCAAGATGCGGCGAGCACAGGAGCGCGTCCAACAGGCACGTCCCTACGCAGAGCAGATTCGCGCGCTCGTCTCGCGTCTAGCAAATGCTGTGGGTGAAGATATTGGTGAAGGTGTGACGTTGCTCAAACAACGCCCCGTACACAATATTGGCATCGTGATGATTACACCAGACCGTGGCCTCTGTGGAGCGCTTCCGAGTAACATCAACCGTAAGGCTGCAGCTACCGCCCTGGAACTGCAAGGCAATTTAGCAGATCAAGGTGTGCGTCCGGAGGTTGGCTTTGTGACCGTCGGTCGCAAGGGGCGAGACTATATCGTTCGCACGCAGAGATCCATGCTGGCAGAGTTTACTAACTATGGCGACAAACCGGCTCTCACCGATGCTACCGCCATTGCTCGTGTTGCGGTTGACGCTTTTCAAAAGGGCGAAGTTGACGCCGTCTACCTGGTCTACGCCAAGTTTATCAATACCGTGACACAGCAGCCAACTAGCTTTCAGCTTTTGCCTGTACAACCGCCATCCAAGGAAGAGAACGACGACCAGAGAGCGGTCGAATACATTTATGAGCCAGACGCGAGAACGATCTTTGAGGCCCTCTTGCCACGGTATGTTGATGTACAGGTCTACCAGGCTCTGTTGGAAGCCGTGGCTAGTCAGTATTCGGCTCAGATGGTAGCTATGAAGAACGCCACCGATAGTGCGAATGATCTTGTTCAAGATCTCACCTTATCATATAACAAGGCTCGTCAGGCCGCGATCACCATGCAGATCCTCGAAGTTGTAGCGGGTTCAACTGTATAACCGCCAAAGATCAGCAAGGTGAGTAAGGGAGATAGAAGGAATAAAAATAAATGGCAACAGATGTAATGACGAAGGGTACAGTCGTGCAGGTACTGGGGGCTGTCGTAGACGTTGAATTTCCACCAGATAAATTACCCCAAATCTATAATGCACTCTTCACACGCCCCGCAGGCGCAGAACAGGATCTCGTTCTGGAAGTCGAGCAGTTGCTGGGCAACAATTGGGTGCGCTGCGTGGCAATGGGAGCAACTGATGGCTTACAGCGCGGCGCAGAGGCCTATGATACCGGTGCAGCAATTACCGTCCCCGTCGGTTCTAAGACCCTGGGGCGTATCTTCAATGTCCTCGGACATGCCATTGACAACAAGCCGGAAGTGACCGACTCTCCACGAGGGCCTATTCATAGAATGGCTCCTGTGCTAGAAGAGCAGGCCGCAACCATTGAGGTGTTCGAGACAGGATTGAAGGTCATTGACCTGATCTGCCCCTTCATGAAGGGCGGAAAAATCGGCGCCTTCGGCGGTGCGGGCGTAGGCAAGACTGTAATCATCCAGGAGCTTATCAATAACATCGCGAAAGCCCACGGTGGCTACAGTGTCTTTGCAGGTGTGGGTGAACGCACCCGCGAGGGCAACGACCTGTATCATGAAATGATCGAAGCTGGTGTTATCGACCGCCTGGCAATGGTCTTCGGCCAGATGAATGAACCTCCTGGTTCGCGCCTGCGCGTCGCTTTGAGTGGCCTGGCAATCGCTGAGTACTTCCGCGATGAAGAGGGTAAGGATGTCTTGCTTTTCATCGACAACATCTTCCGCTTCACACAGGCAGGGTCCGAAGTATCGGCGCTGCTGGGACGCATGCCATCTGCTGTAGGTTATCAACCTAATCTGGCAGAAGAAATGGGTGACTTGCAAGAGCGCATCACCTCGACCAAGAAGGGATCGATCACGTCAATGCAGGCCGTCTACGTTCCCGCAGACGACTACACTGACCCGGCGCCAGCCACGACATTTGCCCACCTTGACTCGACAATTGTGCTTGAGCGTTCAATCTCTGAGCAAGGCATCTTCCCTGCCGTTGATCCACTCAGTTCGACCAGCCGTATTCTTGATCCGCAAGTCGTCGGCGACGAACATTACAACACTGCCCGTAATGTGCAGAAAGTCCTGCAGCGCTACAAGGACCTGCAAGATATCATCGCCATCCTGGGTGTTGATGAACTATCTGACGAGGACAAGCTCACTGTTTCACGCGCTCGCAAGATGCAGAAATTCTTCTCGCAGCCGATGACTGTAGCACAGGCGTTTACCGGACGCGAAGGAAAGTATGTCACAGTAAAGGAAACCATCCGCGGCTTCCAGGAAATTCTTGATGGCAAGCACGATAACATCCGCGAGGACATGTTCTACATGGCGGGTGGCATCGACGAGGTCGTGCAGCGCTACGATGAAGAGCAAAAGAAGGGCTAAACTATGGCAACACGCAATACCTTGCACGTCGAGGTAGTGACAGCTGAGCGTGAGCTCTATAACGGCGAGGCCGATATAGTTAGCGCGCCAGGTTCAGAAGGCATGCTTGGTATACTGCCAAGACATGCCGCCCTGCTGACGACGCTCAAACCTGGTGAATTGAACATCAAGCTCAATGGCTCTGAAGAGCCGCTCTTCGTTTCGGGTGGTTTCCTCGAGGTATCCAACAATTCTGTCACAGTCCTGGCAGACACTGCGGAGCACGCCGAGGAGATTGACCAGGCTCGTGCTGAGGCAGCCCGCCGCCGTGCCCAGGAAAGCCTGGAACAGGCTGAATCGGATACGCAGCGCGCCGAGTTAATTGGTGCGCTTGAGCGCGCGATGACCCGCCTGCGAGTCGCGGAGCTAGCACGCAGGCACGGTGGGCGTCGTATCGAGATGCCCCATTCAGAGCAGTAAATACTCGAATGAACTTGTAGAGATAAATCAGTGGGGGTTGGATGTACAGAATACATCCAACCCCCACTTTTCTTAAGAGCTTAAAAATTTCCTCCGCCGCCGCCTCCACCGAAGTCACCACCCCCACCTCCACCAAAGTCTCCTCCTCCACCTCCACCGAAATCTCCGCCGCCGCCGCCACCAAAGTCACCACCTGCTCCTCCGCCTCCACCAAAGTCTCCGCTTGCTCCTCCGCCAAAGTCTCCTCCGCCCTGTCCTTGCTGGCCCTGATTCCAACCTTGATCGCGCGCCTGATCTTCGCCCTGCTCTTTCCCTAATTCATAGCCAACCAGTCCACCGGCTGCCGCGCCCAGGCCGCCTGCGGCCCAGGGATTCATGCCCTGCCCCTGGTTATTATAGCCGGGTCCACCATAGTTAGGAGGATAGCCCTGGTTATAGGGCTGCTGGTAGGGCATAGCCCCTCCCATCTGTCGCCTTCCAAACATACGGCGTCTGGCGCCAAAGATCGCACCCACGATGAGGAGGATCAACAATCCGATGCAACAAAGCGGAAGAAACCCTATTGAAAAGATGCCACCATTGGAAGCTGGCACGTTCCCATTATTATTGCCATTGCCAGTGGCTACTGGAGCGGCCCCAATGTCCTGGCGCAAAGTGCTAAGGGCAGCTACCGTGGCGCCAGAATAGTCACTACTGTTAAAGTTACTCTTAAAAGACTGCACCGCATCCTGGTACTGACTGCTTGAAAGTGAGACGTTCGATCCTCCAACGATCGTCAGGTGATGATGCGCTGTATCGATAGCTATCACAATCATATTCGGGTTGGTAATATGGCTGCGCGTCTGCTGATCAAATTGCGCTGTAGAGCCATTGAAGGTACTTGTTGTATAGATGCTGACAGGATCCGCTAAACCAGACGCTGCGTTTTTTACCTGGCTCTGATCACCCAAAACACGTGCGGCATCGTTGATGTATACTGTATTAGCAAGCGCTAGCACCGTCGTCGCGCATAGCAAGCACAAGGCAATCCCAAGGCGCCAAAATACCCTTGCGCAGATCCCACGCTAGAGCCTGTGACATTCTTTTTTTTGTTGTCATACCATTTTTCCTTTATGCTTCGAAATAAAGAGGTTCAGCATCAAAGGTATTCTACCATTTGAGAGCAATCCCTCATAAGGCTTTCATACTGCTCTGCACAAACCCAAATCGTTTCCTCACATATAGTATACGTACAAAGTCGCAATGGGTTAAATTTCCAGCAGTTGGTTACTGGTGCCCGTCATCACCTGGATTCGTTCTTACGCTACTTCGCGCAGGCTCTTCACCAGCTTCAGCTCTCGTACCTCTCCCCATGTCGGCGGGACCGCGGCTAGCCGGTCCAATGTCCTTGCCAGCTTCGATATCATTCCCGTATGTAGATGTTGTAAGCATCTGTCCACTTTTGTTGCGCCGTGTTATGGCCACTGCTGCCAGGACGATTACCAGGATCAACAGCACTGCAAGTACAATCAAAAATATTACCAGTTCGCTATTTTGCGGCATTTGAGACATAGGATCTCCTTTGTTCTCATTCAAAGACTGACCAACATAACTATTTTTAACACGTGATACAATGGGAACACGTTACATCACTATTTCGATAACAACATGGAGCTTTTTTTCATGAACACGTCAGCTACCGGGCGACCTCGCCCATTTGTGTTAATTATCCTGGATGGTTGGGGTATCAATTCGCGTAAAGAGGGCAATGCAATCGCTCTTGCTCACACTCCCAACATCGATAAACTGGTCCGTAATTGGCCTCATACTGCGGTGAGAACCTCTGGGGAAGCTGTTGGCCTGCCAGAAGGACAGATGGGCAACTCAGAAGTGGGGCATCAGAATATCGGCGCCGGCAAACGCGTTTTGCAAGACTATACGCGCGTTAGCGAGTCGATCCGCGATGGCTCGTTCTATCAGAATCCCGCGTTGCTCAAAGCGATCGAGCATGTCAAGAAAAATTCATCGCAGTTGCATATTTGTGGTCTCCTTGGCAACGGGGGCGTTCACGCGCACGAGTCGCATTTGGAGGCACTGTTACGACTAGCACAGATGCACGACGTTCAGCGAGTCTACATTCACGCGTTCACCGATGGGCGGGATTCCTCGCCTACCGGCGGTGTGGAATTTATGCAGTTGCTCCAGGCCCGCGCCAGCGCGCTTGGTGGAGAACACGCGGCCAAAGTAGCCACGGTCAGCGGGCGTTATTATGCAATGGATCGTGATAATCGTTGGGACCGCACGGGGATGACCTATTTCGCGATGACCCGTGCGGAGGGTCTGCACGCCAACTCGGCGATAGAAGCCATCCAGCAATCCTATGAGAAAAAAGTGACCGATGAATTTATACTGCCGACGGTCATCATGGAAAAAAAGCCAGCCAGTTGCTACGGTAAAGGCCGGTGACGCGTTAATTC
>DMFQ01000340.1:0-6655 GCA_003450555.1 Ktedonobacter sp.
CCAGAGTTGGTCAATGAGAGCAAGCCACGGATCTTTCCTACTCTCCTTTGTAGAGTGAACAGATGTTTTTAGCGCTGGTTGTCCCTTCATCGTTTTCTCGATCAGCTCACTCCAGGTCTCTAAAAGATTCTGACTGTCCGATAGTGAATCTGCCACAGAAATAGCTCCTTTACTTCTTCGTTTCTTTTCCGATCAAATGGCGGCTAAAAACCTTCCCGCGGAAGTTTGGGAGCACCCCATTTTACCCTTTATCCCAAATTACCTGGAGGATAGAGGACCTTGCATTGTTATAGAGAATAGGTGATGTTCATTAAACGACTCTCGGGCAATCAACGTTCAACAATCATCGCCACTCCCTGGCCGCCACCGATACAAAGGGTTGCCAAGCCAAAGTGAGCTTGACGGCGCTGCATTTCATAGAGCAACGTGACCAGGATACGTGTACCACTGGCTCCAATGGGGTGGCCAAGGGCAATGGCTCCGCCATTCACGTTAAGCTTCGACACGTCAAACCCTAGCTCTTTACCTACCGCAACCGACTGAGCAGCGAATGCCTCGTTTGCCTCGACCAGGTCAAGGTCAGAGACCTTCAGCCCAGCTTTTTCCAGGGCATGCTTGGAGGCAGGTATAGGACCCAGGCCCATAACGCGCGGATCAACGCCTGCTGAGGCATAGCTGCGAATCGTTGCCATGGGCTTCAAGCCCAGCTCATCAGCCTTTTTACGGCTCATTACAACGACCGCTGCGCCGCCATCATTGATGCCTGAAGAATTGCCAGCGGTTACCAGACCGCCCTCAGCCATAAAAGCGGGACGCAATTTAGTAAGTGCCTCAATGGTTGTTTCGGCTCGGGGCGCCTAATCTGTGGAACAGGTATCTCCTTGCCTGCACCCTGCTTTCTCCTTTGCTCTTTATATACTTATACATTCAGCAAACCATAAGTACGACTACATGTAAATGCCACCATTGACGTTGAGCATCTGACCCGTGATGTAGTCGCCATCCACAACCAGATACCGGACGGCACGAGCTATTTCCTGAGGGGAGCCAACGCGACCAAGAGGTATCCTTTTCAGAATCATCTCTTTCACCTTTTCTGGAATCATGGCAAACATGTCGGTCTCGATGAAACCAGGACAGATGACATTGGCCGTGACGTTGAACCGAGCCAGTTCGAGGGCTGCCGTTTTTGTGAAACCAATAATACCAGCTTTGGCTGCTGAATAGTTGGCCTGACCGAAGTTCCCCATCTGTCCCACAAATGAGCTGATATTAATAATTTTGCCGCTTTTCTGCTGCATGAAATAGGATAGTGCAGCCTTTACTGTGTAATAGTAGCTGTTCAAGTCAACCTGTATCACGGTATTCCAGTCCTCAACGGTGAGATTCTTCATCGCCCGATCAATGTTTACACCCGCGTTATTAACCAGTATGTCAATTCGATCAAACTGATGAACAGTCTCTTCGATGAGTCGGGTGGCCTGTCCAGCATCGGACACATCCGCCTGGATGGCTATTGCCTGCGGTGACCCGCTCTCTCTGAGCTTCGCTACCAACTCCTCAGCCGGTCCCTTGCTCTGAGAGTAGTTAACTACCACCTTCGCCCCACCAAGCGCCAATTCTTCTGCTATCGCACGCCCGATGCCTCTTCCTGCACCTGTGACGACGACAACTGCGTCTTGCAAGGTTGCCATGAAAGAACTCCTTTCTTCTGCTAAACGGGGATTGATATTTCGAGATTGTTTACAACTGTGTACCTGGGCGAGGATGCTCAACAGTCACAAAGGTCCGTTTTCGATCCTGCCACAGAAACTTCAACGGGCGTAATCTAAAAATAGCCATCAGTAACAGTAACACGGGGAGCAAAGCGGTTATGTCAGTAGCCACCAAAACCAACAGTGATAGCCAGTGCTAGCAAAACAATCCAGAACAGGCCTGACCNNAAGCGAGAAGTCGTTAAAGCCAGTCCAGACCTAGCTTCTAGGCTTTTCTACTATGTACCGTTACACAACATTCGGTATGGCATCAAAAAGCCAGTCGACAAAGTCTTGGAAAGACCACAAAATACAATATAACATTACTACTAAAATAGATGCAAAGTCAGCATTAGCCTTATTTTCAGTTGTTACGAAGGTTTCTTTTATTTACTCCTCAATAGTGGTAAGATCACCCGTCTCTACACCTAACTCACGAGCCTTGAGTACGCGGCGCATAATTTTGCCAGAGCGCGTCTTGGGCAAACCTGCCACAAAATCTAGTTCGGAGGGAGTAGCAATAGGTCCAAGTTCGTGACGTACATGTTCTATTAACCGCGCCTTGAGTTCATCACTGGGGCTTTGACCCACCTTGAGCGTCACAAAGGCTTTGATGGCCTCACCTTTGATGGGATCAGGCTTGCTGATTACGCCCGCTTCAGCTACAGCAGGGTAGCTGATTAAGGCACTTTCAACATCGGATGTGCTGATGCGGTGTCCTGCTACATTCATTACATCGTCAGAGCGGCCTAACACAGAGATGTATCCATCATCATCCACAGTTGCAACATCACCGACTGTGTAGTAGGGAGGTAAAATCTGCCAGTATTCAAGATAGCGTGCCTCATTGCCCCAAATGGTACGGAACATCTGCGGCCAGGCACCTTCCAGCACGAGCAGACCACCCTGGTTTGGTTGCACCGGCTGGCCAGTGCGATCCAGTACTTTCGCAGTATAACCAGGCAGCGGTTTCCCGGCACGCCCGGGACGCGCCTCCATACAAACAAGTGTGCCAATCGTAGGGCCAGCAGTTTCGGTCTGCCACCAGTTATCGCAGATGGGCACGCGGCCATTTCCACCGATATGCTCCCTGGCCCATAGCAATGCCTCAGGATTGAGTGGTTCACCTGCACAGACTATAAGTCGCAGGCTGTCAAGCTTGTGCGCTCTGGGATAATCTGGGCCAAACTTCATGAACATGCGTATAGCAGTTGGAGCAGTAAAGATCTTGGTGACTCCATATTTCTCTACGATTTCCCAGGCGACACCAGGATTGGGAGTATCGGGCGAACCTTCACGCACCAGGATAGTAGTCCCATTCGCCAACGGTCCGTAGACCATTGTACTATGACCAACAATCCAGCCAATATCGGACATGCACCAGTAGACATCGTCCTCTTTGATGTCGAAAGCCAGTTTGCTATAGTAGGCAGTGCCAACCATATAGCCACCATGCACATAAACACAACCTTTTGGCGCACCTGTAGAGCCAGATGTGTAGAGCATAAATAGAGGATCTTCTGACTCCATGACCTCGGCAGAGCAGGTCGTTGGTTGATTTCCACAGAGGTCGTACAAATCAACCTCACGGCTGGCGTCCAGGGAAATTGCTGGCCTCTCCCTTCTATGTACCACGACCTTTTCAACGATATCTAGCCCCTTCACCGCCTCATCAACAATGGTTTTCAGGGGCGTGGTTTTGCCGCGTCGATACCCAACATCAGTGGTTACCACGATACGAGCCTGGGCATCCTCAATACGAGCGCGCAGCGCACCGCTCCCTAACCCCGCATACACAACCGAATGAATGGCTCCCAATCTTGCGCAAGCTAACATGGTAGCGATGCCTTCAGGAGTGAGTGGCATGTAAATACAGACGCGGTCACCTTTCTTTACTCCCAGTGACTTTAAGCCGTTAGCAATTTGACAGGTCAGAGCGAGTAGCTCGCTAAAACTGTATATGCGCTCTTCACCATCTTCACCCACCCAGAGTAGGGCTGTCTTATGTGCACGGCTACCATGAGCGTGGCGATCAAGGCAGTTGCTCGTAATATTGAGTTGCCCTCCTACAAACCAACGTGCGCCTGGTGCCTGACCTTCGAACACACTATTCCAGGGCTTGATCCAGGTAAACTCGCGCGCAATCTTATCCCAGAAAGCTTCAGGATTGCTCTTTGCCTCGTCATACAAGACCTGGTAGTCTTTGACGTCGGCGGCAACGAGCGCCTCGGGGGAAGGTGGAAAGCGAACCTCCGTTGTCAGAAGTCGCTGGAAATCGGAGCTTGGAGTAGCACCGGCTGCATCGTTCGCAACGCCTATGCCCTGCTGTCCGCTTTCAGATTGTGAAGCCATGATTGTCGCTCCTTGATAATCTTAGAACTACATCGTCTTACCGTCCCCGCAATGAACTGTTATTTCGCCACTGTGTAACCGGTATCGTCCAGAACCTCTTCGATCTTTGCCAACGTGACTTTCTGGGGATCGTAGTCGATATGCACGGCCTTCGTCGGAATATCAACCTGGACCGCACTCACTCCTGCCAGGTTGCCAACAGCTCCCTCAATCGCACGCTGGCAGTGCTCGCAAGAAATGTCGGGCGCCACAAGAGTTGTAGATTCCATAGTGTTTATGCTCCTTGTTTTATCTTATCGTAAATACGTACTATGTTTTTTTGTAACATCGCTCAGGATGGACTATTTCCAGGCAATGGTGTAGAGTTGGACCAACTCCTGGATCACCGCCTCTTCACGGTCACCTTTAATACCCTCCGGGACACAGGTACGTAAGTGTCCCTCGAGAATAATCGCTTCCAGTTTTTCTAACGCCTTACGGACGGCGTGCGTTTGACGTAAGATATCAATGCAGTATTTGTCCTCCTCCACCATCTTACGTATGCCAGAGACATGCCCTTCAATGTAGGAGAGTCGTTTCAGTACATCCGGCTTCCGGTCCTCTTGCATCTCTTGTTTTCCTTTCGAGCCTCTATGCAAGTCAGTACTCTTTACTTTTTCACGAGGCTGTTTCTATTACTCTACCACCCACCAGGGGAGAGAACAATACCTGCCCTACTCTGCCACACACCATCCTTACCGCCCAAAGCGTCGTAACCGCAATGAATTGCTCACAACGGTGACCGACGAGAGGGCCATCGCCACCGCCGCAAAGATGGGCGCATTCTCCCGTAAGAAGGGGATCAACGGCGAAAGAATGGCCGTTGGGATCAGGATGACATTGTAGGCAAAAGCCCAGAACAGGTTTTGCTTGATGGTTGCCAGCGTTGCTCGCGAAAGGGCTAACGCTGTTGCGACGCTCTTCAAGTTGCCCTTGACCAGGGTAATGTCCGAAGCCTCCATCGCGATATCGGTTCCTGTTCCCATGGCAATGCCAGCATCGGCCTGTACCAGGGCCGGTGCATCGTTGATGCCATCTCCGGCAAAGGCAACGACGAGGCCCCGTTCCTGTAAATGCTTGACATGGTTGGCTTTATCTTCCGGCAGAACTTCCGCCAGCACATGTTCGGGCGCAATACCAACCTGCTGTGCTATCGCCTGGGCAGCACGTTGGTTGTCGCCGGTGATCATCCAGACCTCGAGTCCTTGCTCGCGCAGCTGTTTGATGGCTTCGACTGAACCAACCTTCACCGTATCCGCCACGGCAACCAATCCCGCCACTTCGCCATCGATGACCACGATCATGACCGTCTTCCCCTGCTGCTCCAGCCCGGCCATGTGCTCCTCTACAGCGCTAGAAGCAATCGAGTGCTCGCTCAGCAAGCGGCGTGTACCGACCAGAATGGCATGTCCTTCAACCGTCGCTTCCAGGCCGCGCCCAGCGAGAGATGTGAAGTGTTCTGGAGCGCGATCGAGCGTCAAACCTCGCGCTTTCGCTCCCTCTACAATGGCGGCTGCCAGCGGGTGTTCAGAGCCTTGTTCGGCCTCGGCGGCAAGGCGCAGCATATCATCGGCAGGTGTAGAGGAAAGTTCGACGACATCGGTCAGTTCAGGTTTGCCCCTGGTAATTGTACCCGTTTTATCGAGCAAAACAGCACGCACCGCATGGATGCGCTCTAAACTCTCACCGCCCTTGATCAGAATGCCCTGCTCTGCCCCTTTGCCGGTACCAACCATGATCGCGGTTGGCGTTGCAAGCCCAAGGGCACATGGGCACGCTACCACCAGAACAGCAACTGCGGCCACGATAGCGATGATCCAGGGATTACTGGCCCCCATCATCCCTGCGGTATTGGTGGCCGCAGCTGATACCTGACCAACTATCGTCCAACCGATAAAGGTGAGGGCAGCAATGACCAGCACAATCGGTACGAAAATGCTGGAAATGGTGTCGGCCATGCGCTGGATGGGAGCCTTCGAGCCTTGCGCCTGCTCAACCATACGGATGATGCTGGCAAGCACAGTGTCCGCGCCGACTTTCGTCGCGCGCATATGCAACAGTCCGTGCTGGTTCATGGTCGCCCCGATGAGCAGCTCACCTTCAACCTTTTCAACGGGAATACTCTCACCGGTAATCATCGACTCATCGACCGCTGAACTGCCAGAAAGCACAACACCATCTACGGGGATCTTCTCGCCGGGGCGCACGAGGAGTTCATCACCGACCTGCACCTGCTCGATAGGCAGTTCAACTTCCTGGCCTGCCCGCAGAACGTGAGCGGTACGGGCCTGCAAACCAATCAATTTCTTGATGGCCTCGTTGGTCTGTCCCTTGGCGCGCGCCTCCAGGTACTTCCCCAGGAAGATGAGGGTCACGATCAATGCCGCTGTATCGTAGAAAGTAACAGCACCAATAACGCTCGGCAAGAAGGTTGCCACGACGCTCATCACATAGGCGGCTGTCGAGCCAAGCGAGATCAGGGTATCCATATTGGCACTGGCATGGCGCAG
>DMFQ01000340.1:6694-7376 GCA_003450555.1 Ktedonobacter sp.
AAACGGTTCATAAAAAACATATTGAGGATCACAACAGGCAGGGTGAGCACGATACCCAGAATCAACAAGTTGCGCTTGTAAAGAATCTCTGCTTGCTTCCGTTTGCTCTGCTCATCCGCTTGTTGGGTTGCGGACGCAGGTGACGACAAACCATCAGCACTAGTGCTCGTTGCATCTTCCTGCCTCGGCTTCTGGGGCATTGCTTTGTACCCGACCGCCTCTACTTTCTGCACCATCTGTTCCAGGCTTGTCTGAACCGGGTCATAGATGACGGTGGCTTGTTCCGTGGCCAGGTTGACACTGGCATCCCTCACGCCTGGAACTTTCTTGAGCCCCTTCTCTATGCGCATTGCACAGGAGGCACAGGTCATGCCTTCCAATGCGAGAACAGTGTGGCTATCTACGCCTATTTGAGTATGAGATATTCCTGCGTTTTGTTCTAGCAAGCGCTTCGTTTGCGTGGTCATAATCCTTACCTTCGTCTATATACCTCAGCTTCACCCATACCCCTGCGGTAGGGGTATTGATAGTGTACCTTATCGTTGATCGAGACGTCAAGTGCCTCTTTTTCTCCATGAAGTTAGCTAGATTCAGCGCTATCGCAAAATGGAACAGCAATTATACTTCACCCGGGCAACGTCCCCGCGGGCTGCTTCACTAACGGTTAGAGGATTTCTGCTAG
>DMFQ01000399.1:0-3417 GCA_003450555.1 Ktedonobacter sp.
CCCACCTGTGCTCATTCCATCTGTGCTCATCCCACCTGTGCTCGCCCCACTTGCACCCATCCTGCTCACGCTCCCCCTGGAAGCCATCTCTCCTGCCTCGACGGCAACACGGGTACCTACCCCCGCTCCTACGCTCGCTCCTTGTGTTATTTTCGCGTCAGCTTCTTGTGCCAGGCGAACGGACGCTCCGATGAAATCACGGAACAGCGGGTGTGGTCGATTGGGGCGACTCTTAAATTCTGGATGGAACTGGGTGGCCACAAACCAGGGATGGTCGGCCAGTTCTATGATCTCGACCAGGCTATTGTCAGCGGAACGGCCGCTCACTACCACACCATGTGTTTCCATGCGCTTGCGGTATTCATTGTTGAACTCGTAGCGATGGCGATGGCGCTCGAAGACAATAGCTTCGCCATAAGCCTGGTAGGCTTTGGTGCCAGGGGTGAGGCAGCACACCCAATTGCCCAGGCGCATGGTACCGCCCTTATCGGCTACCTGGCGCTGGGTTGTCATCAAATCAATGACTGGATAGGGAGTCTGCGGATCAAACTCGGTGCTGTTGGCGCCGCTAAGCCCCAAAACATTGCGAGCAAACTCGATGACAGCGACCTGCATTCCCAGGCATAGCCCAAGGTACGGTTTGTTCATACGGCGAGCATAGTTCGCAGCTTTTACCTTTCCCTCGATACCACGGTGACCAAAGCCACCCGGTACGACAATGCCGTCCAGGGCTTCCAGCACTTCGGTATACCGCTCGCCCATCTCATTGAGGGCTTCAGAGTTGATCCATTTGATATGAATATCCACACCATGGTACCAACCGGCGTGGCGCAGCGCTTCCGCGACGGACAAATACGCGTCATGGAGTTCGACGTATTTTCCAACCAGGCCAATGGTCAACTCTGGGCGAGGGTGTTTAATCTTTTCTACCAGTGCGCGCCACTCCTGCATCTGCGGCTCCCGGCTTGGCAGACCAAGTTCCTGTACCATAAATTCGCCCAAACCCGCCTCTTCCAGGATCAGTGGTACTTCATAAATCGTCTCGGCCGTCAGCATTGGGACGACAGCCCTGGCTTCGATATTACAGAATAGGGCGATTTTTTCGCGCAGTTCGTCGGTCATGGGATAGTCTGAGCGGCAAAGGATGACGTCCGGTTGGATGCCGACGCGCAGCAGTTCTTTGACGCTGTGTTGTGTAGGCTTGGTTTTGAGTTCTTTTGTTGCACCGATAAAGGGCAGCAGGGTAACGTGCAAGTAGAGCACATTCGTGCGTCCAACGTCCTTACGCATCTGGCGAATGGCTTCCAGAAATGGCTCACCCTCGATATCACCAACGGTACCGCCAACCTCCACGATCACCACATCGGCGTCGGAACGCCGGGCAACGGCATGCATTCGCTCCTTGATTTCATTGGTGATATGGGGAATAACCTGAATGGTACCGCCCAGGTATTCACCGCGGCGCTCTTTACCAATGACAGAGGCATAAACCTGGCCCGTAGTGACATTGTTGGCCTGGTAGGATGGCTCATCGGTAAAGCGTTCGTAGTGACCCAGATCCAGGTCGGTCTCCGCGCCGTCGTCGGTCACAAAAACCTCGCCATGCTGATAAGGCGACATCGTACCGGGATCAACATTAATGTAGGGGTCCAGTTTCATAATAGAGACAGATATCCCACAGTTTTTCAATAAACGTCCCAGCGAGGCGACACTTATTCCCTTCCCCACAGAAGATGCCACACCACCGGTGACAAAGATATATTTTGACATTTGACCTTCCTTGCTCCCTTGTCCCTTATCTGGAGCTTTGCCGTTGTATAGTATATAAGATGCTCTGCTACACACTACAAAGAAGAACCTCTACACGCTACTTCATTTCGAGGTTCTCCATGATAACCTACGTAAGCTTCCAGGAGTACCATAAGGGTCGCCCGACAGTATTCACGAACGCCTGAGGCCTACAGAGTGTATAGTGACCAAATGATCGATTCGTGCTAGACCCGGTGCGATAGAATAACCACCTGCGTCTCTGCAGGCAAATTATTACGAGTGACAACCAGCTTTGGCTGCGTGTTCGTCATATCGACACCCATTTCACGACAGAACTTGTCCAGGGGATCGAGGGCTTCACGCGTCCCTTCCACAGCTGCGGTGCGGTAATGCATCGGAATGATGATACGCGGTTCTACCTGGCTAATCACCTCAGCCGCTTGTGTTGCATTGATAGTGTTATGTCCACCAATTGGGATCAGAAGGACATCGGCATCAGCAACTTCTTCTAACTGTTCTTCTTGCAGGGTATGCCCCAGGTCTCCTAGATGACAGATAACCAGCTCATCTATGTGAATGACATAGATCGTGTTCCGCCCATGTTCCTGTCCACGTTTAGTATCGTGGTAGGAGGCTACGCCGGTAATCAGCACGTCGCTAATCTCGTACTCGCCAGGTCCGCGTACAACGCGCGGATTGCCGCCAACGCCCTGGACATAGTTATGTCCGGTGTGGTCATGACTGATGGTGACGATAGGGGCATTGAGCTTGCCCAGCGAGTAGCCTAGCTGAGGAGAGAACGGGTCGGTAATCAGAGTTACATTCTTGCCACGTAACTGGAAACAGGAGTGGCCAAGCCAGAGAATTTCCATATGTTACTATTCGCTTTTCTCATAAGTTCGGGCGGGGACCAATGTCCTCGCCCGAACTATATTGTACCACAGGGATAGGTTAGACACAAGTGAAATAGCACATTAATTTAATTCAACACCTTTCGCCATTATTGGACATGAGGGCAGCCATCATTGATTGATCGACGAGGGGACCGCTGACGGTGACGTCGCCGTTAGAGGCTTTCGAGGCAAAAGTGAGCGAGCTGTAGGCGACGGTGACTTTGACCTCGCGATTGCGCACTCCAACGCGCACGGTCGTGCCCTCAACGGCATCTTTGATACGGCGCGCCACGATCTCCGCGCCGTGCTGCTCGGCACGAATGACCGCCGTCATGATACCAGGGCCATTGACCGAGAGCTTATCTTCCTTGCGAATCTTGTTGCGTAAGGAAGGTAGGAATTTGCGAGCAACCTCGGTGGCCTCGCGATCCTCACGTTCGCGGTGTACATCGGTACCCCTGGCGCCTTCTAGGATGAAGCGAAAGACGATGACGCTCTGCGCATTGCAGATACGCCGCACCTTGCGCTCGCCTGCCTCCAGATCCTTAGTTGAGCCGACTATCTGCCAGATGTGGTGCTCGCGTTTGCGCGTAAAATCGTAGTACCCTTGGATACGCGCATAGGCCTCCAGGATAACTGTAAAGAGAGTCCACATGGTCTGCTTCGGCGTGCTCATGGTAAAATCGCGGCAGCTGATCAGCTGGCGCGCGATGGGGCTGACCTTCATAGTGGAGGATTCGTAGTTTTGCTGGGC
>DMFQ01000399.1:3568-4571 GCA_003450555.1 Ktedonobacter sp.
ACGACGCATTTCGGCTCGTAGATCAGGTGATAGCCAAGCTGTGAAATGAGTGCCTGGATAGAGATTTCATCAACGGCGCTATTGGCGGGAATGCCCGAGATGACATTGCGGAAAGCAATGACCTCACCGAGCTTGGGAGATTTGCGAGCGAGGCGATCGTGCAGGCGCCAGAGCAGGTGGACGGAGTGGCCCATAAAGGTTGCCGGGTCGTTGACCGGTACTGGGCGTCCCCCAACCATGCCAATTTTGGGGTCTTTGAACGGGATGCAGAGGTTCTGGATCGCCGAAGTATCAGGAATAACGTCGGCGCCAATGAGTACAGCAACCGGACTCCTGGCTTCTTTCAGGAAGAGGTTAATGGCAGATGCCTTCCCTTCTCGCTTCTCCTGTATGCAGAGGCGCACCCTCGCGTCCTGCTCCGCAACCTCAGTCACAATGGGGACGGTGCGATCCGTACAGCCGCTGGCAACGACGATAACCTCTTCAATACGCATGGACGTGCCCTGTTGATCAAGGACTGCGCGCAGGGTGCGCTCGATATTGGCTTCTTCATTGTAGGCCATGATGCCTACGCTGCAACCAATATATTCTTCGCCTTTCCTCGCCTCGCAGTTCCTGCCCGCTCACTTGCATTGACCAATCTTCGTTCGCCATCTTCGTTGCCATGAAAGGCATCTCCTTTGCCATAGATCCTACAAAGCCCGTCTCTAGAAGTATATGTACCCCGCAATACACACAAACATCACGTTACAAAAAGTAAACCTCTTGTTTATCTAAACGTAAAAATAGCTGCCTCTAAACGCGACTAGCCCATTTAGCCATGTATTATCAAGGTAAAATACCATAGTGGCCGAACTGATAGGAGAGAGAAGCGGTTAAGATAAGGTTATAGTTAGCAACAGGCGGTTGTGAAAAGGCGATAGATATAGGCGGTGGAATGAGGAATGGAGAAGTGGGGTTTTTCCTGCGTGCAGATGTGCTGGCGTTCGGGCGCATAAAAAAA
>DMFQ01000246.1:0-4425 GCA_003450555.1 Ktedonobacter sp.
GCTCTCGGCAAAATTGAAGTAATTATGCTTCTTCAGTTGTAAATGTACTTTGTATTTTTCCAGCACCCGTTTTTGGGGTGCCGATGTAATATGCCACACTTTGTCCGCTTTGTCAACACTATTTCAGTTGAATTTTTACTATCCGACAAATTACAAGAAAGTGCCAGTCACTATTAACAAATACCTCTGTCGGGAAATAGGTTTTTCATGTAGGAAGTATTATAGGGTTAAATGTTAGTAGAACCACTCCAGCAGCTAATGACGCCCTATCATTGGAAGTGCTTAAAGGGAAGCGTTCATCTTGACGTTTCCTAAATGATATGATACTATTGTTTGGTGTAGAGTAAGACTGCAAACCATCCAACCCCTACCATAACGCAATGTTTTGCAGTGAGACAATGTAGTCTATCTTTTATGAAAGAAAACTTTTCCAAGTATCTACTAGGAGGGATCAATGTCGGCCACGTTCAGTTACGCGAATATCTTACACGCAGTAGGCCAGGTACTCGATCAAGTAGGCGTGAAGAGTATTGCAATTAATGAGGAAGAGGACGGTCTCTTCGTTGAAGGGTTCAATAGCGACGGCCAACTTCTGGTTCAGATGCGTTATGATATCTCGGCTCTTTATGACCTGGTGAACCGGTCAGAGGGTGGAGTAGAAGAGAAGCACACAGCAGAAAATGAAGGTGTGCTCCAACGCTTCTTAGTCAATCATGAACTGGTTGGAGCTTCCCGTTAAACCGGGCCGCATCTTGCCTGAGCAAACTGGTAAAGAACCGGGGTCTTCCCCGGTTTTTATACAATGGGGCAAAGAACGGCAGTCAAACGTGCGTTTTGTGTTTGTTACTCATTGCACAGCCAACGTTTTCCGTAGCTACGCATACTCTCAATCACGTTACAAAGGTCTAGCCCTTTCACGGTAAGAGAATATTCTACTCGAGGAGGCATTTCAGCAAATGTTTGGCGAATGATGACACCTTCTTCTTCGAGAGACCGTAATCGTTCGGAAAGTGTTTTAGGGCTTATACCATGCAGAGAGCGTTCAAGTTGATTAAATCGTTTGACACCGGAGGCCAAATCACGGATAATAAGTAACGTCCACTTGCCACTGATGATTTCAGCAGTACGAGCAATCGGACAAACAGAAGCGTCAATGTGATTTGTTTTTATTAACTCCATCGTCTTATACTCTTTTGCTAGCCCTTTTCTAAGAAACTATATCATAGTAGCTACGTAAAGTAAAGCGCAGACCTCTCGACTTTACCAATAAAGTATGATATGCTTGCTCACAGTTGTAGGATACACTGTATTATAAGGGTCTCCCTTCTACTTAGCAGTGGTTTCCAGGCACCTGAACAATCATAATAATTCTTGGCCTGCGCGGTTTCTCCCTATGAGAGGAGAAGATAATGCCCGAAGATATTGCTTTATTCATCGATTTTGAGAACATCCGTTACAGTATGTTGAATATCCAGAGACGGGAACCAGATCCACAGGAATTAATTGCGGTTGCCCGTCGCTATGGCACTGTTATGGTTGCCCGCGCCTATGCGGACTGGTCTAGACAGCCGGAACCATTTAAGGGAAGCCTGACAGCAGCGATGATCGATCGTGTCGATTGTCCTGCAAAACAACGTGACCGTATTCGTATGAGCACGGTACATCACTCAGGCAATAATCCTTCAGGATCTCTCGGTTCATCTGGTTACCCAGCTGAGCAGGGAGGGAGTGGATTCCCATCGGGTTCGTATCCCTCACGTTCATGGTCTGCTGGCTCAACTGGAAATTCTGGCCCACTTCCGATACTTTCCTCACAAAACGTTAGCAATGGCTGGACCCCTTATCAAGACACGCCTCTACCTATGCAGGGCGAGGGTGATCTTGATGAAGAACTCCTGCCAACAGACGAACACCCTACACCCAATGAGAGTTACGACACGGCTGATTATCAGCAAAGTCAAACTTCTCGGAACGTGCTATCTTATGAGCCTCCTTTTGGTCATACTAGTCCATCAGGACCTCTAGGTCAGAGTAACACTGGCCCCCTTGGATATTCTAACGCTCAACAAGCTGGCAATACTGGTCATATGCCTGCCATCAACCCCGGAGGATCGAATACGATCGTACAGAGTACCGTTGTACAAAGTACTGTCGATTTAAATATGTTGATGGATATTATTGAAACTGTTTTTGACCGTCCCACCATATCTACCTTCGTTCTGATGACAGGTGACAAAGATTTCACTCGTATCAGTGCTCGTTTAAAGTTACGTCTAAACAAAACTGTTATTGTTGTAGGTATACCAGGAACCGTCAGCCGAGATTTAATAAGCAGTGCGAATCAGTTCGTGCCGTTAGTACCCAATGGCAATGCTGGCGGAATGAATTTCCCTACCAATACTGGAAGTGGATCAGGACAAATGTCATCTGGAAACACCGGTGCTATGCCTGCTATTTCCTATGCGGGATCAGTAACTTCTTCCAGTGGTCAATTGCCGGCTTTTGGGAGTGGAGCTCCAGCTATGGACGTTCTTGATCCGCAATTCCTACAATTCCTTGACTATATTGATCGTAATTGGTCCTGGCGCACTATTATTGGGGTCTCGAATTTTATTGGCGATTCAGTGAACCCGAAAAACCGTTTTCGCGGTCGCCTTACGCGCGAGTCGGCACGGGAATTACTCAATACATGTATTCAACAGAACATCCTTATGCTGCATACAGACCCAACTGGTGCAGAGGATCTACGGCTAAATCGCTCGCATCCCGGAGTTGATGAAGTACTCAAGCAATTCGTTCGCTAACAGCAAACGCTAACAACTTTGGCCGGGCATCCTTTGGATTGCCTGGCCTCTTTTTTACACCTTGACAAAGGAGTTTCCTATGGAAGAGTCTCGAATTGCATTTTTGCGCCATCTGATCGCCAACGCAAGTCCATCTGGCTTCGAACAGCGTGTCCAGCAGGTCATTCGTGAAGAAGTGCAACACTTTACCGATGAACAACGCACAGATGTCCACGGTAATGTCATAGCCGCCCTCAACTCAAACGGCAATCCCCGCGTAATGCTCACCGCCCATTGCGACGAGCTGGGGTTTCTTGTTCGCTACATTGATGAGAAAGGTTTTATTTATTTTGCTACCATCGGTGGCTATGACCCTTCCACGCTCCCAGGTGAACGAGTACAGATTCATACCGCAGATGGTCCTATCCTCGGCATCATTGGTCGCAAACCGGTCCATCTACTGCAAGGTGACGAGCGCAGTAAGGCTCCCAAATTGTCAGAGATGTGGATCGATATAGGTGTCAACAGTAAGGAAGAGGCGCAAGAATTGGTGGCCATTGGGAGTATCGCTACGCGCGCGGCCCAATTTGAGACACTTCGTGGAGACCTGGTCGTTTCGCGAGCACTTGATGACAAATCGGGAATATTTACGGTTATCGAAGCTATGCGCCGTATTCATGAGCAGCGTGACAAACTCAAGGCAGGTGTCTTTTTTGTCTCCGCTGTACAGGAAGAGGTGGGATTGCGTGGTGCTCATACCAGTGCATTTGGCGTCGACCCTCTGATTGCGATCGCGGTCGATGTGACATTTACCTCCGACCATCCTCAAACCTCTAAACATGAGATTGGTGATATAAAGTTGAATGGCGGCCCAGTAATTTCCATCGGTAGTCGTATCAACCCACGCGTCTATCAAATCCTGCTAAATGCTGCTGACGAGGCGGGTATAGCGTATCAAATCGATCCCCAGGCCTCCGGAACAGGCACTGACACCGATGTTATTCAGGTCGCGCGTGCAGGTGTAGCTACTGGACTTATCAGCATACCTTGCCGCTACCTGCATACTGGCTCAGAAATTGTGTCTCTCAAAGATATTGATGAGATCGCGGAACTTCTCTCCCGCTTTGTTCTGGCAATAGACGCGCAGACAAATGTGATTCCTTAATAAGAATCAGTGAAAGACACAGCCGTTGGTATTAGTCTCAGCTGGTACCAACGGCTGTGTCTTTATACAAATGCAATCAAAATTCGCTGCATACTTGCTCGACTTCAGCTACCGTCTTCGCCTGAAGAACCTTTTGTGCCAGATCCTGCAACTCCTGTGACGAGCGCAGGAGGAGAACAGCCCGAACTTTAGGAAGAGTAGTAGGAGTCATACTCAGTTCATCCACGCCTAAACCGATCAATACTGGCGCAAGTCGTACATCACTCGCAATCTCCCCACACACCGCGACAGGTTTACCAGCTCGTCGTCCAGCTGTAGCTATTTGTGAAATCAGCCGCAGCACGGCAGGTTGCATGGGATTGTACAGGTACGCAGTGGAGGCATTCGTGCGATCGCATGCCAGCGTGTATTGCAAAAGGTCATTCGCGCCAATACTGAAGAAATCGGCAATCTCTGCAAGTTCTGGAGCCATCGCTA
>DMFQ01000246.1:4517-8035 GCA_003450555.1 Ktedonobacter sp.
AGTTCTGGAGCCATCGCTACAGCGGCGGGAACCTCGACCATAATACCAACAGGAACGCGAGTAAGGAAGGAGGGAAGCGTCACCTGGCGCTGCCTCAGCTGCTCGTACACTCGCTCAACGATCTCCTTTGCCATCCTGAGTTCCTCAACTGTGGTAATCATCGGGAACATAAGATGCAGTTCAGTTTCGGTCTCAGCAGCAGCCAGCAAGAGCGCTCTGAGTTGCTCCTCAAGTAATCCCTGGTGTGCTAAAGAGATACGGATACCCCTCTGTCCCAGCGCTGGATTGGCTTCTACTACAGGACCAATGATACTATTCAGAGCCGGCAAAGGTTTATCGGCGCCTGCATCGAGGGTACGGACAACGACAGGGCTCCTACTCCTCTTACTATCATGCCCTTTGAAAGCCCGGAATACCTGAACATAGCGCTTGCGTTGTTCGTCTTCATCGGGAAGGGTAGAAGTTGCAGCAAAGAGAAACTCTGTGCGCAGGAGACCTATGCCTTCAGCTCCCCACTGCCGCGCCGCCTCCGCCTCCGCCTCATTGCCAATATTTGCCAGCAGGTGAATGCGACGTTCATCAATACTCACTGCCGTGGGCACCTGTTGTACTGTACTCAAAAGTGCAGCCCGCTGACGCTGCTGTTCAGCGAAGCGTTGCTGCAATTGTGTCTGCATCTCAGAGCCGGGGCGATGGTAGAGCAGGGCGTTATCAGCATCCAGTCCCAGCTCATCTCCAGTTTGAATTACCTGCAAGGCGGCATTGCTCAGCCCAGCAATGGCGGGAATACCCAGAGCACGGGCTAAAATAGCGGCATGGGCCGTCGGCCCTCCCTGTACTGTACAAATGCCCAGTACAGTTTCGGGCTTGAGTAGCGCGGTGTCTGATGGAGTAAGATCGTCAGCAAGCAGAATAACAGGCTGCTTTAACACGCTCAAATCCTGTTTCTGCATCACCTGGCCACTTACATGCCGCAGAGCGCGACCGACGACATCACGCACATCGGCAGCACGCGCGGCTAATAGAGGGCTATCGAGCACCTCTAGCGTAGTAGCTTGCTGCTCACCTGCAAAAGCCAGTGCGCTAGCGGCATCAATACGCTGTTCTGCAACGGCCTGAAGCGCACCTTCACGTAGCGCAGGATCTTGCAGCATGAGTACCTGGGCTTCAAAGATCGCAGCCTCCGCCTGACCAATACGCTGTTGCACGCTCGTTGCCAATGCCCTGAGTTCAGTGACCGTAGTGTTTAACGCCTGGCGCAAGCGTTCCTGCTCGGCTGTTATTTGTTCTGCGCTAATGGTACGTCGCTCCACTTTATGCAAAGCGAGGCCAGCTGATGCATAGAGGAGAGCCGGACCGATAGCAACACCAGGAGAGGTCGTGATACCTTGCCAGGCATCCTGCGCTTCCTGGGGCGCTGTTAACACCGGTTGCCGACCAGTTTCCTTCCCCAGTTCAACATCTTTAGAGGATGATGGGCTATCTATTGCCGCATCGGTTGCCGTCTCGTAAAAGTTGGCCTTGACCAGTTCGTCCAGTGCCTTCAATGCCGCCTCCGCCTCTTTTCCACTGGCACGTAACGTAATCGTGTCACCCTTTCGGATGCCCAATGAGAGGACGCCAATAATACTGGTAGCCTCCGTTTGTCGACCACGTCCGCTGACCTCAACCCGCGCTTGAAAACGTCCCGCGGTCTGTACGAAAAGACTGGCCGGGCGGGCATGTAAGCCTGTAGGATTGGTCAAAGTGAGCTGGGACTCTAGCACATCTGTCTGGACAGGGGGAGGAGAAATCGGAACGGCTACACTTGCTTCTTCCTGTGTAGTACTAAAAGGTTTTAACAGCTGAAGTTGCTCTACACTGGCAGTTTTTTCTGCTGCTTGCTTTACTTCTGCCAGCGAACGACCCAGCGAGGACTCGATGGCGGCCGCGATAGCGCCCTCCACCAGGGGCGCGAAACTAAGCGCGATACGGTTATTTTGCTCGCTACTCAATAACTCCAATGCCATCTCAGTTGCCAGTATCGCGCTCCCTAGATCTAGCAGCACGAGTACGCCATCTGGTCCGTCGGCAGCCTGAATCGCCGCGTGGATTTTATCTACGGAGGTGCCTAATATATCGTTGGCACCGCCTCCTGCCGTGACAATAGAAGTAGCACCCTGAGCCATCTGGCCGGCTAGTTCGGCAACACCTACCGCTAATTGGGCACTATGCGAAACGATTACCAACCCTACAGTCATGGTCTAGTTTACCTTTACAAAGCGATGCCCTACTGTAATACAAAAAACAATACAGAGCACATTGTGCGGCGCCCCTAGACGGTTTCTGCGAGGCTGCGCAGGATGAGCCAGCTTGACGTTGCACCTGGATCCTGATGCCCAATACTGCGCTCTCCTAGATAGCTCGCGCGGCCCTTGGTGGCAAGAAGAGGAATGGTAGCTTTCATACCTTCCTCCGCGGCCTGTGTAGCACGTAATGCCAGCTCCTTGACGGTTACACCTTCGGCAAGAGCCTGTTTGGCTGAGGCCAGGGCGGGAGTCAATGCGTCTACCATGGTCTTTTCACCTGGCTGTGCCTTGCCGCGAACCACAATACCCCCTAAAAATGCATCAAGCATGGTTACGAGATCACCAGCTTCAAGCTCCTCTTTTCCAGCAACCGCTGTCCCAGCCCGTAAGAAGGCTGTTCCATAGAGTGGACCACTCGCTCCTCCTACTGTCGAGACGAGCGTCATGCCCACTGTCTTTAACTGGGTAGAGATATCCATAGCAACCATGGTAGGAAACTTGTCGGACACTGCCTTGAAGCCTCGGTCCATATTCGCGCCATGATCTGCATCGCCAATAGCGGAATCAAGTTGCGTCAGATACTGGGCATTCTCATGTAACACATCCGCAATGCGTTGTAACCAGCGCAGATTATCTTCGTGAGTCATGAACCAGGTTTCCCTTCCTTTATATAACCGTTTCACTCTAGCGTAAATCACGCAAGACCGGTGGCCTGCGTGATTTACGTTTTCAACAAAGCTTACGAGCAAACACTTCATTACCGCTAGATGCCCCAACGCAGTCCAGCAGTGTGCACAGGCGCATCCCAGTACTTTGTCAATTCGTCATCGAGACGTACTAAGGTAATGGAACAACCGGCCATTTCCAACGAGGTAATGTAGTTGCCGACCAGCGAACGCGCAATTGTAATGTTTTTTCCACCCAGGATGCGGTTGAGCGCGTCGAAGACGATGTACAATTCGATCAGAGGCGTTCCCCCCATCCCATTGACGAATGCCAGAACCTGTTCACCAGCTTTGAGTCCCAGGTCTTCAACTATGGGTGTAGCCAGCATTTCGGTTATTTCAGCGGCAGAAGCAATTTTGGCACGGCGGCGTCCCGGCTCACCATGAATACCGATGCCGATCTCCATCTCGTCCTCGCCCAGATCAAAGGTAGGCTTCCCTGCTGCAGGCACGGTACAAGAGGTCAGGGCCATTCCCATGCTGCGCCCCTGATCATTCACCTTGT
>DMFQ01000246.1:8157-10707 GCA_003450555.1 Ktedonobacter sp.
CTATCCTTTACTGCAACATCGTCATTGGTAACAACACTCGCTACATCGATACCGTCGGCTGCCGCCAGTTCGGCTGCCATCTCAAAGTTGAGCACGTCACCCGTATAATTCTTTACAATATGCAGTACTCCAGCCCCGCCATTGACAGCGCGTGTCGCGGCGAGCATCTGGTCAGGAACGGGCGAGGTAAAAACTGCTCCGGGACAGGCAGCATCCAACATGCCGAAACCGACAAATCCCCCGTGCATAGGTTCATGGCCGCTCCCTCCTCCTGAAATAACCCCTACCTTGCCTTTTATGGGTGCGTCCTTACGCACAATGATTTGCTGCTCTATATCGACACGAAGCAAGTCAGAATGGGCGGCCAACATTCCTGCTAACGACTCTTTGACAACATCTTCTGGCTTGTTGATCAACTTTTTCATAATCACTCCTCTAAGGAATATGTTACTCACGCAGGCAGTGAAACACAGGATGCTTCCTTGCCTCTACTTTTCACTTAGATGACATGGGAGAGCATTTGCTCTATCCCACTTCAATTTTTTCGGCAGCGATTTGTCCCTCCATCACGCTACGAAAGGCATCAACCATAGACTTTTGTTGCTCAGGTGAACCACTGCAGCTCCTTTGCCATCAATGTGGCAACTTCATCGACAACACCTAAACCTCGCTGTCTATCTTCCAGGGTAATTGAGGTACGGCGAGCCAGTATGTCATACGGTGTCATGGCCATCTCCTGGCGACAGGCATACAACACTTCAGCCCGAATATAGGGCAGATCGTCGATGAGGAGTTGAGCCAGCGATTGGTCATCTGAAACGAGATCCAGTATTGTCATCGCCTCCGCCCCATAGTTTCTCCCCAGGTGTAAGATCGTTTGAGGACTGAGACCCAGCGCGGCACCTTTCTTTTCGAGCTCGCGTTGCATGACAGGCCAACCAGCGCTTCCTTGTAAAGGTAACGATTGCGTGGGGTGTAGTACGGGAGAGCCGTCGCGGCGATTGAGCACGTCGAGAGTATCTTGAGCCATACGCCGGTACGTTGTCAGTTTTCCACCAACAATGGTGACAAGTCCAGAAGGACTTTGTAATACAGCATGTGTACGGGAGACTTTCGCGGTAGAACGTCCTGGTTTTCGCGGGCTTACCAGCGGACGATATCCCGCGTAAGTACTGATAATATTCTCCTCGGTCAGCTTCAGCGAGAGATAGCGGTTGAGGTACTTCAGCAGGTAGGCGATATCCTCCTTCGATGCCGTTGGATGATCGAGATCGCCAGTGCCAGTGTCTGTGGTTCCGAAAATCGCTCGCGATTCCCATGGCACAATGAAGAGAATACGCTTATCTTCGGTTTCCGGTAAGACAATCGCCGCGTCTCCCAACTTGAGGTCCTCGCGAGATAGCACCAGGTGTACGCCCTTGCTTGGTTCTATGCGAACGAGTGACTCGGTACCGGTAAGCGCCTCTACCTCCTCTGAGAAGATACCCGTCGCATTCACGATATGGCGCGCATGTACAGCCAGTTGCTGATTGCCAATTCTATCATGAATGTTCGCTCCGCTTATTTTCCCTTGTTCGGTAATAAAGGAGGTAACTTCAGTATAATTGGTGATTGTAGCTCCATATTGAGCAGCAGTACGTATGATGGCCATAGTGAGGCGGGCATCATTAGTCTGCGCATCATAATACATGTAGCCATCCTTCAGACCCTCTGTAACAAGGGCTGGAGCTAGCTTTATTACCCCCTTGCGCTTCAAATGGCGATGCCTTTTTACGTTGTGACGTCCAGCCAGCCCATCATACATCCAAAGCCCAATATTGAGCAGTTGCCCCAACCCAATACCCTTTGGTGTGGTAAACGGCATCCCTACAGGGTGACGATCACCTTCGTAAAGAGGTAGGACAAAGGCTACCGGGGAAACCAGAAAGGGGGCGTTTTGTAAGAGCAGACCCCGCTCAACAAGAGCCTCATGCACCAGGGCAAAATCAAAATTCGGCAGATAACGAATGCCTCCATGAACCAGTTTCGTTGATTTGCTGCTCGTACCACTGGCAAAGTCTACTTTCTCCACGAGAGCGACCCTGTACCCACGAGCCGCGGCATCCAGGGCAACACCTGCGCCAGTGACTCCGCCGCCAATGACAAGTACATCGAAACGTTCGCTTTCCAGGCTGCTGATATTGTGCATGCGCACTGTTGAAGATAGTGAGTGCATGGTAACCACGAACATACGAAAATGCGCTAGAGAATGTTAGCAGCCCCAGGCATCTCCGTATGTTCGTCCTTTCGTTTGTTCGCTACAGACTAGTCGACAGCAGGCTCTCGTACAGCCTCACCCTTTGTCTCGGCAGTGCCGGACTTCATAAGCATTTTTGCTTCAAGGACCTTGCCGATGGTGTAATCGTATATAAAGGCGCCGACAACACCTCCTGTCAGTGGAGCAACAATGGGGATCCAGAAGTAGTAATTGTCTGCGGAAAAGCTGGCCCCACCGCTGACGATGGCAACCCACAAGCGCGGGCCGAAGTCGCGGGCGGGATTGATGGCATA
>DMFQ01000246.1:10843-11029 GCA_003450555.1 Ktedonobacter sp.
CCCAGTAGTTTGCTGGGCAATCTGGCCAATGGTCAGATGATTCACCGCCAAAGCATGGACGAGTGCCCCTTGATAGACAAAGTAGAGGATTCCCCCAGCAACAAAAGCTCCCAGAATCTGAGCCAGCCAGTAGGGAAGTACCTTACTCCAGGGAAGTCTGCCGGTTGCAGCCAGCGCTAAAGTTAC
>DMFQ01000045.1 GCA_003450555.1 Ktedonobacter sp.
CGAGGGTCAGACGCTGGCCCGGTTGGAAGTTTTGCCGTACATAGAAACCGGCGATGACATTGCGGGCCGATTCGCGTGAACCAAAGGCAAAGGTGAGAGCAATGGCTAGACCAGCAGAGGCGATGATGATAGTGAGACTGGTAGTGAGGATGGTAGTATCTACTCCAAGCGTGGAAACCGCCAGGACGACCACAAAGGCCACAATGGCAAATTCGATAATTTTGCCGTACGTGATATTGACATTTGCTGCGACCGCCGCGATGGTATTCCCCAGAAAACGTGCAAGCATTGAGCCGAAAATAAGCAGAATGGCGGCACTTATAGCCTTTGGTATAAAGAGCAAAATGTTGCGCAGAAGATCAGCCAGCTCGAGAAAGCCGCTTGCTGCTCGAATTTTTTCAGGCTATGGTAGACTTTCACAAAAACCTCTTGTGTGATGTCCTCGGCCTCTTCTTTGTGGTTCACAATACGATAAACAATGCTGTGGACGCGGGTCATATGGCGCTGTACAAGTTCTTCGTAGCTGCGTGTATTGCCGGGTAGTTCTTTTTTGCAACGCGCTACGAGTTCCTGGTCTGAGAGTGTTACCATACTACGAGTGACTTTCTTTAGAATACATATAGTCCTTCAAGTTGAAGTATTATATGCTGCTAGTGGAGTTACTACAAGATGTGTTTTCAAGCAAATTCGTTGCTTGTTATGCATTAATATATGTTGACGTGCCTTGTCATGCTGTAAAGCATTTTTGTCGCACTACTCAAGCGAACTTCCAGTTAGACTCCATGCGCGGAAAAAAGTCACCAGGCAAGCAGCGTTTATGCCGTTCTTAGCCCATCATTTGTAGAAACTCGTATCTTTCTTTTGTTCTCTTAGTGTATCAATATGCATCTTTTAACTGCATCATCGTGCCTGTGGGTAGAAAGTTTTCCACAAGTTGTCCACTTACTTCAGACAAAATTGGTGGAAAACCCCCTTACATCTTTCACATATTATCTGTTATAATCCGAGTGGGGAGAAGTGGGGAATTATGGTGAGTTTGTACGGTAGGTGGGGGAAGAAGGTGAGGCATTCCTAAAATACGGGAGAATATGCGGGAATACTTCACAGGGGCTACCGCTACGGCTCGTGATTCGACAGACAAAAAAAAGTATCAAGTGCAGGGTTAGAAATGTTTCTTGGTGAACACGAACATACAATTGATGCGAAGGGGCGCATGGCGGTTCCAGCCAAATTCCGGGTGCAAATGGACCGGGGGGGCGTCATAAGCAAAGGTATGGGTGTTTGTTTGTCGGTGTACACTATGCAGGGTTGGGAGGAGAAATCGGCTGAACTGGCATCTGGGAAGACCAGTGATGATCTGCGTGACTTTGAGAGGCGCATTTATCCAAGTGCCAGCGAGATCGAGCTAGATGGGCAGGGGCGCATGATTATTCCCGCCAAGTTACGTACTTACGCGAAACTGGGTACCGAAGTGACAGTAGCCGGTGTACGAGACCATTTTGAGATCTGGGATCGTACAAGCTGGCAGGTATATCAAGAGAAATTAGAGGCTGAAGGGGGAACGATCCCCTTCTAGTAGGCTGAACATAGTAGCAAGAACAGACGAATACGGAAACAATGCAAACACAACATGTGCCAGTGATGCTGGAGGAAGTATTAAAATTTCTTCGGCCAGAGCCTGGAGGGCACTATATCGATGGCACGTTAGGTGGAGGCGGTCACACTAAAGCACTACTTGAGCGGTCTGCACCCGATGGTAAAGTTCTGGGGATCGATGCCGATATCCAGGCACTGGCAAGAGTCAAGGAACGGCTGGCGGAGTCAGTGAGTAGTGGGCAACTAGTTCTGGCGCATGGTAACTTCGCTGAACTGGCCCGTATCGTGGACGAGGCCGGTTTTGTGTCTATACAAGGTATATTGCTTGACCTGGGATTCTCGTCGCACCAAATGGATAATCCAGAGAGAGGGTTTGCTTTCAGCGCCGATGGGCCGCTGGATATGCGGCTCGATCAGTCGGAGGGAATGTCTGCCGCGAACCTGGTGAATAGCGCGAGCGAACAAGAACTGGCCAACATTATCTGGCGTTATGGCGAAGAGAAGCGTTCACGGCAGATCGCGCGGCGTATCGTACACGAACGAGCAAAGGGAGCGATTACGCGCACCGCGCAACTGGCAAAACTGGCGGCGGCTGGCGTTCCATTTAAGTCTGGGGCGATACATCCGGCGACAAAAACATTTCAGGCATTGCGCATTGCCGTGAATCATGAATTGGAGAGGTTAGAGGCGGTTCTGCCGCAGATGTTGGAAGTGTTGAGCGCGAGAGGTGAGATGGGTGGGAAGGATGGAGGGAGGATGGTCATCATCTCATTTCACTCGTTAGAAGACCGGTTGGTCAAAGAGTTTATGCGGCGTGAGGCAAAGGATTGTATTTGCCCACCCCAGGTTCCTGTATGTGTATGTGGTCATAAAGCGCGGTTACGCCTTTTGACACCCAAACCAATGATACCTACCTCCGAGGAGGTTAGCGCTAATCCTCGCGCCCGAAGTGCCAAGCTGCGGGCCGCTGAAATAGTGTTGAAATAGTGTCGCCAGGGCGGGGGCAAGCCCCGCCCGTACATATCGTAGTGCGTCGCCAGGGCTAGAGCAAGCCTAGCCCTTACATATAGCTACAGGATGGGGCTTGCCCGGCCTCTATAGAAGGAACGCAACGTATGTATCATCGCCTGAACAATCGGATTGGTGGAGCCAGAGCAGTACCACCAAAGCCTATTCTGGCTGCGAAGAGACGACGACAACTACATCCATTCTTCTTCTCTATGGGTCCGGTAGCCTTGAGCATCAGTAGTGTGTTGCTGGTTGGCTTGATGGCCATCTTATATCTGACACAACTGGGGCAGGCTGTCGCGGCGAATCAAAAAATGCAAGATTATCTGGCACAGCAGGCGACGCTGAGGCGACAGAACCAGGATTTAGTCTATGTCATTTCGCAGGAACAATCACCTGAATATATTGCTGGCTCTGCTAAACCATTAGGCCTTGTTCCGCCAGATTCAAAGATTGTGCAAGTGTTGATTGTAAAGCACCTGGAACCTATGAGACAGATTGATTCACGCCTTCAACCATGAGGAAGGTGGGGGAGTAGGG
>DMFQ01000460.1:0-4824 GCA_003450555.1 Ktedonobacter sp.
ACGGCTCGGATTGTTTTGACGCACGTAAAGATGCCGTTGCCGCCTCATCAAGCTGATAGAGTTCAGGTGGACGCACAAGCTGCTCCTGGCGGCCCTGATAGCGAATGACCACGCCGTACTCGCGCTCAGCTGCCTCAAGCGAGACATAGCCATTGACGACATCGTGCAGGACAAGGGCGGCAGGACGTAGGAACGGATTACCATAGCCACCGCCTCCTGGCAAATTGAGTTGGACGTGGTCATCCGGTGCAAGGGTAGTCAGCGCTTTCGGCTGAGGGCGGATGGTGTTATTGACGACAAATTCACCTGGCGCGCCTGATCTACCACCTTCAAGCCCGGTGGCGGGAAAGCGGGTGCGGTCGGCAAGCGCTGAAATGCCCCAGGACTCAGCGCCGCGATAGCCAGTGTCGGTCCATTGACCCAGACCGCCGCGATAGGTTCCAGCTCCACCTGAATCAGTACGCAACTCGCGCCGATACTGGATGAGTGGAGTCAGGCTTTCAATCACTTCGGCTGGCACTCCGGCGACTCCACTGGGGAAACCAGTGGTATTCAGGCCATCTTTCGTTGCGCGTGCCCCTGTGCCTCCGCATTGAAACAGGCTAAAGGTAAAAGGTTCGTGGGATACGGGCCATTTCCCATGAAAGACGGATAGCCAGATCGGGTCGGACCCGCAGGCCATGAGGCGCCCAGGCAAAGCCTGAGATAATGCCCCGAAGATCACACCGGGCAGGAAATGTCCGATCATGTGGCGCGAAGCGACCGGCGCGGGATCTACGCAGTTCAGAATGGAACCGAGCGGCGCGGTCACATGTACCGGGCGGAACGATCCCGCGTTATGCGGAACTTCGGGGCTGACTGCCACTTTAATCGCAAATGAAGCGTAGGCGTAGGTATAATTCAGCACCACGTTGATGCCCCAGCGGCTCTGAGGCGACGAACCCGCGAAGTCGATGAACATATCCTCGTCCTCGATGGTGACGGCAACTTTGATTTGAATCGGTTCGTCAAAACCGTCGCTCCAGGACTCATTCTCGTAGCGTCCATTGCGAAGCTCACGGATCGCTGCGCGCATCGCGCGCTCCGAACGAGTTATGATCTCGTCAGCGAGTGGATCGATGGAGTCTAATGCAAACTCATCCATGAAGTGGAGCAGTTCGCGCGCGCCAACCGCGTTTGAAGAGGTCTGGGCGTACAGGTCACCGATAGTTTCAGCGGGAGTACGCACGTTTGCGCGAATGAGCTTAAAAAGCTCGTGATTGGGTTCATGCCGTAGAAATAGCTTTGTGATGGGAATGCGCAGACCTTCTTCGAAGACCTCGCGCGCCTCTGCTGAAAAAATGCGACCTCCGATATCAGGGGAGTGACAGGTACTGGCAAAATATCCGATCACGCGCTCGCCTTTGAAGACAGGAGTGAGTATCGTCATATCGTTGATTTGGCCGGCGGTTTGCCAGGGGTCGTTCGTGATCAGTACGTCGCCCGGCTCAAGGGTTTCCGGCGGATACGCTTGTAGGAAATGAAGCACTCCGGTCGCCATGGCATTGATATGACCGGGAGTACCGGTGAGCGACTGGGCAATCATCGAGCCGCGCGTATCAAAGACCCCACAGGCAAGGTCCTGTGACTCGCGTACAATGGTGCTGAAGGCGGTACGCATCAAGGTGACCTGCTGCTCGTTCACCACAGAGATCAGACGGTTCCAGAGCACTTCCAGGGTTATCGGATCAATTGTATTTGCCACTGTGAAGAATCCTTATCATGTAGTGTGTAGTTCAACAACGAGATTCCATTGCTCGTCAATACGGAAACGACTATCTGGCCCCACGATCACCGTCGACTCACGCTCTTCAACGATTGCAGGCCCGGTGAAGCTCATGCCAGGCAAGAGATGATAGCGATCATAGACCGGTACAGCGCGAAAACCGCCCGGGAAATAGACCTTGCGGTTCCCTTTGCGGGCCTCCTGCGCTGCTGTATGCTCAGCCCTGGGTAGTTGAATGCGTACTTCTGGCGTTGGGCCGGATGCGGTGACGCGCCAGTTGATAATTTCAATCGGCACAGACGGGCTGAGCCGTTCGTAGAGGCGACGATACACCTCTTCGAACGAGGAAGTGAGAAGGGGGATGCTGGCGTTGTCAAGTTGACCTGACGGGAGAGGGACGTGTATCTCGTGGCCCTGACCTACATAGCGCATGTCTGCTTCGCGCCGATAGCTAATTTGCCCGGTTGGAACACCGGATGCTTGCAGGAGCTCCTGACCTTCCAGCTCCATTTCGCTGAGCAACGTATTGGCCTTTTGCCAGTCCAGGTGATCGATGCGACCGGGCCAGGAACGCACGAAGTCAAAGGCAAGTGGGGCTGTGAGAAAGCCGGCAGCGCTCATCACTCCAGCTCCAAAGGGGACGATCAAGGCAGGTGAGCCCAAGGCCATGGCAACGCGAAAGCCGTGGACAGGGCCAGCACCGCCGAAGGCAAATAGAGGGAAGCTGTGCGGATCTTTGCCGCGTTCCAAAGTATGTATGCGCGCGGCATTAGCCATGCTTTCATTCACAACCTGGTGGATGCCCCAGGCAGCCTCTTCAAGCGAGAGACCTAATGGATCAGCAACGCGCTCTTTGATGGCTTGACGCGCGGCGGCGAGATTTATTTTGAACTGACCCCCGAGAAAGTAATCGGGATCGAGATAGCCAAGGACCAGATCAGCGTCGGTCACCGTCGGCTCGGTTCCTCCGCGCCCATAGCAGACTGGGCCAGGTTCAGCTCCCGCCGATCCCGGTCCAACTTTCAACAGACCGAGCGGGTCTATGCGGGCAATCGAGCCGCCTCCGGCGCCAATCTCGATCATTTCAATCACCGGAGCTTTTATGGGGAGTCCCGATCCCTTTTTGAAGCGATACCTGCGGTCAACCTCAAATTCGAGGGCGGTGAGTGGTTGGCCATGGTCGATGACACAGAACTTGGCGGTGGTTCCACCCATATCGAACGAGAGCAGGTCGGGATAGCCAGATGCGGACCCATAGCTAGCAGCAGCCAGCGCCCCGGCTGCAGGGCCCGATTCGAGCAGACGGATGGGAAAGCGAATGGCTGTATCTACCGTGACGATCCCACCGCTGGAGATCATTAAAAAAAGACTACCACAGAAACCCAGACGTGCCAGACGTGCCTGCAACTCGCGCAGATATCTCTCGACGCGGTCCTGAACGTAGACATTGGCAATCGTTGTTGAGGTGCGTTCAAACTCGCGTATTTCAGGTACGACCTCTGAAGAGGTTGAGACGCGCATAGCTGGAGCAATGCGCTCAATAGCGGCGCGCGCTTCTCGTTCGGCGGAGGGGTTGGCGAAACTATGCAAAAAGGCAATCGCTACCGCCTCTATCCCGTGCGCAGCGAGTTCGCGAGCCAGTTGCTCGACATAGGCAATGTCAAGTTCTTGCAGGGTTGTGCCATCAGCCAGCGTACGCTGAGGGACAGCAAAACGCAAGTAGCGTGGCACCAGTGGTTGTGGCATTTCCAGCATGAGATCGTAGAGTTCGTAGCGGTTCTCTCGTCCAATCTCAATGGAATCGCGGAAGCCCTGGGTGGCGAGCAGCGCGGTGCGTGAGCCAGTACGCTCAATGATGGCATTAGTGACCAACGTCGTGCCATGGATGAGTTGTTGTGCATCTCCTATGGCAATGCTCTCCCGCTCAAGCGTGTCGCGCAAGAGCGCTTCGATGGCCTGGGATGGGTCGCGGGGCGTAGTCAGGGTTTTGCCGACCGCGAAACTGCCGGTATCATCGTTGAATACGACAAGGTCGGTGAAGGTGCCACCAATATCCACGCCTACTCTGAAATGGCTGGAAGGACGATCCATCAGTTGATCTCCAGTTTGGGGAAGCGGCTCAAGGGAAAAATATCAACTTGCGGCGAACGCTGTTGAGACAGGAGACCACCGTCGACGACCATGATATGACCGGTGATGTAACTGGCATCCTCCGATGCCAGGAATGCGGCAGGGCCCGCAATTTCTTCAGGTTCGCCCACGCGTCCGAGCGGGACGGCTTCACCTCGCTCCCGCTTCGTTTCCTGGTCCATGCCTTGTGAATCAATTGAGCCGGGAACGAGGGCGTTCACGCGAATGCCGTAAGGGGCAAGGTCGAGTGCCATTGCCCTGGTGAGAGCTTCTATGCCGCCTTTGGCTGCATCATAGGCCGCGTTCCCGCGATGGGAGCGGGTCGCACCTCCGCTGGAAAGGTTGATAATGACTCCTTGATGACGGCGGGCCATCACCTGGGCAGCGCGAGATGAACAGAGGAAGACGCCCTTGAGGTTTACCGAGAGGATGCGATCCCACCAGGCTTCATCGGCTTCAAGAAAGTGGCGCTCGGTATTGATTAAGCCAGCGTTGTTGACCAGCACATCCACAGCCCCGAAACGTTCAATCGCGGTATAGAATATGCGGTCAACCTGGCTTTTGTTCGAAACGTCGGCGATAGCAGTGATAGCCAATCCACCTTGAGTAGTAATGGTCTGGGCGGTAGCATCGGCACCCTGAGCGTTTACGTCTGCGATGATGACCTGCGCGCCCTCGCGTCCAAAACGCAGAGCAATGGCACGGCCTATGCCGCTGGCGGCACCTGTCACCAGCACTACTTTGTTGGTAAAACGTTGTTGCGTCATTTTATTACCTCTTCTAGAGCGATCGAAAGGGATCGCTGGGACGAATGTCAGGGGTCGGCGGTGGGTAGGGCGCACGTCCCCATACCGCTAGTTTTTAGGGTGAGTGCCGGGCCAGCCGCCCCATTTCCATGGAGGGTAGGTACCGAGCCAGAGGCCGCCCCA
>DMFQ01000460.1:5011-8128 GCA_003450555.1 Ktedonobacter sp.
CGCGAGGGTCAACCCTACTATATACGATAGTGCCCCGTGTGTTGTAGCTGATTGAAGAAAGTAATTGATTCATGTTTTTAGGGCCAAACAGGCGGCGACGGCTTGTTCTTCGGTGAGAAGCTGGCCTGTGAGCCAGGCGGCTTGCCAGCTTGCTTCGTCTACGCGGGTTTGAATTTGGCGAATGACTTCTTGAACGATTGGGGAGTTTCTTAGCCATGAGCTTGAGCCAATGTTATCCATTAAGCCATCTTTTGCTCCCCAGAGTTGTGCTGCCTGCAGGCTGGCCGAAATTGGATCTGGTTCTCCTCGCAGGCCAACCGCGAAACCTAACAGCCCTACGGCTGTGGCTATGAATTGTTTGTAGCCGAGTTCCTGGCTTAGCTCAATGCTCTTTAACAGGTTGGCAATAGCCTCTGTGTAATTACCTTCCAGAACTGCCATGCCACCTTGATCTTTCAACACATCGGCAAGCGCGCTTTTGTCACCGATTTGCTCAAACAGCTCTCTACTTTGAGTATAGAAAGATCTCATCTGGGCAAATTCATAGGTGAAGCCGGCAGCGTCGCCAAGGTAAAAGAGCAACTGAGCGCGCAGCCATGTATCGCTCGTGGGGGAGAGCAGTTGAAAGCCCTGCTCGTACATACTTTTTGCCAGTTGATGATCGTTCATGGCATGAGCTGGCCATCCGCGGTACAACAATGCAGTCGCCAGACCGTCAGGGTCGTCCAGTTGCCGCCAGAGGGCGATACTCGCTTCGGCCAGTGCTACCGCGGTGCTCTGCTCGTTTTGCAGGCATACGAGGCGGGCAGCCTCGCCCAGCGCTTTGGCTCGTGCCGCAAGCACTGGCCTTCCTGCTTCTGCGGCAAGCGGCACAGCCAGGACTGCGTCCAGCCAGCTTCGCCCTTCGACAAGGTGGCCCTGCCATTCCCAGTGTGGCCGGAGGGCAGCGGCCAGACGTAGGGACACTTCAACAGCGCGCAGTCCGGTTCCGAGATCTCTGTCCGTTGACCTTGCCAGAAGTGAGGCTGTGCCTCCAGTTCTTGCAGCTGCTCTGCTCTCTGTGGTTGGTTCACGATTGAAGTGGCCAGGATCGCTTATGATCGCTCTGGTTACGGCTCTTGCGCGCTGGAGCGACCACTCCAGGGCTGCGCGGAAATTATCTTGCTCCGCTACTAGCTTTGTGCGCCACATGAGTTGTTGTGCGCCCCGCAAACCTATCTCAGCCTCTTCGGCCATGCGCAGGTAATAACAGGCATGCCAGTCTTGCAGGCGTTCCAACTCCTCACGTGCACTCAGCCGTTCCAGAGCGTATTCACGCAGTGTCTCCAGCAGCGTAAAGCGTGCCTGTCCGGCCGTCTCTGACATGCGTACAAGCAAACTGTTGTCCACCAAAAGCTCGAGCAGATCCAACGTGGAGTTTGAAACGGGTAGATCATCCTGGCTCTCGCGCTGATCCGCTTCTACAGCTTGCATCATCTCCTCTGCCGCTTCAAGTGACCACCCCCCTTTGAACACGCCCAGGCGCGCGAACCATACTTGTTCGGCTGGGGAGAGCAAGTTATAGCTCCATGTGATGGTTTTGCGAAGCGTTTGCTGCCTGCCCGGTAGATTCCTGGCTCCCTTAGTCAGTACGGAGAGCCGCGCCCTTGAGAGCAGTGCCAGGAGCTGCGCTGGCGGCAGGATTTTGACGCGTGCAGCAGCCAATTCCAGTGCAAGTGGTAAGCCATCGACCCTGGCACAAATCTGCGCGGTGCTGGTCGCATTTTCGGCGGTCAAGGTGAAGCCAGGCAGCACTGCCCTGGCTCGTTCAGCAAATAGTTGGACTGCACCATACTGCTCAAGCTTCGCCGTATCCAACGCGATGCTGGAATCGGGAAAGTCCAGGGGGGGCACATTGAATTTGCTTTCACCGTACAGATGCAGCACCGTCCGGCTGGTGACCAGCACTTTGAGACCGGGAGCGGCAGTCAGCAATTCGCCCACAATTGTAGCCGCTTCTGCTACCTGTTCGAAATTATCAAGCAGCAGCAGTAGTTGTTTGTTTTGCAGATACCTGATCAAGCTTTGGAGCGCGGGCGAGGCGGGCGTTGGCTTGATATGCAATTCCTGCATGATGCTTTGCGTTACAAGAGTGGAATCGCGCATCACGGTCAGGTCTACGAACCACACACCCTGCGCAAATTCGTCGGCCATGTCGTATGCCACTTGCAGCGCGAGGCGCGTTTTACCGCTACCGCCTGCTCCAACCATGGTGACCAGACGTACCTCGTTCTGTCCTAGCAACTGCCGGAGTTGCTTCACCGCCTCTTTCCGTCCGACAAGTCGAGTAAGAGGAGCAGGCAAATTATGCTGGCGGGTGCGCGAAGAGGGGTAATCCGTATGGGAGTGATGTGTGCTATTTCTGCTTATAAGTTGGCTGAGAGGAGGCGTTTGCCACTCCTGGGTGGTAAAGCTGGTTGAATTCAACTGTGCTAGTTCAAGCAAGTGCAACACCTCGTCCAGTGTGGTGATGACTTGCCATTGCGCCAGCGCAATGATGATGCTCCGTACGTCATGCTCGGTCAGATGGGCGTTCCCATGACCATGCAGCTTGCGACTGAGCACCTTTGGATGCAGACCCAGCTTGTCAGCAAGGTCTTTTTGGAAATAGCCGATGGCACGCAAATGCTTGTGCAGGTCGCTGCTAAATGCTTCAGCACTTATATGTTTCAACTTGTGCTCCTACTAGACGGCATGGCGTCGCGCTACAATATCCGAGTAGAAATTTGGGTAGACTTTCAGGTTACCTAAAATCAGAGAAATGAGACCCTAATAAGTATACTTGGGTTGGTATGCGTAAAGCAATAGACAACGGGATGGGGATACTGTTTTATATTTTGGAGGTACGAGTGGTAGGGACAAGGACAAGCACCACTGTAACATTACTATATACGATGTTGCCCACTCACTCACTCACTTACGCCTTGGCTGGGGCGGCCAGAACTATTGAGAAAGAGGATCGTGTATGTACCAACTTCACATTCACGCGCAGAGCTATGGAAGGATTTTTGAAGTGCTGCCGGAAGAGATCGAGAGTACCGATCTCATGACAGAAGAGATTGTGAGTCAAGCCCTACT
>DMFQ01000168.1:0-2099 GCA_003450555.1 Ktedonobacter sp.
TAGCGCCGAAATTTACCTTGGAAGTCCTGCTACCGTCGCAGACTACTGCGCTGACTGGCTGCATCACTGATCCAAGAAATTTCTTATAGACATAGATGAGTCGAAATCTATCCCTGCAACGCCACTGCTGCGGTTAACTACGCTTAGCAGGGATGAAAAGGAAGTAGGAACACATGGATATGGGACGTATATGGATGCTTGGTGACAATGTGAATACTGATGTCATCATTCCTGGGCGCTACAATGTAACAACCGATCGCGCTCAATTGGCGCGTTATTGTCTTTGCGAAGTGCTGCCAGAGTTTGCACAGCAGGTGCAGGTGGGCGATGTGGTGATGGCTGGACATAACTTTGGCTGTGGCTCATCGCGCGAACATGCCCCCGCGGCTATATTGGCATGTGGAATTCAGGTTATTATTGCGCGCAGTTTCGCGCGTATCTTCTATCGCAACGCCGTCAATATTGGTCTTCCTGTGCTGGTTTGTGAAGATGCGGTGGCAGGCAGTGCTGATGGGCAGCAGATAGCAGTAGATTTGACGACCGGTATCATACGTAATTTGACCACCAGACAAGCGTTTCAGGCCGAGCCGTTGAACCCCTTTGTGGCGCGTATCGTTGCAGCAGGGGGTATCATCGAATACATTCGCCAGGAGGGAACGTTACGATGAGCCTGGCATACTTTCAACATCCTGAACTCTCGGCAAAGCCGTCTACTGTATGTGTGATAGCTGGAGACGATGCTGCCCCTGAAGTAATGCGTCCTACTGTTGAGGTATTACGCCTGTTAGCTTCCTCCATCCGCTTTGTTGAGGCTACGAGCGGGCGTGAGGCAATAGAGCGCTATGGTCAGGCGTTCCCAGACGAGACGCGGGAAGCGATAGATAGCGCCGACTGCACACTTTTTGGAGCGAGTGGTGGTCCCAGCAGGTCTGTTTTATGGTATCTTCGTTGGGGCAAACAGACCAGTGTCAATATTCGTCCTGCTCGGTGGTATCCCGGCTATCGAAGTCCGATGCTTCATCCCGAGTGTATCGATTACATTATTGTACGCGACAATCTGGAAGGAATGTATCCGCCGCGCGAGGGCGACATTACTGAACTGACTGCATTGTCCAGCAGCGATTTGTGGTGGCAGGCTCCCCCAGTGGGAAAGGAGGGAGCCTACGCTGTGCGGATTTGTACTGACGAACAGATGCGACGCGTAGCGGTTGCTGCATGCGAACTTGCGTTACGTCGTCAAGCCGTTGGCTATCCAGGTTGTGTGACCCTTGGTGCCAAGTTACTCAATATTACCGCGCACCGATGGTCGCTTCCGCGCGCTTGTAGCGGAAACGGTTCGTACGTATCCGAGCTTGAGTTACCAGGAATATCTTATTGATGATCTGGCAAGGCGCATGATTGCTGCACCAGAGACGCTCGACGTGGTGGTGCTCTCTAATGAACATGGGGATATCCTCGCTGATGTTGCCAGTGGCAGCATTGGAGGACTGGGCCTCTCTCCCAGTGCCTGTTACGGCGCAAGCTATGCTTACTTCGAACCAGTACATGGTTCAGCGCCTGATCTCGCCGGTAAGGGTACCATCAATCCTACTGCCATGTTACTCTCGGGTGCCATGTTGCTTGCATACCTGGGATTTTCTCAACAGGCACAACAGTTAGAGTTGGCAATAGAGCAGGTTTATCGGGAGGAAGCCACTTTGACCTGCGATCAAGGAGGGAATGCCATCACAATGGAATTTGTGGAGGCGGTCAAGGTGTGCCTGATTGATTGTAGCGTCACGGTCAATGAGAGTACGATTTGAAAAGTCTCAGCTTGCGGCAGCTACTGGTATCTGTACGGCTACTTCCCAGGTGGCGAGAGCCTATGGGGCGAAACTCGATTACGGTGGGCAATCCGATCTTGAAACGGTACGTTGGGTTGCCCTTCAGTTTACGCTCGTGCGCATACATCTTACGTGACGTCGCACTGTATCAAGTGTTTCAGGTGTTTCAGGTGTTTCAGGGGGGATGAAATATTCCACAGGTGGTTTCTTGTTGAGAAGGAATGGGAGAACGGGCCGGAGAGGGAAGACAAACTGGGGCTGGTGTTGGAAGGAAAG
>DMFQ01000168.1:2299-3652 GCA_003450555.1 Ktedonobacter sp.
CTCGGGGGTAGAGTGGCGAGCCGACTCGCCGCCCTTGGCAGACAACAGCGCCTGCTCATCAGGAATCCTGAACAAGCCCCCCAGCTTCCCAGTTCTGAGGTTGTCCAGGCATCCTATGAAGATGGATCAGCCATGCGGGCAGCTCTCAACGGCGTCCAGACGCTATTTCTAGTGTCAGGAAGTGGGGCAGGCCGCCTGGCGCAACACTACAGCGCAATCGATGCCGCAATCGCTGCCGGAGTCGAGCGTATTGTCTATACCTCCTTCCTGGCCGCCGCCCCTCTGGCGACCTTCACACATTCCCGCGAGCACTCTCTCACAGAGCAGTATATACGTGCCACCGGGAAACGTTATACATTTCTGCGCCCGAGCTTCTACCTTGACAGTGTTCCTCGATGGTTCTCCAGCGACGGCGTCATCCGCGGACCTGCTGGCAACGGTACCATCGCGTGGGTCTCGCGTGATGACCTGGCTGATGTGGCCGTCGCTGTCCTGACCACCAGTGGGCACGATGGGGCCAGCTATGACATTACGGGCGCTCAAGCTCTCACGCTCGCTGAGATCGCAGAACAGTTAGCACGTGTCACTGGTTTCCCCGCTTCTTACCAATCCGAAACTATTGAGGAGGCCAGAGAATCCCGCGCGAAGCTCAATCCCTCGGACTGGGAACTGGAGGCGTGGGTTAGTACCTACCTTGCCATAGCCACAGGTGAGATGTCAGTCGTCAGCCACACCGTCGAGGCACTTACCAACCATGCTCCACAGACACTGGCTGACTACATTCACCAGCACCCGGAGAGCTATCAGCATATAACTGCGGCCCGGCTTTGACCTCGTTCAGGACGAGTGGAACAGCGTATTGAAGCATTCTCTAATGCTAGTTGGTGAGGGGTGTCCGATCCGGTATCACGAGAATCTGAACGAACACCCCGGTAACAATGCACGTCCGCTGATCTGTGACCTGAGCCTGCACCGGATATATCCACGTCTGACCTACTCGAGCTTCGGGCATTTCAAATGCAATGTTTGTTGTCCTTGCCCTACGATTCAGCACCTGCCCCTCGCCACCCCACATTATCAGCAGTGGTTCTTGCATCTCTCGAGTCTCTATGCTGTAGCTACCTTTGATCGGTCCATGCGCAGCATCAGATTCGGTCACAGAAAGCTGAAGATCTCCTGTGACAACAACATGCGGGAGGGATGTCTGGATTGCAAGTGGTGAAAGCTGTTGTCTTTGTTCAAATGCAGTGCTCATATTGCTTTTCTCCTATCGTGTGGCTGTTGCCTTCTCTGGCATGAACGGGATGAGACTATTCAGTCCAAGCACAAGCTATACTGTTTCTCTCTGCAAAA
>DMFQ01000168.1:3855-4155 GCA_003450555.1 Ktedonobacter sp.
TCTGTAGAGGTGGGACCTCCATTGTCGTCCTCCTTCTCACGCAATGACAAGTGATTCTGCATGGATCACTTCGCACTCCTCAGTATAGCAGTACTTGATGAGATGAGCATGATAGGCACATGAGAAAACACTCATGTATGTTCTCACAGAGCAAATATGTGGAGAGTATACGAGCTTAGAGGATTTGCGTAGTGGTGTCACATGAAGCGTTTATGAGATTTTGATGAAAGAGGGCCCAAGAGCTGATCCCTGACGGATCCATGCTAGCCTGAACACGCCAGGGGTCAAGTGCCGCAGCCA
>DMFQ01000168.1:4441-4786 GCA_003450555.1 Ktedonobacter sp.
TCGACGTTTTGGCCACGATCGTAGTTCCATTCACGCTCGACACAGTTAGCGCCTCGCACTGGCCATGTGCACCAGGTGTGCCAGCAAACGTCTGGGAGCTATTGAAGACTCCCTGGTCAGAGGCCAACGTTTGGGAGCTAGTGGTGCCTCCAGGCGTAAGGGTTGCGGCCTGAGTCGTGCTGGTCGACGCACCCAGGAGCGCGCCTACGCCAAGGGCGAGCATAAAGGCAAAGGCCAGAGCTCCAACCAGGAGCCAACTGTGCCCGCGTCGACGCGGAGCAGGTGGTTGATCCAGTCGGGTCCAGGCCATCTCTTCATCGTTTTTCAATGGTATACCTCCTTTCT
>DMFQ01000047.1:0-234 GCA_003450555.1 Ktedonobacter sp.
AGGGAAGATTTGATGAAGTAGGCGGTGAGCGGACGCAAGACTTTTATACGTGTAACTCACGCGCGCCCCGTTCCCTGTGCCATCAGGGTCAGGCTGCCAGACGCTGATATCTTTAGCGATTACGCCCTCTGCCGTTATTTCCGCTACGTAATCATTGACTTCGGGATGAGCGGGATCACCTAATAGCCCCTGGTGCACAAAGGGGAAATGGGTCACATCAAGGAAATTTTCGAT
>DMFQ01000047.1:362-3110 GCA_003450555.1 Ktedonobacter sp.
ACGATATGGAAGGCCGGGTCGCCCCACTGCGGAAAGATCGCTATATCGTGCTCGGGATTGCCGAGCGTGACCCAGATCCAGTTATATTTTTCCTGAACGCGGTACATCTTTGTGCGTGCCGTGGTGGGAGGTTTCTGGTCAGGATGAGCCGGGAAGCGGATGCACTGGCCTTCTTCATTATAAGTCCAACCATGATATGGACAAATGAGCGTCTCATTCTCTACTCTGCCGAGGGAGAGCCTGGTGCCACGATGCAGGCAGAGATCGCGCCACGCATGTATCTTATCGCTGACGCGCCAGAGCACTATATCTTCTTCTAAAAGGCGGACGGCCACAGGTTTGCCTTCCTGCAGGTCTGGTGCATAGGCCACGACATGCCAGTCGTTGAGAAGCACAGAGTCATTGAGCATTGATACGCATTCCTTTCGATTGTTAGATTGACGAAGCTATGAACAATTCATCCTGGCTTTAGCCATGAGCTTCCTCACCTTTAGCAACGTTCGCCTGGTAGTATGCTTCGGACTTACGCTTCAGCCGTTGTAAAGAGTCTTCGATACTCGCGGCAAATGTCTTCGAGCCGAACGTTTCCAGCAGTCGACCCCACCAACCTGGTGGAAAGATAAAGTCTCAGCCATATTGCACGTTGCACGAGATCGCGTCAATGGATGTGCAGGAGACATGTTCCCGCAACTGCATTCCCAGGGGAAAGGTGACATGCATGCCAAGCTGATGTTTTTCAGCATCGACTTTTTCAACCTTGAAANNGCGGCTCGACATGATCTACTTGTCCATCTATCCACTCTGAATATCTTGCCGGATGTGCCAGGAATTCCCAGACGACTTCAACGGGGGCGGCAACAACAGCCGCGGGACACACGCTCAAACCCATGGTGCTTCACCCCTCTTTTTATCAAAATGCTGCTTGCGAGTATCTTATATGGTTTTGGTTGACTTTGGCAAGCATGAGTTTGCGGCTTAGCAGCTGCTATCTGTAGAGTTTGCGCACATATGCTATGCTTCAAATAGCTCGTCACACGATATAGCTTATAGGAAGTAAAAAGGCCTTGTACCAAATTTGCGCTTTTATCTTCCATATGCTACCCTTTAAACAAATCGTTATGCGATACAATTGTGACAACCTAAATTGTCACTTGCATTCCTGGAAGACCAACATAATGGACACAGAGGCCAAAATGTATAGTATTCGTGATTTGAAGACGGGGCAAGTGGTCGCGCTAATGGGCGCTGATGGTAATATTCAGGATGAAGGCGATCCGCAAGTGGTGGCGAAATTGAAGGCACTCATGCGGCGCGATCTCGTCGTACGCGAGAGCCAGTTAGGCAACGAGGCTGAGCTGGAGGGCGAGGAGTATGATCCGTTTCCCGAAGAGAATATGTGCTACTTCGGCGTGATTACCTTGCGCCCCGATGATCCTGCCTTTCTCCCGGCCTTTGTGCGCCGTCTCCCCTATATCAGCAATTACGAAGCCGTTCCTCATCCTTCCGAGTGACTTTATTGGAGCTAGCCGTTTGCTGGTCTGGCTGCATCTACAGGCCTGTCGGCAACGTTCTCCTCTAATTTGTCGGCAACAGTATCTTTTCCTTCTTCAAACTGGTCAGGATGAGTTGCGCGCCATTCTTTCCAGATGGCAATGATGAGAGCCTGCAAGACGCCTGCAACGGGCGAAGCAAAGAGCGCTCCCAGGATACCGAAAAGCTCGGCTCCAGCAATCAGAGCTGCGAGTGAAACCACAGGGTGCAGACCTACGGCCTTACCCACAATGCGAGGACCAATGACATCTCCTTCGATAACGTGCACAACCACAAAATAGATGAGTACACCCACTGCTATCAACCACCCCTGGGTAAGCGCGATCAGGACACAGATGGCACCGGAGACAAGCGTTCCCAGCACGGGAATGAATTCCAGGATAAAAGCCATCACTCCAAGTAAGACTGCGTAGGGCACATGGAAGATCAACATGCCGATACCTACCAACAGGCCAATGAGAGTGGAGAGCAGCAACTGTCCACGAATGTAGCCACCAACGACACGTTCCAGAGTCTCCAGGAAGAAGTCAACGCGCCCGCGCTGCTGTCTGGGCATATTGTTGCGCAGCCAATTGTTCACACGTGAACCATCAATGAGGAGATAGATACTCACCACCGCTACAATAACGATATCTAACAGGAAGTCGAGGAAACGGCTGAGCAATGGTAGCACACTTCCCGCGAAACCTCCTAATTGCGCAACGATCTGCTGGCGCGCGGAGGTGATCTGTTCCTGCGAGATGCCAAATGATTTCAATAGTGCTTCTAATGGCGTCTGTTGTCCATTGGTCCCTTGTGTCAATAAGTAGCGCACTTCCTGTGAAAGCATGCCAACCTGCACAATCGAGGTATTGATAATAAGGTACACAAAGAAGCCGAACGCAGCCAGGACAACGAGATAGACGATGAGAATCGCCAGGAAACGCGGCATCACACGCTGAAAAAGTTTTACCGCGGGTGCAAGAGCGAAGGCAAGCAGTGCGGCTATGGCCAGGAGGAGCAGCGATCGAGCCACGTGCCCTGCTGCCCAGAGGATGACTGCTGCCACTGCGATCCAGCCGAGGATGGCCAGGGGGATATCGCGCCTGCGCTTCCATTTAGCATTCAGGCGATCTTCGCGTGCACTCGCGAACTGAAGTGATTCTAATGGCATATGTGTTGTGCCCTTTTCTGATTCCTCATCGCTTCGCTCTTCGC
>DMFQ01000425.1:0-1149 GCA_003450555.1 Ktedonobacter sp.
TGAGCCGTCTGAACTGAATGCTCTCCCCAGCGCATAAAACCACCTGGAAAAACGAACCCACCTTCTGGCCGTTCAATGACAAGGTAGGAAGCTTGATCTTGATCCCTGATGACAATAGATACGCAGCCAAATGGAGGGAGATTTCCTGCGAGGAGAAGGTTGAGAATGTTAAAAAAGATGCCTACTAAGCCCTTTAACATGCGATAGAGCAGGTTTTTCACCACAGATGATCATCCACCAATCTATTATTGTCTCGCTCATTGTACGTGCAACTATCGAATAGAGCAAGAGCAATGAACAATCCCTGCTCACAAGAAACCGCAATACGAAGATACAAAGGGAGCTTTCCCAGAAGGTCAAAGGATTATTGCTTAACCTGCGTACTCAGACTGGTTATTGGTCAGCATGAGTACGCAAACTATACATTCGATTCTGGTAGGGACATTCCCGACGAGTACACTTACTTTGACTCTACTAACGCCCACTCCGCCTCTGAGCACGACGAACAAGGGCATCGACAGTCACAGCGAACAACAGCACGACACCTTCGACCATCTGTTTCACGTCAGATCCCTGGCTCTTCAGGTCGAGACCATTTTCCAGGCTGCCGATAATGAGTGCCCCCAGCACGATGTTCCAGACAGAGCCAGTACCGCCAAAGAGACTGGTTCCACCAATAACGGCTGCTGCGATAGCGTCGAGGAGAAGCGATGGGTTGATCTGCGTTGCTACAGAGTTTGCATATGAGGCCGCGAGAATACCACCCACCGAGGCGAGCGTTGAACAGAGAGTAAAGGCAGTGATTCGTATAAACACTACATTGATGCCGGCACGACGGGCAGCTTCCATGTTACCACCGACTGCATAGAGATGACGCCCAAAAGTGGTTTTTGTCAAGACAAGCCACAAGATCAGGATCAAGGCAAAAAGAATCGCGGCCGAATTAGGAACACCGAGGTATATCCCAGGAGTCGCGCTTGGAGTGTTTTCAAGCACCGCCACTGTGCCCTCAACGATCACTACGGCTAAACCGATCTGAACAACAAGTTGGAGGAGCGGCTTAGCTCTCAGGCCAACTCGCTGACGGGCGACATGATCAACAATAAGGCCAGCAGCATAGAGCAGCAGGATCAGTGTTGGAAGACCGAC
>DMFQ01000425.1:1331-1630 GCA_003450555.1 Ktedonobacter sp.
TGTCCGTTCAGCAGATTAAGCAACAGGCCCGCGTAAAAAATGGAGGCAGCAAGGGTCACGATAAACGAAGGGATACGTAACACTGCTATGAAGAACCCCGTTGATAGCGCCAGCGAGGGCACCAGCCAGAATGCCCACCAGGATGGCTTCCCATGCAGGGAAGCCATGATAGTTCATGAGTACTCCCATCACTACGGCAGCAAATGTGCCAACCGCAGCGATTGAGAGATCGATCTCACCAAGCAGGAGAACGAGCGTGACACCTAGTGCGTCTACGCCAGTAGTGATAATCTGTTGCA
>DMFQ01000425.1:1753-2270 GCA_003450555.1 Ktedonobacter sp.
AGTAAAACAGGAAGTGAACCGAGATCACCACGAAGTAACTGTCCTACCGTCTGCTTTTGTGTGTAAGATGGTATCTCTACGGAGGCTGCCAAAGCCGCCTGGTTCTCAGTAGACGGTGTATTCTGCTCAATACTCATAGCTCATTTCCTCCAGACGTGCCATTGGTTGTAGTAGTTTGCAGAATTTCGCCAAATTCGGCTCCAGTGATCGCAGCCACAATGCGTTCTGCTGTAGTGGATTTAATCTCGAACGTGCCAACTCGTTTACCGAGCCGTAGAACAATCACGCGATCAGCAACCTCGAAGACATCGGCCAGATTATGTGAAATAACGACGACAGCCAGTCCCTGTTCCCGCAATCTGCGAATTAAGTTCAGCACCTGACGTGTTTGTGCCACGCCGAGAGCGGCAGTTGGCTCGTCAAGCAGAACAACTTTAGCATTGCGTAAAATAGTTTTTGCCACAGCGATGGACTGACGTTGACCACCAGAGAGTTGCGCAACTTTCGCCCGTACAGA
>DMFQ01000425.1:2427-6348 GCA_003450555.1 Ktedonobacter sp.
TCAATCTCGGATAAAGAGAGTATTGGGGTTCGTTCTTCACGTCCCAAATAGAGATTACTGACGACATCCAGGTTATCGCAAAGCGCGAGGTCCTGGTAAACAGTCTCAATACCTAAATGAGTCGCAACCTGTGGAGTGGTGATCTTCACCGGTTGGCCCTCTACGAAGATTTCACCGTCATCAGCAGGCGCGACACCGGCAATAGCTTTGATAAGAGTCGATTTTCCGGCGCCATTGTCGCCGACAAGACCTACGACTTCATTCGCGTAGACCTCAAAATCGACATCCGTTAGTGCCCTTACAGCACCAAAGCTTTTATTGATATGTTGCAAACGAAGAAGAGGTTCACCCTTTGATGGTGGTTCTGGTGTGGACGATGACTCTCCACCAACGTAAGGAGTCGTACTATCAGCCATAAGGCCCTCCAATGATGTACTAAGTTGGCAGCAATCCTGCAAAAAGAAGAGGAAAGAATACAAAAAGTATACCATCCTCACTCTCATACTACAAGCGACAGGAGACCTCTTACGTGTGCCCGTGTTCCGCGAAGAGAAAAGCGCGTCTCAGGACACCAGCAAAAGGCCTCCTACAGCTCTCCAAGGCACGCGAGGACTTCATCATTCCCCGAATGCGACTGAGATGCCCGTATACAGAGCTACGGACAGATACCGCCAGTACCCTTAGGCAGGCCCTTGCAGGCGTCGGCGAGTGTCACGAAACCATCGGCAATCACTGTAGATTGTACGTTTGATTTATCTACCGCCACCGGTGTCTCCAAGACCGAAGGAATAGCTGTACCATCGGCTGTCTTGGTGGTTGCACCATTAGTTAAGGTAGACGTACTTGAGCCAGCGTTCAGGGCTTTCACGAGGTCAGCAGTTGCCTGCGCCTCTTTCGTGATAGCCTTATAAACGGTCATGGCCTGATCACCGGCGAGGATGTGCTGGATACCTGCAACCGAGGCATCCTGTCCTGTTACCAGCACATGGCCGTTGAGCTTCTTGGCTTTGAGGGCGGCAATCACTGTATTTGCCATGCCATCATTGGCAACATACGCGACCGAGACATTGTTCTGGCTCGCGGTCAGAGCACCATTCATCTCGATTTGGGCCGTATTATTGTCCCAGTTTGGGGTGAAAGTCTCATAGACTTTTTTGAGCTTGCCACTTGAGAACAATGGATCAAGGACGCTATGAGCACCCTGTTTGAACAGCAATGCGTTGTTGTCGGTCTGTGCACCATCTATCATCACTGTGTTGATTTTGCCTGACGATACATAGGATTGGTAGTGATCGGCGATATATTGGCCCTGCAGTTGGCCTACCTTGACGTTGTCAAAGGATACGTAGTAAGCCAGGTCCTTGGATTGGATCAGGCGATCATACGCGATCACAGGCACATTCTTTGCCTTCGCTGCTGTAACAATTGCAGCCGCAGCTGCGCCGTCATACGCGCCTACCACCAGAATACAGTCGCCCTTGGTCAAATCTGCCTGGGCCTGCGACTGCTGTACCGATGCGCTGCCACCGGCATTATTGTAGTCGGGGGCAGAGGAACCGGCAGGTAGTGCCGCCGTGATGTCCTTGATCAGGTCAGGTCTGTCTACGCCGTCCCAGCGGAACGAGGAAGCAGTCTCCGGGAGGAGAATACCGACCTTGGTACAACCTTTGCCATTGACAGGACTGGTTGTGGTGGTAGTCGTCGTCGTCGTGCCGCTGTTACCACAGGCAACCAACAAAAGCATCAGCAACCCGATACCGAACATTGTGCTAAATGACCTGCGTTTTCGATCAAATAGTCTCATTGTAAACTTGTCCTTCCACTCTGTGCTTAGCCAAGCACGGAACGTACAACTCAGAAGCATACACTTCATGAGAACTAAGCGACAGTACATTCCCATACTAAAAAATGCACTTGCGCTAAAAAGTTGGTACTCCTCCTTTCTGGCATACATAGCCATTTATTGACTGGTATCCTAGCCCAACTCGACCTTGACGGGTGTTGGCACTTCAACAGCTTCACGCTGACTGGCGTCCTCTTCCCGCGCGACAAGAATGCGCTCCCAGGCTCTAAAAAACGGATAGTAGATCAGAGCAGAGACAGCGAGATCAAAGAACTGGAGCAAGCTCCCTTTAATGTCACCGCCAGTTGCTACAAAGCCACTAATTCCGAGAGGAACGGTAAAGGGTTGTATAACAATAGGTACGTGTACCAGGCCTACCGCGAAAACGAAGTAGTTAATGGTTACAATTGTCACAGGTACAAGTACAAAAGGAATCATCATCAGAGGGTTCAGTGCCATAGGCACACCAAAGGTTACAGGTTCATTGATGTTGAAGATCGCGGGACCCAGGGCTATTTTGCCAACTGTACGCAGTTGCGCCGACCGTGAACGTAGCATATAGATCACCAATGGCCATGTTGCTCCTGAACCACCCAGGTGAGCAAAAATATGGAAAAAGGGTTCCGTAACGATCCCATGACCACCAGTTGCGTTACTGGCCAGCGTTGTAAACCAGAATGGCGCCGCTATCGCGGTGACAATGTTCATACCATGAATACCAACTGACCAGAGTAACATCATCAACACAATTTCGGCTAGCGCAGCTGGATAGCTATCCTGTACAGCTACCAGCGGTTTGAAAACCTGCATGAGCAAAATGGGCAATGTGAGTTGAACGTCTTTGCCATCTACGCTGGCTGTATGGGAGCTTACAAACCACTCAAGCCCCCAGACCAGCAGCAGTAACAAGAATGTGGGTATAAGAGCTTCAAAAGCACGCGTCACATTCTTTGGCACACTCTTTGGCAATCGAATAGTGAAGCGCGAGCCGCGAAACCAGCGCATCACTTCTGTCGTCATAATGCCAATCAGGATAGCAACAAGTAACCCTTGTCCACCTAAATACGGCAATATATCACCTATTCTCAATGTCGTCAGGTCAGTAACTGGGACGCTTGCCACCAGGAACAACACCATTGCCAGTACTCCTGGTTGCACTGGCTCCGTACGTCTATACTGCGCCAAGCTGTAGGCTACGCCAAAGGCGAGAAAGAGGGCCATCAAGCCAAACGAGAGTTGAAATGGGACCAGAATAGCATACTGATAGGGACTCACCAGGTCCGCGAGAAACGGAAAAGGTGGATTTGCTACAATCAGAAAAAGACTCCCAGCAATAATGAGTGGCAGCGTGAAAATAATAAAGGCGTCACGCACGGCCTGCAAATAGATATTACTTGCAAGTGTGCTGAGCGGAGGAACAAGATAACGTTCAAACCAGTCGCTGCTACGCTCAATAATACCGCTCACGTTGCTGTCTTTCCTTCCTGAGTGTTACGTGGTAACAGGCGAAGCACCTGCTCCAATACTGCCCGTCCATTCATTGTAGCATAGTGAAATGGTTCAATCATTGCCACAGGTTTTCCCACAGAAGAGGCCAGTTTCTCAATGCTCTTGCGTAGATGACGAATTTGAGGCGCGATGAGAACGACATCACACGCTTCAACCTTCTCTAGATACTCACCAGCGCTTAAAGCCTCAACGATTAACTCATACTGATACTCTTGAGCTGCTGCTAGCATACTATCGACCAATAAACTGGTCGACATACCCCAGCTACACACGATCAATACCCGTATCATGACAACTCCCCCCATAAGCTTTGAGCATCTGGCCCGTAGTGTTAACTACCATATCGCTACACACTACCATTGCATTTGCTCACTCACGGGTATACTTAACAATACTGCAACAATCATGCCAATTTGTGTGCTACACACATGACACACTACATCATCCGATGTGCGATTTTTTAGCAAGCTTAAGGCTTGAAGCGTTGAGCTCTCTCTGACACATGTTAACGCTACTTCGGCAGCATCAAATTTGCTCATTCCATATATTTTTGTCGCACTTGTCGCACT
>DMFQ01000425.1:6460-10234 GCA_003450555.1 Ktedonobacter sp.
TTGTTACGCATGCAACAGGTGTACTTTTCCCGCAGAGGAAGAGGGACCTAACTCTAGCCAGTGGGTATAGATGATTTTACAAGTTATTGCTGATAAAAATATCTACCTGTCTGAGGATGCCAACAATGTTATATGCTTCTTCATCAGGCAATGGACGAGCTATCTGCGCGCTCAGCACCTGTAGTGCACGCCGACAGATACTCAGTTCGCGAGGAAATTGTTGCCCAACCTGTGTACGAACTGTTTCACTGACAAGGATGCCCTTATGCTGTATACCACGCTCCAAAATACAGGCGAGATGGAGCATCAAGCCTGCTAACACTTCAATATCAAATGTCTCTCCCACTTCAACTTCAATCAACTCAATCATATGATCGATCAAGGGGATTGCGCGCGTGGGATTGAGGAATAAGAGGCTTTGATTGAGCGTATTGGTGATCTGGTGTACAAGTTCGCCCCGTTGGGTCAATACAGGAGTAGCATCTAGAGAAAGCGGGGCAAAGTCGATAGTGCCTTTTGAGGCGACGGCAACCTGCTCAGATGTAGAAGAAGGTTGCAGCAATATCGGATCTATGAGCGTCCCACCAAGGAGAGTGCGCAGACGCGCGACACCGTCACCAAAAAGAAAATCAGTGAGGGCAATAAAGGGATAGCTCTCCAGATGTGGATTTATGGTTCCAACGATTGCTACGACATGTCGATTGCCTACGAGGCGCTGAACATTTGCCTCTGTCTTCCCAGATAGATTGATGTCCATACAGATAATCTGCACCTCCTGCTCACGTAGGCCTGGAAGATGCTCTTCAATCAACTCGGCAATCTTTGTCGCACTGCCAAATCCCGTCAAACAAACTGAGAGAATCACCCGAGGGAGAGAAGAAGTAGTGAACTGGGTATCTGTCTCGGCATTTCCGTTGTTCAGTGACTCTCTTGATGCAAATGAGGTTACGCTTACCCTACCAGATTCATCCGCGGGACGAAAAAGGGTAAGGCTTGCTGCCATTTGATCTAATGTCACATGTTTAGAACGTTGCGCCCTACGTACTGCTTCAACCACCAATGGCGCACAGACACCTGACACGGTATGCACCTGTATCCCGGCTTGACGCATCACCAGTTCACCTAAAGAGAGAAGCGAGGCAAAGTCGACAAGTAGTAATACACCCCCACCTTGATCTGCCACACGGACCCAGTGGATCACGTGGCCGAGTAACTCCTCCGGAGATTGTTCCAACGTCAGTTCCACCCATCGTACAGAATTTACCCCGACCAATGTATTCGCCAATTCCGCAAGTCCCGCGGCAATACCACGCCCATGGGCCGCCACCACGATACCTACCGTCGATTGCTCGCTACTAAGGAGGGCGTCCGCATTGGCTAGCAGAACCGCCAGTACATCAGTTTCGCCCTCAGGCAGAGATACGCCCAGCGCCGAGCGGAACTGTAACAATGCCATACGCGCTACCTCGTATTCGATTGGATAGGTGTGGCGGACGGACTGGATGACCGGTTCGACAATCAATCGACCATGTGTCATATGCTCAAGAGTGCTGGTCAGATGCATGGCAAGTACCAATGCCAGCTTTTCGGGAAAGGTACGTGCCAGTCGCTCTTCAGCATACTGCACAATACGACGACTCACTACGCCAATGCGTTCATCAACAAGGTTAGTGGATGATCCCTGCCTATCGTGAGAAACCTTGTTTGCAAAGCGTTGAAAATAGTTTTGAATATCAAGATGGAGCAGCCTGTTTATTTCGTTTACTTCCAGTCCACTGCGGCGAAGCATACCCAGGTCTCTGCTGATGGTATCATAGAGATCCTGGGCAGATTCAGGCAAGCTGTCCAGGCTCAGGCCAGTGGGGGTAAAGATGTGAGTGGACTCCAACAAGTGCAGTACTGGTTCCAAAGCTCGATTCAACTCAGCGGTACGCAACAAACTGCGCTGCACATGGTCTGGTAAGACTCCCATGTGAACATTCAGCTCAGAACGATTGCCAGTACGATATTCAAGATAAGCCCAGGCACACGCGAGCTGGACATCGGTGCGCAACTGGCCAATATTGCCGGAGCATTCGTACAACAGTAAAGCGCGCAGAGCTTGAGGTGCGACATGGATATGCGCCCCAATACTGCTACATTCAGTCGTAAAAAAGGCCCGCAGCAATTCATAGCGCTCCATAATGGTTCTCTCGTGGAGACCTGGGAGGGTAATCGTCATTGGAATTCGCCTACGGAAGGTTGGCAGTAAGGCAGTATTGGGATCTTCTGTAGTGGCGGCAAGCAGGAGCAGCGAGGACTGCCGTTCCCTCACGTCGCCCATACGACGAAAACGCTCGCGATCCATCAGGTAGAATAACATCTCCTGGCCTTCTGGAGGTAAGCGATGCACTTCATCAAGGAAGAGAATGCCTCGATGGGCCTGTTCCACAAGGCCTTCGCGATCACGCTCTGCGCCTGTATAGGCACCCCGCACAACGCCGAAGAGATGCGCCATCAACAACTGGGGATTGTTCGCATAATCAGCACAATTGAAGCTGATAAAGGGCGCATCTGAGGGCAATGCGCGGAGTTCCAGCGCAAATCCATGCATTAAACGGGCAAACGTCGTTTTGCCAACACCACTGGGTCCGCACAATAACGTGGGCAAGCCACGCGGAGGATAGAGCATGGCTGCTTTAGCCTGCTGTATGGCTACTTTCAGACCTTCGCCCCCGCCGATCAACGTCTCGAAACTGGTAACAACTGCCCCAACATGGACTGATGCGACGACCGCCGGTGGTTTACCAGGCTCTTGAGTTACCTGCAAGGGGACTTCCTGGCGGTATTCAACTTCATGGGCATACTCCACTCTTCCAGGAGGATACCCGTTTTGAAGAGTATGCCGGTTGCCATTGCTGGCCACTTCTTGCAGTGGTTCTTTAGAAGGCAATTTGACGGCAAACAGCACAGGACGGCCAGGGATACGCTCAATTTTCCCTTCCTGTGCCAACATATTCAGGTCGCGGCTGGCATTAGTTCGATCGACACCAGCGAAATCTGCTACATCTTCTGCGCTGAAGCCAGCATAACGACGCAAGGCACCACTCTGTGCTGGTCGCTGTGCGCACATTGATCGTAATGCTTCAAGGATCCGATCTTTGCGGAGCACGGAACGACTCCTTCCAGGCAGGCAATACGAGGCTACCTATGTTTCAGTGTAACATACTCACTCATACGTGGAGTAAGAAGATAGTATTGAACGTCAATGTTATACAATCTCTACCTGTTGTCTATATTACGGTTTATAGCAGAGCAATCTCACAATGGTTTAACGTACCTCTCATTTCCTCTTTAAAATCAAGTGAATAGCGCTGAAAATCAGCGCTATTTTTTTCAGGGTCCGTTCCTATCGCTACGCTACCAAACTCAAATAACAATCCTGGGCTTCTTTTGACAAAGCAACAATAAAGAAGGCCCTTCACCCTTCATTCTTTTACAGAGGGCATAATATAGAAAGAGGTGCGTTTTTCCCTTGTCTCATTTTTTATTGACCCAACTAATCTCCATTGTTATAGTATACTAGCAAAAGGATAGCAATCTGCCTGTATAGAGAAAAGAGTGACAACTCCCCACGGCTACAGCCGGGGGCTTCTCAGTTCAACCGGACTCCCATCGGAGACCGTCCCTGAAGGCCATGCCCTGGCCTTTCCCAAAATGTTTTTCGCGGCATTGACATCACGATCTGCCACAGAGCCACAGAAAGGACAAATATGCGTACGTACAGACAAACTC
>DMFQ01000039.1:0-1965 GCA_003450555.1 Ktedonobacter sp.
GGTTCGCGCAACCTGCACCATGCTGCTTCCCTCCACGGGGGGAGCAGTTGGGTGTTCGGATACAAGCTGATTTTCATCCAGGTGTTTATTGTGTATAACATCGTTCCAGCGCTGCCGGAAGTTCAGTTCGACATCCCCCGCGGCTGGGCCTTCGATGAGAGTATGAGCGTCATGCCAGGGGTGCGGGCTGGTTCCTTCATCTGTGCGACGTAAAGGAGAAGAAAACAAATGCTCTTGCGTATCCCAACGGTCAAAATCTCCCTGCTCAATCAATGGATCGACACCACCAACGAAAGCGTGTGTGCCATCAACAATCGAAATTTTCTGATGGAGTGACTCGGCAGGATGTTTCAGGGCAAGAGCACTTTCGTCAAGGAGACAGCTGATGCCTATCTGTGTGAGTAGGTCATGAGCTTCCTTAGCTTTGGTATGGGTGAGCAAGTCCGGGCTACCCCATAGTAGTACCTTGACCTCAACCCCTTTGCTCAAAGCATAGCCCAGGACGTTCTTGACTGAGAGCGCCTGGGTACACCAGAAAGCGATATCAGCCTCCTGCAGCCCATAAGCGCGCAGTTTGGCAAGGAGTTTTTCCTGTTCGGGGCTACCATCTGGGCCAGCTCGGTGGTCGCTGCCGCGTACAAGTTCAATTTCGGGCGTCATACCCCAATTTGCAAGGTAAATGTAGCGACTTGCCTTGAGAAAATGTTGGCACATAGACAACATCGTCATGCGTCCATCGACAAAAAAGGTGACTCGCGAATCGTTATGGACTGGTGTATCACCTTCCGCCCACCAATCCTTCGCCAGCTCTTCAGCGGGAATTGGCATAATTGTATTCCTCCTACAATAAGATGTTTAAAGCTTTCGCCAGGTAACCTGATAATTGTAACATTGCGTTTTGATGCGAACAAGAGAATAGACAAAGGTAGCTCCCTACAGACAGGTATGTCTATGGGATATAATGAAATCCGAGTCTTTTTTGTTATCAATGGGAGTAGAACGATGAGTATCAAAACGATCAATCCAACTACCGACGAAGTATTGGAAACATTTGAAGCATACAGTCAGGAGCAGATTAACGCGGCCCTGGACGAGGCCCACCAGGCCTTTCTGCAGTGGCGATCGACTACGTTTGCAGAGCGGGCGAAACACCTGCACAGTGTAGCGCATTATCTACGGGAACGCAAGATCGAACTGGCGCGGATCGCTGTCCTCGAAATGGGCAAAACGATTACTGAAGCCGAGGCCGAGGTTGAAAAATGCGCCTGGAACTGCGATTTCTATGCCGAAAATGCCGAACGTTTCCTTGCAGATGAAAAAGTTGTCGCCAACGCTGCAGAAAGCTATGTCGCCTTTCGTCCACTGGGCGTTATTTTAGCGGTCATGCCCTGGAATTTCCCCTATTGGCAGGTATTTCGTTTCGCGGCTCCCGCGCTGATGGCTGGTAACACCGCTGTTCTCAAGCACGCCTCAAACGTTTCGCGTGTCGCCCTGGAAATCGAGCGCATTATCCAGGAAGCGGGACTTCCTAAAGGCTGCTTGAAGACTGTGCTTGTCCCTGGTTCTGAGACCAGCAAACTGATCGCTGACCCGAGAATTGCGGCGGTCACGTTGACAGGGAGCGAGGCCGCGGGCGTCGAAGTGGCCGGAGCCAGCGGTCATGCCTTAAAGAAGACTGTGCTTGAACTGGGCGGTTCGGATGCCTTCATTGTATTGGAGGATGCTGACCTGGACCAGGCGGCACAGGTAGCAGTCACAGCCCGTTTCCAGAACAATGGTCAGAGCTGTATCGCCGCCAAGCGTTTCATCGTGGTGGAGTCTGTCGCGGAGGCTTTTGAGCAGAAATTTGCTGCCAACACGGCGAAATTGAAAGTTGGTGATCCACTGGAGCATGACACGAAGGTCGGTCCGCTGGCTCGCAAAGATCTGCGCGAGACGCTCGACCAGCAGGTGCAGCAAGCGGTC
>DMFQ01000039.1:2179-2388 GCA_003450555.1 Ktedonobacter sp.
GCTGTCATTCACGCTCGCGACGTGGAGCACGCTCTTGAACTGGCAAACGACACCAAGTTTGGCCTGAGCAGTAACCTCTGGACGCGCAATATCGAGCAGGCGCGTGAACTAGCTGCCCGCATCGAGGCAGGTGGTGTTTTCATTAACGGTATGACGACGAGTGATCCGCGCCTTCCCTTTGGAGGGATCAAGAGCAGCGGCTACGGACG
>DMFQ01000039.1:2574-7412 GCA_003450555.1 Ktedonobacter sp.
CCCCTGGCGTTTTTTGTTGATAGCGTATATCCATTTCTCCTCCCCCGATTTCATCTTTTTCTCCTTTTTGAACGCAGCATTTCTATCAGAAACATAGCTCGGTTAGCGCTGGCCGAACAAAAGTTTTAACGACTATGCTACTTTTGACTGTAGTAACAATTTACTTGTAATTCCTCCCTATAAAGCTGCAATCGTCCTGTCTCTATGATTGATAACACGTTTTACAAATGAGCGTATAATGCGTCCTATATTGTGTAATACCCGTACATAGCGGAAGGGGCGGGAGCTACTCACCTTTTTGCCAGGAGGGAACAACAAATGCCAGGAAAAGATGGCATCTATATTGAGAAAAGCACTCGGTGCGTCTGGGTCGATGGTATCTTGAGACCACGTAAATTATCGACAAGTGAGTGCAAACTCTTGCTCTTCCTGGCTTCGCGTAACGGTGAAATTTGTTCCCGAGAGGAGACCGTACATGCCGTCTATCGCTGTAAGTACCAACCTGGGATTGATAATGGACGACTGGATGCCCTGGTAGAACACGCGCGTAATAAAATCGAGAATAATCCGCGCTCACCGCGATTTCTGCTGACTGTGTATCGTGCTGGTCACCAATTGATGGGCTATAGCGGGAATGCACGATAAGAAAGCAGTACTACAAGCCTTCCTCAAATTTGACAGCTTCCTATAAACTAGATGAGAAATAACTGGCAAGATATATACGAACTAACAGGAGATGAGTGTATGTACACGGCTGATCGTCAGAGAGCACAGCCATATTTAGCTAAAATGAGCGGCCCGCTGTATGAACAATGGTATCTTTTACACCATCGTATGATTCGCGTTGTCACCAATTGTTCAGCACTGGCCGAGCAGGTGCGTCATTTTCTTTACTATGCGGAATTGCTGGCGGAATACAGGTATGAAGCCGCCTCGCAACTTCCTACCGATATTCCAATTGATCTACTGTGGCAGGCTGGTCAGCGTCTCTATCGCCCAATCGCATTTACCTGTTACCTGTTTGAAACACTGCCAGGAGAGGAATTTCCTCCTGTGCCGGCAGAGCGAAAGCCAGACGATGTGGCATGGGAGGGTATTACTGGCGTGGATGGTCCTCTGCGGGCGCGCTGGAAACACGGTTCGCTGCGTTTTCGTGAATACCAGGCGTTTCCAGGCGTTTCCAGTCGCATCTCTTCCGTTCTCGATAAAACTGATCTGTGCGCTACGCTCTATGTCGAGCATGTGAGTCAATGCGCTTCGTGGTTTATCATGCGTTTTGTTTTCTATATGCTGATTGGGGCCATGTTTGGTTGTGATGGCTATGAAATTGTACACGCTGCAGCCCTTGCGCTCAATGGTGCAGGAGCGCTGATCGTCGGGTCACCTGGCAGTGGGAAGAGTACGCTTGTGCTCTCCTGCCTGCATTTGGCAGGGGTGTCTCACCTTGCCGATGATGTCCTGTTTTTGGCCAAAGATGAGGGTGTTGTGCATGTCTATGCCTTCCCCGAAGATATTGGGGTGCGAGCGGGTACTTCGGAATTGCTGGGTCACTATGATTTTATGCGCAACCTGGAGCACGATGCGCGACAGAAACGGGTTGTCGCTGTGCAGCAGTACTTCCGCGGTCAGGTTGTGAGTTCATGCCCGGTACGTGTGATGTTTTTTGTCCACGCGTCGCACCGGGACACGAATTTTTGTGCGGAGAAGATGTCTCAGGCGCAGGCGGTTTCGTGGATGATGCAGGAGTATATTTCTCAGCAGAAGGCGCAAGAGGGGGAGGCTGATTATATGTTTGATATTTTTAGTGATATGGCTGCTCAGGCGCCCGCGTATCGTTTGTGGCTGACGCCGGATGTGGGAGTGAATGCTGCGCAGGTGCGTTCATTACTTTTGCAGCATTCCTGAGCCTTAGACACGGCCATAGCTGTTGTAGAGGTGCCAGTAGAGGTTTTTGCGCTCAAGCAGTTCGTCGTGCGATCCCTGTTCCGCGATTCTTCCATTATCGATGACCACAATCCGATCTGCATTGCGAATAGTGCTCAGTCGGTGGGCGATGATAAATGTCGTGCGTCCCTGGGTCAGGCGTTTCAGCGCTTGCTGAATCAACTGCTCTGACTCGTTGTCGAGCGCTGAAGAGGGTTCATCCATGATGAGGATCTTTGGTTGACGCAAAAACATACGCGCGATAGAGATACGCTGGCGCTGTCCACCTGATAAGCTTTGGCCGCGTTCATGCAGCATTGTTTTGAAACCGAGCGGCTGCGCTTGAATGAAATCGAGAATATTGGCATTGCGCGCCGCTTCCTCCATTTCCGCGCATGAGACTTTGCGGAGCAGGCCGAAGGTCAGGTTATCCTCGATGGTGCCACTGAAGAGCGAGTCATCCTGCAAGATGACGCCAAACTGAAAGCGCAGGCTTTCAATTTTGAGGTCACGCAGATCATAGCCATCGATGCTGATGCGCCCGCTATCGGGGAAGTAAAACCTCATCAGTAGATTAGCAATGGTCGTTTTTCCGGCTCCGCTGCGCCCAACAAAGGCGATAGTTGTGCCAGGCTGGACATCCAGGTTGATGTCGTGGAGAACCTCAATCCCTTGTACATAGGAAAAATGCACATGCTCCATAGAGATGTGCCCGCGCACATCGCGAATTTCGATGCCTTTTTCAGCATTGGCTTCTTCAGGATAGTTCAGGATTTCAAATAAACGGTCGATAGCGACCGCTGAGGCCTGTATCTTCTGATTGGCGCCGTTGAGTGTGGTTATTGGCGAGGAGAGCTGGCGCAGAATGAGGATGAACGCGGCTAGTTGTCCGGCGCTAATCGCGTTTGTCAAGACGAGATACCCTCCATAGCTCAATATGGCAATCGAGCAGAGAGCCTGCACCGCACCGATAGCTAAATTGGCTTCCGATTGGAAAATTGTGCGTCTGAACGACAGTTGGTTTGTCTCCATGATCAGCTTTTTTGTCTTTCGTCCAAAACGGTGCTCAGCTGCCAGGGCTTTGATGGTTTTGAGGCCGGTTAACCCCTCGTACATTGCTCCATTCATGATAGCGTAGCTCTCTAGTACCCGGCGACTTAAATGGCGAATGCGCTGGTTAAAATAGAGACTGACGCCGATGTAGAAAGGGGAGACCGCGAGAACGGCCAGCGTGAGTTGCCAGTTGGTGAAGAAGAGCACGGCAACATAGATGATGGTTAAAACACCATTGACTGTTGTATCGATCAGCACCTGTATTACGGTTTGCTGCGCTGATGTCACCTCGTTGAGACGGCTCAGTACTTGTCCGGTGCTGCTCAACCCCTGGTAAAAGGAGAGCGGTAAGCGCAACATATGATAATAGAAACTAAAAATGATCTTGAGGTTGGCCGAGCGGCTCAGCGAACCCAGTACGTTACGGTTGAGATATCCGAGTAATTCGGCCAGCAGTAGGACCATCAGCAGGAGAGCCACCGACCAGGTGAAGAGGATAGTATCATGCCTGGGAAAGACCTGGTCGAGCATCGTATGAAAGATGTAAGGCATGGGCAGTGCGGTAAGCCCAACTGCAACTGTAAGGCAGAACGCCAGCGTGATTTGCCATTTGAAGGGCGTAACAAACTGGCTGAACTGCCGCGCATCGCGCCAGCTGAGCTTCTTTTCATCAATTCTACGGCGTTTTGCTAATCTTCTATCATAGGAAGTGTTTCCATAGATCGGCTGGCTGGCTCCTACTGCATGCGTTGGCTGCTGGATAGCCAAGACAGGCTTTATTGCCGGATCTTCTACCACGGGTATAGCATTTTGCTGAATAGCGCTATCAGGCCTATCGATTGTTGTATCGGTGGACTGTAGTATACGTGGTGGTGCTGCTTTCCCCTCCCACGCGCGATTACTGCCACCAGGCATTAAACGCACAGGGCGCAAAGTACTCACAGGTGCGCCAGGTACATGTGGTAAGCTGGGCGTAGAAGGTTGTTTTGTCATAGAGCGTTACCTACAAAGAGTGAACGTACGATCTGTGGACCATCATTGCTGCCTCGCGCAATCGCGATCCGGTATCCGGCCGCCTGTTCCGCCAGTGTACTCAAGAACAAAAAGAGCCTCTCCTGTGCCTGTGGAGTAGTATATTTCTGGCCGAGGCATTCATCGACCAACTTTTGCAAAGTGCTAGCCTTGTTGAGTGGTGTTACTGAACTCCGTGCATCCGTCGTAAGGGTTGGAAAGAGCAAAAGGCGAATAGGGGCCTTACTACAGGCAACTCCGCTACGCACGCGTTCAATGGTGGTATAGCGCTTATCGCGCTTATCTGCTGGTACATCGCGTAGGAACGAGAGCGCGGGCCAGAGATCAAGAGAACCAGAGCGAATGGAGACCTCGTGAGAAATAGCATGGGCTTCTATTGTGCCATCCGCCGTTTGTTCGCGCAGCATGACAAGATCGTCCCCCAGCAAGCCGCAGCCAATCATAGCACAGCCTATACTGAGCGTAGTCTTCCCGCTTCCCGAGGCGCCTAAGATCAGCGCTCCTTGCTGAGCGTCCCAGGGAGCGCTAATCGCCCCCCCATGGCATGGTTCAAAACCAAATTTGTGCATCAATTGACCAAGAGCAAGCAAGAATGCGTAGCGTCGCAGAAATGTTGACTGGTAGCGCTCCGGCATTTCAAGCTGTGTCAGCGCGGTAGCGTGAGCAAGGTCAATAACACTCACTGCTGCTTCATTGATGGGAGGAAGGGCAACATAGCTCTGATACAGGGTGCTGCCATTGCCATCGCGGTAGTATTTCAATTTTGTATTGGTGAGCAGGCGCACTGTCTCTGTGCGTACCCGCCTGCGGGGCAACTGTACGGGAAACTG
>DMFQ01000253.1:0-5745 GCA_003450555.1 Ktedonobacter sp.
GCAAGGGTCATCCCTACTATACACGGCGTGATGCTCCGCACCACACGTGGGGCAGGGGGGCGGATATAGGGATGACCCTTGCGGTCATCCTATCCCCTGCGGTCATCTGCGGTCATCCTATCCTCTGCGGTCATCCTGGCCAGGGTGGTCATCCTGCTCAGTTTCGTTAGATTGGTATAGTATTACCACAATAGAGGTTTAATAATGAACACAAATACGCACGTGGGCGTGATACTTATGACTTATGGTTCACCAGCTACGCTTGATGATATTCCGGCATATCTCAAGAATGTTTATGGAGGACGTGAGGCCAGTCCTGAGGTAATTACTGAGTTCAGGCGGCGCTACGCGGTGATTGGCGGATCACCGCTGATCCGCATTACGCGCGAACAGGCTGTTGCCCTTGAAGAGGAGTTGCATGCTCAGCATCCCAGTGGACCAGCATTTCACGTGGTAGCAGGGATGCGTTTCTCACCGCCATTCATTGCAGATGTGGCAGCAGAGGTTGCGGCAGGCTCTCAGCAGTTGGTTGGCGTTATTATGTCGCCGCAGTATTCCCCGATTATTATGAGCGGCTATATTCGCGCGTTGGAGGAGGCGGTTGCGAATTTGCAGCGGGGTGATCTCGAACTGAAGATAGCGCGTGATTGGCACCTCCAGCCCTTCTTTTTACAGGCGACAGCCGAGCGGGTGCGGCAGGCGCTTGACCGTTTCTCACCAGATGTGCGCGAACGCGTGCCTGTGCTTTTGACGGCGCACAGTATGCCCAAACGGGTCATAGAGAGAGAACCTGACTACATTAACCACTTGAAAGAGACGGCCGCGGCCATCGCTGACCTGGCGGGTCTTGCGCCTGAAAGGTGGATGTTCTGCTACCAGAGCGCTGGTCATACGCCGGAGGAATGGCTCAAGCCGGACTTCGCCGATGTGATGCCGGAACTTCGCGCGGCAGGCCACACCCACGTCCTGATTGCGCCGGTACAATTCCTGGCCGATCACCTCGAGATTCTATACGACATCGAGGTTGGGGCGCGCGAGCAGGCGGAGCAGCACACTATCCACTTTGCGCGCACGGAATCGCTCAATACTTCGCCTCTCTTCATAAAGGCGCTCGCTGAGGTGGTAAAAGAAACTATGGCTGCGCCGGTGCAAGCGGTGTAATTATATAAGGGCGAGCTATGCTTTGCACACCCCTGCAAATACGCGAACGTCTGGCGAACTGCCTTTGCAGGGGCGAAGCATGACTCGCCCTGAATAATGTTATGTGGGATTTTTCTTCTACCCTATTATACACTAATTTGTTGCATTTTTGCCAGGGTACACGAAGTTGCTGTCCTTACGGGGGAAACAGCTACGAGGGCGACCCGAGGGTCCCCACCCCACTTCCACTCCTCTCCCGCCCCTACGAGACGAGTACTTTCCCCCGCAAGGATAGAGAAGGCGAGGAAAAAATGTACGTTATTTCAATTCTTAGCCCTTTGCGCTGTACCTTGTCGTGCGCTATAATAGGAATACAACGTCAACAAGACTGATGAATACTGGCACGAGGGTGTGCCTTCATAAACAGCTTTTCTAATCAGACGTTGATTCTAGAGATGCGAGCACATTCGATGATGCTAGTAGGTTCACCGCACAAACGCACTCACTTCCTTCCGGGTTAACAAAACGAGCTTTTTCGCCTATTTTTTGTTGTTGGGATAGCATTGTGGTTATCCAAAAGGCGAGAGCAAGAGCTACGAGGCCACTGAATGTATACGATCCCTGATCTAGCTGATTTTGCCTCATGCCCCACCTCCCGCCACCAGAATTGAGGAGATTATGTATAAAGGTCAATCCGGGATGTGGTCCTGGCTGCTGCATCGCATCACGGGACTGGCAATTCTCTTGTTTCTCTTTATCCATATCGTGGATGTATCATTGCTGGGATTTGGCCCCGCCGTCTATAACGAAGGTATTTTGCTCTTCGATAGCATTATCGTCCGCTTCCTGTCGCTGGCCTTGATAGGTGCCGTGCTACTCCATGCTTTTAATGGCGTCCGTATCATGATCATCGACTTCTGGCGCAAAGGCGTGCGCTACCAGCTACTGATGTTCGTCATCGTCCTGATTATTACTGTCGTCGGATTTGTCCCCATTGCATATTTTATTCTTGAACCAGCGCTGCCATTTTTGCACCCAAACACGACGACAATTACGAAGTGATCACTGGATGACTATGGGTTAGGCCCCACCCCTCGTGGGACGTGATACACTGGGTCCCAACGGTTAGGAGAAGATTAATGCGTATTTCGACTGGATATGGAGTGAAACCAGCTAGCGGCGGCTTTGAAACCTTTTCCTGGTTCTTTTTCCGCGTCTCTGGTGTCCTGCTGATATTCCTTGTTATCATTCATCTCATCATTATGCATGTGACCAACGATGTCTCTTGTACGACGTACCAGTTTGTGGCAATGCGTTATGATAATCCGCTCTGGCGACTCTACGACTGGTTGCTACTGACGCTCTCACTCCTGCATGGCATGAATGGCCTGCGCGTGGTCATCGATGACTATATTCGTGGCCGCAGCGCACGGCTGACGCTGATGTCTGTCGCGGGAACATTGACGTTGATCTTCTTTATGTTAGGCACCATTACGCTGATCACATTCCAACACGCGGGGAATCTGGGCGTAACCTGCCTTCACCACTAGTAGCGAGGATACACAATGTACTATAAATTTGACGTAGTCATCGTCGGTTCCGGCGGGGCAGGCTTGATGGCGGCCATGCAACTGCCCAATACCAGTGTAGCCGTGCTCAGTAAAGTCTACCCCACACGTTCGCACACCGGCGCGGCCCAGGGAGGCGTCGCGGCAGCGCTGGGCAACCAGGAAGAGGACCACTGGAAGTGGCATATGTACGATACCGTCAAAGGCGGCGACTACCTGGTGGACCAGCCTGCAGCGGAGATATTGGCGCGTGAAGCTATCGATGCCGTTTATGAATTGGAGCATCGCGGCCTGCCATTTAACCGCACCGTTGATGGACGCATCGACCAGCGCCGTTTCGGAGGGCATACACGCAACTTTGGTGAAGGCCCTGTACGCCGTTCCTGTTATGCCGCGGACCGCACCGGACACATGATTCTGCAGACGATGTACCAGAGCGCGGTGAAGAACCAGGTGCGCTTCTTCAGTGAATTTCTCGCGCTCGACCTGTTGATCAATGATGGGCAGGCCTGCGGCGTGGTGGCGCTGGAGATTCGCACGGGAGAGATTCACACGTTCCATGCCAAGGCGGTGCTCTTCGCCACGGGCGGTTATGGGCGAGCCTGGCGCGTCACCAGTAACGCCTTTGCCTGTACGGGCGACGGCATGGCTATCGCCTACCGGCGCGGCATACCCTTGCAGGATATGGAGATGTACCAGTTCCATCCCACCGGTATCTACAAAGTCGGCGTTCTGCTCAGCGAAGCGGCGCGCGGCGAGGGCGGCAAACTTCTCAATGGCAAGGGCGAGTACTTTATGGAACGCTACATGCCCACGCTCAAGGACCTCGCCCCACGCGACATTGTTTCGCGCTGCATCATCCAGGAGGTCAAGGAGGGGCGCGGCGTAGACGGCAAAGATTACGTCTTCCTGGATGTACGGCACCTGGGAGCGAAGACGATCGCCGAGAAGTTGCCGGATATCACCGATTTCGCGCGCAACTACCTCGGCGTCGAACCAATTACCGAGCCCGTGCCGATCCAGCCGACCGCGCACTATGCTATGGGTGGCATTCCAACCGATGAAGATGCGCGCGTCGTGATCGACCCGCAGTGGACACCCCAGCCGGGCTTCTATGCAGCCGGGGAGGTAGCCTGCGTCTCGGTGCATGGCGCCAATCGCCTGGGCACCAATTCGCTGGTAGACCTGATCGTGTTTGGTCGGCGCGCGGGCAAACACATTGCCAGGTTCATTGCTGAAAACAGCCACGCGCCACTCCCTAACGAACCAGAGGCGTATGCGCGAGAGTTGGTAGACCATCTCTATAGCTCAACCGGTGCGGAATCGGCGGCGCGCGTGCGCAGTACGCTGCAAAACGAGATGGACGACAAGGTCTTTGTCGAGCGCAGTGATCAAAGCCTGCGCCTTGCTCTTGATACGCTGGATGGCTTGCAAGAAACCTATAAGCGGGTACAATTACAGGACAAAGGCAAGAGATTCAATACAGAGCTAACCGAAGCAATTGAACTTGGTTTCTTGCTGGACTGTGCCGAGGCGACAATCCACGGTGCGCTGGCGCGCACTGAGAGCCGCGGAGCACACTTCCGCCTCGACTACGAGAAGCGCGACGATGTCAACTGGTTGAAACATACACTTGCGTACAAGGGTGTGAAGGCACACGATGTACGCCTGGATTATAAAGATGTCAAATTGATTGATGACCCAATTTTCAAGCCCAAGGAACGGAAATATTAAGGAGGCAAAACCATGAATGTGTTGGTGCGTATCAAGCGCTTCGACCCTGAAAAAGATAAGAAGCCGTACTGGGCAGAATATCGTGTGGAGGCAGACCCCATCGACCGCCTGTTGGATGCCATGAACACCATCAAGTGGACGATGGATGGCTCGCTCACCTATCGCCGCTCTTGCGCACATGGCGTGTGTGGCTCGGATGCCATGCGTATCAATGGGCGCAACCGCCTGGCTTGCAAAGTGCTCATGCGCGATGTCGGCGACAAAGTGACCATTGAACCTATGCTTGGCTTCCCGGTTATCAAGGACCTGGTGGTCGATATGGAGCCGTTCTTTGATAAATATAAAGCTGTCAAGCCTTACCTGATTAACCACGACAATGAGCCGGGCACGGAACGTTTACAAAGTCCGGCTGAACGCGCGCGCTATGACGAAGGCACAAAGTGCATCCTCTGTGGCGCTTGTACAGGTTCATGCCCCTCCGTTTGGGGCAATCCCGACTGGGTTGGCCCTGCTTCTATCGTCAACGCTCACCGCTTTATCTTTGATAGTCGCGACCAGGGCGCGGCAGAGCGATTGGCCATCCTGGGGCAACGCGACGGCGTCTGGCGCTGTCGCACGATCTTCAATTGTGCCGACGCGTGCCCACGTGGTATCCCCGTCACTGATCTGATCGAACAGGTCAAACGTGCCATCATCTACAACGACGCGGGGAGCGAGTAAATAAAGTGAAACGAAAGAATGCACGCCAGCATTTCGCGCGCGAAATGCTGGCGTGCATTCTTTCGTTTGAAGGAAATATATTCTCATGGCAATGATTATGGAAACATGGCAGCACCGTGATATCATCACTAATGGCATTCGCATGCACTATGTAACTCAGGGCAGCGGTCCCCTTGTTGTGTTACTGCACGGCTTCCCTGAATTCTGGTATTCCTGGCGTTACCAGATTCCCTTTCTTGCTGAGCATGGCTTTACCGTTGTTGCCCCTGACTTGCGCGGTTATAACGATACAGATAAGCCGCGCAAAGGATACGATGTGGCTACGCTGTTGAGGGATATCGAAGGCTTAATCAAGGGGCTGGGATATGAGAAGGCCATCATCGTTGGACATGACTGGGGCGGAGCTTTAGCCTGGGCTTTTGCTATCTACTATCCGCATATGAGCAGCCCGCCTCATTGTGATGAACGCGCCCCATCCACAGGCGATGCAGCGTGAATTTCGTACGCTCAAACAACTGCGCAAAAGCTGGTATATCTTCGTCTTTCAAATCCCGTGGCTCCCCGAAGCGTTCTTGCTGCGCAA
>DMFQ01000253.1:5986-6209 GCA_003450555.1 Ktedonobacter sp.
GGAGACTGCACACATCAGTGCGCCCACTCTCCTGATTTGGGGAGAGCACGATATTGCGCTTGGGATTGAACTGACGCAAGGTCTTGAGCAATGGGTGGATCAAATCGAGGTCAAACGCCTCCCCGACAGCGGCCACTGGGTGCAACAGGAACAACCCGACAAAGTAAACCAGCTCATGCTCAATTTCTTACAGGAATTCTAGCGTTTTTATGGAATGGGCTGT
>DMFQ01000253.1:6324-8732 GCA_003450555.1 Ktedonobacter sp.
ACAGCCCATTCCATAAAAACGCTGCTGAGCGACTGAAGGTCGCTCAGCAGCAATCAAACAAGAAAAGCCGAACCGCCGCTGCACCTCTGGGGGGAAGAGATGCAGCACGCTCATGTCAAAACAAACACGAGCAAGCGATCCGGCCTTCTGGTGAAAACGGTGGACACAGCGCTGCAGAGCAGCAACGGTCAACACCTATCACCAAATAACAAGAAGTATAGCTACTGATAAAGCACATTTTCCTCAACGCATTGGACGTAATGTCTTCCATTTTCAGACCGCGTGACCACCAGCGGTCCTCCATAAAATCCCTCGGCAGTCGCCAACCAGCGCTCGCCGCACGCCCGGCACATCCCGTGGGACGCCTCGTACATCTTCGGCCCAGGTAGCGCTGACAAGTGTTCTCCTATGTTATTGATCAATCGTAAACACCACGCACACTGTTGTACCATCATTCCCTCATGTCCTTTAAGTTGGTCTACTTACATATTCCTCGACGAGTCGTTTCAGGTTTAAATGTCAGTGTTCAAGCTGTCAAGTACAATTCGTCCAAATTGAACCTTGCCTTAATGTTTGTTTCGTCCTCCCGACACCGTTGGCAGAGACGTTGGAAAAACACAATTCGGGAATTGAATATTTTGCAATTTGGCTCTCTCGGATGTGTGGTTCGCAGTCACATCCGACGCTGAAACGGCATACGGCGCCACTTTACAATCGTGAAAAACCCACAAGACTTGAAACATGCCTTTTGCATCTACGGACACCACGCGTTTTGGACTCGGTTGGCTACCAACAACAATAGACACTACAAGCTGAACTTGAGTGCCTGTTGTAAAATTGCTTCCACACACACGCAGGCGCATCTGAGCCTTGTCGCTCCCCGCTAAACAAAGGATGATCGTTGGTTTTGACATACCAGGCGCCGGTGTTAGCGCAGGTTTAGTCGAGGGTATTCCTCCCGGATTCATGGTCGGCGTTGGTGACTGGTGAGATACTATGCTGGTTGTTGGCTGAACTAAGGTCGTTGCTGCCCTTCCAAGGGGCTGATGCAGTTTAGTATTACTGTTAGCGGAATAAGCCAGCACCACGAATGCCGCCAGCACCATCAGGAATCCTACGATAGGAATACTGGCAACAGGTATTGAATTCATCGTCGCATTTCTCGGCTCCTTCTGATGCGGTTTCAGCCAGGATGGGAGCAAAGCAAGCAGAGACATCGTCGCTGCTTTCATTCCACCGATTGCATACCTCAGCAGGGCATAGCCCAGAGCCAGATTCTCGCGCAACCGCTCCTGCCGACGCTGCTGGTGCACAAGACGCGCGGCGGTAGGGTTCTGTATGCGCTCCAGCACATTCATCGCTAGCGGCGGATAATAGTGCGTACGCTGAAAGTGCGCCAGTGTACCGGTGAGCAGGTCGGTGGTATGCTTCAGCTCGGCACAACGCTGTTGGCACGTTTCACAAAGAGGGAGATGTTGTTGAACGCTCGACCACTCTTTAGCAGGGAGTTGCTGACCGTTATAGGCAAGCAGCGTGCTATCATCTGGATGCACCAGGCCGACCGCATCCTCAGAGCACCGCGTTTGTCTTGACATAGGTCAACTACCTCACCTGAAATTACTATCTGCTCGTCTAAGTAGATGATGCGTAAAGTGCGCGAAATTTTTCCACACTACGAGCTACGCGTTTCCGAACTGCCTCGGGCGTCATCCCCAATACATGACCAATCTCTTCATATGTAAAGCTGTTGCCATAATGCAGATGCAAACACGCAGCATCCTGCGGCTTCATTTTCAAAAGCGTCTCATGTACAAGTATGCGCGTCTCCGCCTGATTTTCTGGACCTGGCACCATCAAATAGCTAGTAACGTCTTCGGGACAGAAGGAGTCATCCAGCCCAACGATATGGCGCAAGCGCTTGCGGTTAAGATAGCGAAGGCCATAATTTGTGGCAATACGATAGATCCAGGCGTCTACTAGAAGGTCTGAAGATGTTTTCCCGATCTCTTTATACACCTGTAAAAAAGTATCTTGCGCAAGGTCAAGGGCCACTTCGCGGTTGCCCACGAGGCGATGCAAATATCCCGTTATGGGTTGTTGTAATCGTTCAATCAGTGAACAAAATGCCTGTGCATCTCGCGCACGTAGACTCTCTACCACCTGGACATCCATCACCATTTGGCCTTATCCACTCCAACAAGGTCGTATCCGTTTTCTTTGTAGTTTTGAGATGCCTTTACTATTACAATCAATAGCTCAGCCCAAAACGGACACTTTTTACCCGAATTTGTCGGAAATACGCATCTCGCTTATACAACGGATACAGCAATGCTGTGATATCCAGATGACCCATCTGGCGCAGGCGGAGCTATTTGAGGATCCTGCACATTCCCTTCCATATCGATGGT
>DMFQ01000253.1:8954-11827 GCA_003450555.1 Ktedonobacter sp.
TCAAGGCTGACATCAACTTCGGAGATACCTTTGTTGCCAGAGAAAGCAACTCCACCAACGTATGCTACCTGTTTGGCAGGAACGTTCGATCCATCCAGGGGCGTATCGATGCGGGCGGTCAAGCGTATGGGCGCGGGATCACTCCAACCACGCTCCTGCCAGTAGCCCTGGTAATCCTGCGTCACAACCTGGATGTGCGTCAGCCACTTACAATGCTTCATGCCATATATTCCCGGGACAAGCATGCGCACCGGGAAACCATGGCCCTGTGGCAGGGTCGCACCATTCATACGCACAGCCAGCAGCGTGGTAGGCTCAAGAGCTTTGTCCAGGTGAATACTATCGCTATAGTCGTCCGTCGCATAGAAGACAATTTTCTGCGCGCCCGACTTCACTCCCGCACGCTCCAGCAGGTCTTTCAGCCGCACGCCTTCCCACAGAGCGTTGCTCATGTATACACCACCAACCTCGTTGCTGATACACATCATCGACTCGTACTGTCGCTGCATCGGCAGAGCCAGCAACTCCTGGTAGTTGAGCGTGTAGGGATGGTCAACGTCGCCATCAACGGTCAGTTGCCAACTGCCACCATTGACCACAGGATCGGCGAAGAGGTTTTTAGAGACGACGTAATACTGGTCATTCGAAGTAATCTCCGGCGAGAGGAAGCGCGTGGGCTGAATCTCCCCATAGTTCGGTATGGGTGGCGGCACTATCTTACTCTTATAATGCTGCAATAATTTAGAAACGGGAGCGGCTGCGCCACTCACACCCTGGGTAATAAAGCGCCACGCCCCAAAGCCCAGCAGCCCGACACCGGCAATAATCAGCCCTCGTTGGATAACAGTGCGCCGCGTCAGGCCGCTTCCCGCTTCTCCGGCATCGTGTTCTTTCTTGTGGCCCTGCAGCGCAAGCCAGTTCTGCATCTGCACAAAGCAGAGACCAAACACCACGCCCACCGCAGCGAGACTCAGAAGCGTGCTCTCGAAGCCGAGGGCGAGAGCTACCCCGAAGACACCAGCACCGGTAAGCGGAAGGAGCACAAAACCGACTAACAGCAAGAGCGCAAATGCCAGCACCAGTCCCTGGTAAGGCTGAAGAGGGTGGCCAGCGAGGCCAGCCGGTAACGATGCTGTTTCCGCCTGCAACTTGTCTTTGGAAGAACGTTTTTTAAACGAAGCGGCGGGTCTAGCCAGGTAAAGATTGTACAGTCCACCACACAGTGCAAAGACCAGACACTGCCCCACGATAATGCCATAGAACAGGTAGTGTTTGGCGTCCACGCCAATCAGCTGGTGCAAATAATCGAACATGGAGGCGGGCATGAGCGCGGTAAGGAATGATCCAAACACCTCTGGCAGCGAGATGCCGCCCACGGTCTGATTGAGCAGCAGCATAAAGCCCGTGGCGATCAAACCTGCCCCGAGGCCAGCCACAAAGCCACTATTAAATTGTTGTTTTTTCGTAGTCGTCTTCATAGCAGTACTTCTTTTATGCCAACGTCACATAACATAACATATATTCTACTATTATATCTGATATGAGGTTACACGGTTCTTAGGGCTGGGATTTACAGAGAACGAACACGACGAACTGGTGAGATGAGTAGCCAGACGCCTGCAAAGATGACTCCAAGCACGCCAATGAAGATCGTCAGCCGTAATCCAATTACTGTGCCTAATATGCCAGCGAGGATGGCGGCTGCTGGCCCAACGCCTTGCGTCAGGAATTGCATGCTGGCATTGACACGGCCCAAGAAGGCATTGGGAATAATGGCTTGACGCAGGCTTACCTCGGCGATCGAGTATATGGAGACTGAGGCATCACCAAGCAGTTGAGAGGTAAAAAGGAGGGCTATTGCAACGCCCAGGGGATCATGGGCCAGTGGTAACAATAGACCTGTAAGGCCATAGAGGGTGAGCATGGCGCCAACAGCTGGACCTGGGCCAATCCGTTGTATCACTCTCTGGGCAAAGATGGCTCCCACAAGCGCGCTGATGCCGCCCGTTGCTACGAAAAAGCCAATCACGAGTGGGGCAGCATGCACCTCACGTACAATGTAGAGCACATAGAGCGTCCCGATAAAGTTTCCGAAGAAGTTGAAGAGCATGGCGCTCATCGCCAGTGAGCGCAGCAACGCATTATCTCGTATCATGCGCAGTCCCTCGCTACTCTCGCGCCATATGCTCTGTCTCCGCTTCGCCGGGGTTGGTTGAGGCTCAGGGGTACGAACAAGTCCTATGCTAAGGGCTGACAAGAGAAACGAGAGGGCATCGAAAAAGATGGCGAGAGGGGCGCCGAAGAGTTGAACGAGAGGACCTGCGCTGGCCGGCCCACTAATTTCCGCGAGAGAATCACTGATCCCGAGCTTGCTATTGGCCTCCACCAGCTGATCTTGCGGGAGAAGAGAAGGCAGAAATGCTTCGTCAGCGACATTGAAAAAGACGGTCAGTATGCCGGTAAGCGCCGCTACGATATATACTTGTGCCAGATGTAACACGCCAAGCAACGCGGCAAGTGGAATAGAGCCAAGCACAAGCGCTCGACCAAGATCAGTAAGTATCAGGATGGGACGCCGCCGTAGGCGATCTACCCAGACTCCGGCAAGCAAGCCAAACACTAAAACGGAGACGCTCTCAAGTGCGCTTAGGATACCCATTTGTGCCGGGGTGGCCGAGAGTACAAGTACGGCCGTGAGTGGCAGGGCTATGCCGGTGATGCCACTACCAAAATTGGAGATGGTTTGTCCAGACCATATTTTAACGAAATCTTTGTTTTGCCACAATCCCTTCGGCTGCCACTTCATGGTGTACTCCTATTGTAGATTTTTGAGAGGTGCCTGGATGACCAAGACACAATCCAGGGGGACCGCA
>DMFQ01000176.1:0-2754 GCA_003450555.1 Ktedonobacter sp.
AACTATGAAAGAAACAGGGAAAACCAAAAATTCTGAGGTGTTAAAGATTCCCTTCTTTTCAAGCTTGCTTCATGCCGGTTTTCCCTCCCCTGCCGATGATTACAAAGAAAATATTCTTGACTTAAATGAGTTGGTGATCCAAAACCCCGGAGCTACTTTTTATGTGAGAGTTAAAGGCGACTCTATGAAAGGAGCAGGCATTGAAGCTGGGGATGTGGTCGTGGTCGATAGAGCTATTACTGCCAGGCACAACGCCGTTATTGTCGCGCTGATCAATGGAGAGTTTACTTTAAAGCGGCTGTACCATACAAACAATACCTTGTATCTTGTGCCAGAAAATCCCTCATACGAAACAATCAAGATTGTTGAAGGGATGGAATTTCAAGTGTGGGGAGTTGTAACGTACTGCATTCATAAGGTGAAATGAGAAAGAAGGTATTTGCGCTTGTGGACTGCAATAACTTCTATGTCTCCTGTGAACGGGTATTTAACGCATCAATACAAAATAAGCCTACTATCGTACTTTCCAATAATGACGGATGTGTTGTGGCACGAAGTAACGAAAGCAAGAAGTTGGGCATCAAAATGGGCCAGCCTGTGTTTGAGTGCCAGGACATTATCAAAAAGCATAAGATCCAGGTCTTCTCAAGTAACTACAGCCTCTACGCCGACCTGTCAAAAAGAGTCATGGGTATTCTCGCCACGTTTTCCCCACGAATGGAAGTGTACTCTATAGATGAAGCTTTTTTAGAGTTAACGGAACTCAAGCTTGATGATTACGGCGAGTTTGGTCGCACCATCAAGGCTCATGTCTTCCAGCATACCGGTATCCCTGTTTCAATTGGTATTGCCCCGACAAAGAGCCTGGGGAAAATCGCCAATGAAATTGTGAAAAAAGACCCGAAGTATGGAGGAGTTTTAGACCTTACTCCCCTTTCAGAGCAAGAATTAGACGCGCTCTTAGCGCAGGTTGAGATTGAGGATGTGTGGGGCATAGGCAGGAAGTACGCGCTGTTTTTGAATAATTACGGCATCACCACCGCGAAAGAACTAAAATATGCAGATGAAAAGTGGATCAGGAGATACTTAACCGTGACAGGGGAAAGGATTGTCTTCGAGTTTCGAGGCATTTCCTGCATCCCGCTTGAGATGGAAAGACCGCCAAAGCAGGGGATTATGTGTGCCAAGACATTTGGCAAAGATATCACGAAGCTAGAAGAGATGCAGGAAGCAGTAGCAACGTATGCAGCACGAGCCGCCGAAAAGTTACGGGAGCAGGACTCGTTAACATCTTGTCTCACCGTCTTTATCAAAACCAACTCTTTCAAAAAAGACTTGCCGCAGTATGCAAATTCATTTACGGTGCATTTTGCCCACCCCACGGCATTTACTCCAGAGATTGTAAAGTATGCGCTCCAAGGACTAAAAGCGATGTATAAGGATGGATACCGTTACAAGAAGGCTGGGATCTCTTTGACAAAGATCACTCCGCAGCGCTCAATACAGCCTGACCTGTTTGGGGATTTTTCATTGACGAAGCATTATAGGGAGGCTCGACTCATGGCAATTGTGGATGCGATTAACAGTATTTACGGACGCGATACCCTGATTTTTGCGATCCAGGGGGTGACGAGAAGTTGGAAGATGAAGCAGTTAAAGCTTTCAAGCCACTTTACAACGAAGTGGAGCGAGATACTGACGGTATAAGAAGTGCGTCTCGTTGCGCATCACGTGGGCCTTTCATTGACTTGATGTATGCTCTTTGCTAGTATGCTAGAGAACTGATCACATTACCAGCCTCTGGTTATCATATGATTAAGAGTAGTAGGATAAGGAACGGAAGAGATGGATGAGAGAGGTGGCGCAATTCCGCGCGGATTACGCGCGCTATCCTGGCGATGCCTCTTTTCAGACAGTAATCGAAGATTTGCAACAGGCAAGTCCCCAGTTTCGCCTGTGGTGGGAACAACAGGATGTGAGAGGGTTGCCAGATGGGCCGCGAGCTATGCATCATCCAACGCTAGGAGTGCTGGAATTTGACCATGTGACCTTCCAGACATCTATCACTCCTGATCTACGAGTGAAAGTGTACGCGGCCTCGCCTGCAACGGTTGCCAAGTTGGAACAGGTTCTGTCCGCGTCCTCCTGACGAGCGTTCTCGCCGGCTCCAGCGGAAGCGTTATTGAGTCCCCGCCAGGCGTACGAGAAGGAGAATAAGCAGGAGCAGTGCGAAGGCAAACGCCGAAAAAGCGCTTAACAGACTACCTCCGGCCTCCCAACAAGCTCCGAATGCGTAACCGAGCGAAAGCGGGATCATTGCACCCAGCGTCTCACCTGCCACGTCGTACAGCAGGAAGTGACGATAGGGATAGCGGTCTGCACCAGCGAACAGGTTCATTGCTCCGCCCAAGGCGGAGAAGAGGAACCGGCTAAAAAGGAGTGCCCAACCACCTTTACGCTTGAAGTAGAGGCGTGATCGTGTGATCGTACGGGCAGGAATACCATGCAGTAGTCGCGGTTGCCCCAACCAGGTTAGTGCTCTACTCCCCCAATGCCTGCCGATGAAATACCCTACGTTATCACCGCAAGACGAAGCTGTAATGGTTATGCCAATCAGCAATGCAATATTCAAGTCACCGTGTGCGGCAAATGCTCCTGCCGCCAACAAGACCAGATTGGTAGGAAGAGGGAGGCCAACCGCTGCAATGAAAACGGCCACCCAGAGTACTGGATAGCCATACTCATGCAACCAGT
>DMFQ01000176.1:2914-6136 GCA_003450555.1 Ktedonobacter sp.
GTGAAGCAGGAGGGGAAGGTATAAGCTCATAGCTCCTTCCTGCTACGTTTGACGGAGCCAGAAGCCAGGAAGCTCACGCGCCCCAGCCTGGGAGTAAGCCACTGATGCAGCCCATAATAGCGGCCAGCGGAGAGGAAGAGGAGAACGGCAAAGAGGCCGATTCCCTTCTGTCGCCAGTTCATCGGTATGGGACGATATGACGAGACAAGGGTTTTACCAACTGTACAGTGCAGCGCGTGAAAAATGTAACCTCCTCCGTATCTCCCTATGGAGTCCCATGCTATTTCGGGAAAGAACACAGCGACGCTATGGTGCTACGTCAGCTGCATTTTCACTCTAAGGAGGTACATCCATTAGTAGGCAATTTTGGCATATGTTGTACCATGCTTTACGTCAGTTATCGGCGCTCCCTCATCGCTTCCATGCTGGAACGCGAACATTCCTGATGCTAACCTTTCTCGCTTTCGTGGGTAGTCTGCTTGCCTCCTGCGGTTCATCGACGGCGGCAGTTAACTCATCATCACCGACTCCTACGCAAGTAGTAACGCCGACACTACGTCCGACATCAGGTCCTATGCCGACGCCGACGCATACACCGAAGCCGACGCCGAAACCAACGCACGTACCGACCGCAACGCCAACGCCTGTACCCGTTCAAACTGCACCGGCAATACTCGACTTGCAGCCGGCATCGATGAGTATCATCGGACATCTTGACTGTCAGAAAAACGGAGCCTATGTCTGCCTGGCACGAGTGCTTTCCCGACCGAATAACCAGAGTAATTTGAACTGGTTTGCCTCCACGAACGTCCCGGGGCACATTGTCTTCAGTCCATCTGGGGGAAACCTTTCCCCTGGTCAAAGCGTGCTGGTAACGATCACAGTTCCCTTCAACGCCTGCACCTCCGGCTTATTCTTTTTCCACGGGCCAATCAACACGCATACGATCGTCTGGGGTTGCTAATCAAGCCGACTCAGATGTTACACGTTATTGTAGTGTAGCGCTCCCCAAAGCTGTCGGTGCAGCACTGACCTTGCTCACGTGTTGCACCATTTGCATACATGCATAGGGCATGAAATCGTTCCCAAGAGAGTAGTGTAACCAGGTAGTGTAGTAATATCTATAAAGACCTATTTTTGGCGTCTTCACTGGGAGAACAATGTGGGCACATCAGGCGGTAACCATACGAAGACTGATCTTGCTTCAGCAGAGCGGACGGCTGCTGGGGCACAAGGCTCGCAGAGGGCAGATGTGCAGGCCTTTCAGACGTTCTATCAAGAGAACCTTGGTCTGATTTACCGCTATGTGTTCAGCAAAGTGGGAAACAGGGAAGAGGCTGAAGATCTAACGTCGCAAATATTTATCAAAGCGGTGCGTGGAGTTGATACTGGGAGAGGCACTCTGAGCCTGCGGAAATGGTTGTTCCAGGTAGCGCGTACAACGATTGCCGACTACTGGCGGGCTTATTATCGTGTGTCAACCAGTTCGTTGGATGAGTTACTGGAGGCTGGCTGGGAAGGTCCTATGGAGGAAGAGCAGATGGCGATCAGTAGTAGGCCGAACGAGCGCGTCCAGCTGATTCTCCAGGCCTTGCCGGAACAGTATCGGGAAATTTTGACATGTCGTTTTTTACTGCATCTTTCGATCAAAGATACAGCCATGCAGACGGGCCTGAGCGAGGCAAACGTCAAAGTGTTGCAGTTTCGCGCGCTCAAACGCGCGGCTGATCTCGAACAGGTTGTGCTAGGGACGATGGAGAGCAATCCAGTCGGCTAGCGATTACCCAATTTGGAGATGCTACGTTATGGCAGGCGAAATCCGTCAGGATCAAGACCAGGAACGATTTGAAGACTATCTGGAGCTAGAACATTACATAGAGCAGCTTCAGGCAGGACACGTCGCTCACCCGCCGAGTGAGTTGACACCCGCTAAGGCACGCATCTATAGTATAGCAGCACTCTTTCGCTCTGCTTCTGCCGAAGAAGGCATCCCTCGCCCAGCATTTGCGGCAACGTTGCATGCTCGTCTTGAACAAGAGCTTCAGCAGCCTACAAAACCACAGCAGTATCCTCTCCATGCCAGGGAGCCGTCGAGTCCACCTCGGAAGAAGCGCCCCAATGTCTCGCGTCGCGCGCTGATAACGGGTGGCGCGGCAGCGGCTGCCGCGCTGGTGGTAGGCGCTGGCCTTGGAGCTAGCGTCGAAAGCCTGACACAACCACGGGCTTCAGGTCCACAGGCACCGATCAAACCATGGCCGACACCGCTTGTACCTGATGGCGAAGGAAGTTGGGTTGCGGTGGTGAAGGTGGCTGACCTCGGAGATCAGGCATTTCGCTTTGCGACTGACTCTATTGTCGGCTATCTTATTCGTAGCGATGGGGATAATGGAGAAAAACCCGGAGTGATCGCGGTATCGGCAGCCTGTACACATATGGGCTGCATCGTGCAATGGCAGAACGCGGACCGGAAGTACCATTGCCCCTGTCACGGTGGCCTCTTCTCCGAATATGGCAAGCCAGATAAGGCTTCGCCAATACGCTACCCCGCTTTGCCACGTCTGGAAACGAGAATTACAAAACACAGCACGGGTGAGTTCATCGAGGTCAGGATGCCGACGAGTACAAAGGCAACATGACCATTCAACTGGTTCAGGGAACCAGTTGAATGGTTGAAAAAGCAGGCTTACTAGGACTGCTGACCTGAATCAGTGTAGAGGCCGATGCGGTTGCCGGTAGGGTCTGTGAAGAAGGCGAACCAACCTACGTGAGGGATTTCTGACTTGGGAACGACAGTCTTGCCGCCTAGCGATTCAGCTTTGGCAAGGGTGGCATCGATGTCGTCGGGTCGAGACATAAATGAGTACTTCGCCAGCCTTGTACGGCGGGTTTTCACCTACCTTGACGAAGCCACCTCCAGGACCATTCTCTGCCTGGAACATGTGATAATCGAAGCCCTGGTCAAATTGAATGTTCCAACTGAAGAGATCCGCGTAGAACTTGCTTGACGCTGCGGGGTCATTTGCCGGAATATCGACGTGGACGATAGGATGGTTTGGCATAAGACTTTCTCCTTTTGTGTGTTGAGCTGATTTGGATGGTTTGAACGAATGTTGAGCTTCCGAATACATTGTAGAATATGTGTTCCATTTTGTCAAGGTGTGGGGGAATTTAGATTCCCAGTTTACTATACAAGTCCAGGAAAATAATCTTTTTTTATCTGGT
>DMFQ01000176.1:6372-8754 GCA_003450555.1 Ktedonobacter sp.
ATAATCCGGAACTGCTTCCAGAATCACTTGCTCACTTATTCTGCCCACTAAACCAGGCCAGTTCCGAGGGATAGCGGCTGTATCGGTCAAGGTATAAAACGTTTTGATGCCAAGTTTTGCCTGCGCCGCGCTTAAAACGTCTTTATAAACGATCTCATTTGCAGTTTTATTGGCATATAAAAGGACAATATCGCGTCTCTCTTGCTTGTCAAGCAGATATTTCAACATACTTCTAAATGGAGTAATTCCTATACCGCCAGCGATAAAGACAAGTTTTTGTTGGGAGTTTGGGGGAAGCGTAAAATCTCCGGCAATCTGAGCACCGACGATTTCTACTCTGCCATCAATTCTATACAAGGCTCTCTTAAAGCTACTGCCTTGTTCATAAAACCGTATGCCCAGGTGAACGACATCTTCGGTTGGCGATGAAGCAAGCGTAAAATATCTGCGATTGCCTCTACTATCTGTATGAGGATGCGCGAGTGTGAGTTCCACATATTGTCCGGGGTTAAACGCCAGTTTTTGTGAGGGTTTGAAAACAAAATCAACGATGTCAGGCGCCATTTTGATTTTTCTTTTCAGCTTTAGCACGGCTTTCCGCTTAGGGCTCACGAGGTAAGAGAAAACATTGCCAATTACTAATGCCAATTCTGGTGTAGAGTAGATATGGCTGATATGAATTTGGGGAATGAATAAAATGCCAGGTGAGAATACCATAGAGTCTCCTCAAATTTTTTGTAGGGGGAGCCGTAAGTGGTTCGGTCAGCATGATGAAGGCAAGGAAAAATAGCGGTGACTGGACAAACAACTGAACCAGTTCTGTAGAGACAGTTCCTCTTTGCACGAGGGTAATAATACAAACGCTAACAAACGCAGCAGCACAAAAACTCCATACCATATCTTCTTGGCGTAGTTTTCGGACAACCAGCAATCCTCCAAACAGCACGGCTGGCAACATGTTTGCGGTTCCTATCCACCAACTGGCAGATTCACCAAGCATAAATGAGGGAATGACGACCGCGATCGCTGCAGGATTAAAGAGATGTTTTTTGTTTAGCGCGAGAACGTATTTTGAAGACATTGCCAATATCGCAACCCAGCCAAGAAACTGAAAATCGCCAGGTGAGCGAGCAGGATCGATGATAAGCGCCAAAATGAGGGCAGTGATATAGGCTGATTCAATGTTGGTTGGTACTTTAAATACATGTGCAAAGATTGTATTCATTGCCCAAGATATGATGACCAGAAAGATGGTTGATACAAGGAGCGATAGTGGAGAAAAGGGAAGCAGCTTAAAGTAGGCCAGAATAGCCGCTATGCCAATCAGACCAATAAGCACATAGAGCACCAGCCGATACATCGTTATTCTATCTAATACATAATCTATTCTTGTCATCATTCGTGAAGTACATACTTTTCAAATCCACTCGTACATGTTGCTCTTGCGTGAGCATCGATCATATATCCTTCAAAGCCTCTTAACTTTTCGATAAATTGTATTCCCCTTTTCCCCATAGCAAACGCAGCCGTTGCAAAGCGGTCAGCTTCATAAATATTTGGACCAATGACGGTTATACTGACACTATCTATAAGCAGCGTATCTCGGTTATACGGATTATAGATATGTTGTCCGCGAATGGCAGTGCCGGAGGTAGCAATGCCTCGATTTGTGAGAGCAAGAACTTTCACATGTTCAGTGCGATTGAACGGATTACGAATGCCAATTCGCCAAGGATTGCCATCCTTGTTGCCAGATAGCTGGATATCTCCGCCTGCATCAATATAAAAATTACGAAATCCCCATGCTCTCAGCATGTTTGCGGCATTTTGGACTGCCCACCCTTTGACAATGCCAGAAGGATCATATATACCATCGCGCTGGATATCGAAATACCCATGCGTGTCTTTTTTTGTTTGTTCACTTAAAGCCAGGATAGATTTCATATTTTCGCTATACTGTGCCGCAAGGAGCTCACCTCTATTTATTTTTGAGATCTCACTCGTGGCTTTGTAGGTGCTAAAGGTGTCATCTACAGAGACAAAATAGGCAAACACTTTGTCCAGGTCGTCTTGCGTGACAGTTGGTTCCACTACTTCGATAGTAATAGGCATACCCATAAGCAGGCATGTTTGTTTCATCGTTATGCTTTTGCTTGAGAAAGAGCATCTGAGAGTGATTGTATGAATGCTTCACTCGAATCAGTTGCTCCGGTTACTACGTCAACATTGGCACTTTGTGCTTGAATTGCCTCGCTAGTGAGCTGAGGATCGGCATAACTATTGATCATGACTGATCGATCCCGTTCATTTGGGTACTGTAAAAACTGCACATCCGTTATTTTGCCATTCTGGATAACTGCTTTTACTTGTATATAACCCCAT
>DMFQ01000176.1:8987-9918 GCA_003450555.1 Ktedonobacter sp.
GATGAGGAGCTTGAATCAGTCGAGCTATTGGGTAAGAGTGCAAAAAGGCTTGAATGGTTGTACATAAGGCTATAGAGGATGAAGGCTCCTATAATGAGGACCGAAACGGTGAATTTCTTCATCGTATATTTACCCTTTCGAGATATGCTTACCTGCGGTTTCTGAAGATGTGTCGCAGCCAGTGATCAAGAAAGTTGGCTTGAGGACATCTCTTCACAACCATATTGAGTTTACGATGTAGATATCTGAAAAGAGACAGAAATTTGTAAAATGTTTGTAAATTTCTATTCAAGCACACTGACCAGCCAACAAGCTCAACATCAATGGCGGCTCTGCCGAAATCTCTCAAAGGGGGAACAAGATTTACTAAATCTCAGCATTGAGACATTATATCTCGTTTGTAGAGTTGATGTACAAAGAGGGATGCCATACAATGTTGCGTTAAGTACTACAGCCCCACTTACAAGGTTCATGCCGAAGACAGGAACGAAGCCTCAGACGGAAGCAAGACCTGCAAGATACAAGCCCACAGGCCCTCTTTCCACCAACGTTGGTACCGGCTACACACCGTCGACCACGGCCCGAAGCGCTCAGGCAATTCACGCCAGGACGAGCCAGTGCGAACGACCCACAGCATGCCTTCTACCACCAGGCGATGATCGACGGCTGGACGGCCCGTCCGTGGCTTCTGCGGCGGCAAGAGCAGGCGTACCTGCTCCCAGTGCTCGTCAGTGAGCGCTGGAACCCCTAGCAAGCGCTGGGGAGCCGGTGGATCTGCCGACACCACGGGCGCCTGGCGAGCGCGACGTAGCCTATGGAAGCGCTGCGCTCGCGCCTGATGCTGGCGTCGAAAGTGCGACCAGTGGAGGCGACGGGCTTGTTGGTCCTGCGACTCGCTCATCGCTTGGAATAAGCGACGCACCTCCGGCAC
>DMFQ01000176.1:10087-10548 GCA_003450555.1 Ktedonobacter sp.
CGGTACCAGGCCCGCCACGTGCGCACTTCATACTGATCCAGACCCACTTCGCCCTTGGCTTGTTCATACCCCTCTTCGATCTTCCAGCGACTGCCGGTCACCCGTACGACCTCGGCCAAGGTGGTCGTGGCCGGACCATACACGCGGTAGTAGGCCCGCTGGCTCCGATCCGCCAGGCTGCGCCGGATCAGCACCCAGCGTGCGCGCTCGCTCGTCGCCTCTGTCTCGTCGGGCAACTGCAGCCAGGCCCACTCGTAGAGGCGAGGCCCCTTGCTTCCCTCTCCTGCTGAGAGCACCACCCAGGCCTCGTCTGGCAAGAGCGCTGCCATCAGTCCCACTGGCTGTGGTCGTCCCTGTACCCAGACCTGGTGCGTCTCGGAGACGGCCAGCACGTAGTTCTTCTGCTGGGCCTCCAACCACAAGCGCAACTCGTCGTACCCGTAGACCGTATCACCTACCAC
>DMFQ01000182.1:0-207 GCA_003450555.1 Ktedonobacter sp.
GGAGTCCGTCTCGTGGGCTCGGAGATGTGTATAAGAGACAGTCCCATCCGCGTCTCGCAATGCTGAGGCATTCAAGCTCGTTGGGATGACCTCTCCCGAGGCGCTGCGCGGATTGAGCCGCGCATTGCGTGTGGCCCCGCGCTCGATCACCTCGCGCAGGGCAGCCGTAAACTCACGCGTTTCTTCTGGACTGATAAAGCGCGAGAG
>DMFQ01000182.1:400-2547 GCA_003450555.1 Ktedonobacter sp.
ACCGGGTCCGGCGCGTTCTTAATGATGATATCAGCGTCAAGTGAACCGTGCGACTTGGTATTGTGAGCATTTACACGAGAAGGCGTCGCAGTGGACGAAACAACATTATCAAGCATAAACATAACTCCATTCCGTGATATGGTAAAAGCCGGTGCGCTCCCCGGCTTTACAACCCTGCAACAATTCGCCTGTAGACGTGGCAGCCGCAAAGATCAACTTTCAGACTTCGCCAATTTTAACTTATCAGCCCTTATAAAACCTATAAGTAGTGAAAGTATAACAGGATACCCTTTTAGAGAGCAATATATAGACCTAAAGTCAGGATGAGCTTACCCACTTCTGCCTTTTTATAGATGAGAAATAAGCCTGCTTTACCGCCGCGAGAATACGATAATGTGCTACAATTGTCTAGGACTTTTGGGGAGGGCCGCGGTCGCCTTCCGCAGTATGTGAGGCCCACAAGCGGGCTATGCTGAAAGGGTACATAACGAAGTATGACATCGGACTCCAACACACAGCTAACCCACCTCGATGAAAGTGGCAATATCCATATGGTAGATGTCACCGACCGGCCCGAGACGGTGCGCGAAGCTATCGCCAGGGCCAGGGTGCGGATGGCAGTACAAACCGTGCGACTGATTGAGACGAACCAGGTGGCAAAAGGGAGTGTTTTAGAGGTGGCGAAGATCGCGGGTATCATGGCAGCCAAACAAACACCGCAGATTATCCCCTTGTGCCATCCACTGCCTATGACCCACATTGATATTCGTTTCTCGGTTGACAGCGAACGAGGATTGATCGAGATCGAAGGGCGCACGCGCACAAACTATAAGACCGGCGTGGATGTCGAGGCACTGACGGCTGTGACTGTGGCCGCACTGACAATCTATGACATGTGCAAAGGAGTAGATACAACTATTACACTCGAACAGGCGTATGTAGCCTTAAAGAGTGGGGGGAAAAGTGGCACGGTCGAATTTCATCCAGCCGCATCCGCAGAATAATGAAGGCAGCTACATCCGGGGGATGATGAAGGCAAGCCGTTAACCGGTGGGGCGCACCTCTAATAACAAGAACATCACCTCTAACAGGTTGCGCTCGTCTGGATTATTGAGCCGTAAATCGGTTTGGCCGAGTGGTGTTATTACCGTGCCGTCTTTATCCACAGGGGTGGCAGTACGAATGGCCCGAGGATTGCCACCGATCCAGCGCACGGGTTCAATTAACGAACCGAGCGGAACAGAGATGGTCAAATAGTGGCCACGCAAATTCTCATCCAATTCTTGTAAATGCAGTTCGAGCGTATCCTCGTGTTGGGTGATACTTCCTTCAAGCGGGCTTGACTGCAGGATAATCATCGACTGCTCCGCAGGAGTTTCCGTAGAACGCATAGGTGTACCGGCTTTGCGCAATACTTTTCCGTGACGGGTTCCCCCAGCACCGATCAATGGTGAGTAGGAACGAACTGCCTTTTCTTGCTCTCCCGGGCTACGAGGACCATCGGTAATCGTCGCTACACGAACGAGGTCATGCAGCGCTTTAGCACGCTGACTGCTCTGCGTTATTTGGGTGCTCACTCTCATCGCCCACTGTAAAAATGAACGGGCATGGGCATCCTCATCCGTATGATCATGACGAGCCTGACGCAACACAGCTTCTGCCTGCCTGATCAATAATTGACAAAGGTTTACCAACGTTACAGTAGGAATGGTGGCCAATGGGCGAATCCCATAATTCACATTGGGGATCGTATCACCGACTTCAACGGCGTAGTGCATTGCATCATACAATTCCAGGTAAGCACTGTGACACACAGTACATCCCGCCAGGTGATAAAGCAGTGGAGCATAATGAATTGTTGCCTTAGGATCGTTCAGCAAAAGAGCCATGATGAAGTCAGGTAACTGCTGATAAAAGCGAGGATGATAGTCACCACTGAGGAGAATTTCAAATTCACTTTCATCTCCGCCATTTGAAGATAGATTTGCTATATCTTGTGACGCTCTCGCTAGTACGTCTCGCAGCCATCGAGCCAGTTTGATAGTCGCGTTGCGATCATTAGACGAGCCATCGAATTGCTTGTAATCGTTCATATTTGACCTTTCCTGAGCATACAAGGCAGCCGCATCCGGGAAATGATGAAGGCA
>DMFQ01000182.1:2666-3651 GCA_003450555.1 Ktedonobacter sp.
ATGATGAAGGCAACTCATTCTTCCCTATAGAAGCGCGATAGGCGCTTCATCTGGGCTGACGTGATATGGACGACTGGATCGCTATGCCAATCAAGTAAACCTTCATCTGCCAGTTTTTTCAGGCCTATCCGCACATCACCTTCGGAAAGATACTCCTGTGCCAGAGTCTGAATATCGACTAGAAACTCTTGAGAGTGCGTAGAACGTACTCCATACTCTGTCAAACGCAAGGCAACGATAACTGTCAAATTGGTACTTTGCTGCTGGAGACAATGGCGCAGTTTTTTGTGCGCGTGATCTTTATGCTGGCTCATATTAGCAACAGCTTCACCACTAGAAGAGAGAAGCTCTTTGTCTGGTAGTTCTTCAAGGAGGCCGCGCAACAATTCAGTCGCATCGCACTCCTCGATCTCTTGTAACATGGCATAGAATTGCCGGGGAGCAGGGCTAAGCGCCTTGATACAATGTTTGAGGAGGTTCCGTAGCTCTTGTTGGGAAACCAGGGCAAGTGTGGTTTCTTCTGGTGTAGGAAAAGGCACTCCTCCACTAACCGGTTCCGTCGCCTCGTTCAAAGGGTCATCTTCAATATCCGTCCCTTCTATTCCTTCAAGGTCAGAGGCATATATCATTTGTAACCGTTTTTTACGCAGCCGATCGATTGCTTTATTACGAGCGCTACGATTGAGAAAGGCGTAGAACTGTGCATTGCTCAGTCCATCAAGGACGGTGAGTGGCGTCCTATCTTCACCACCAAGGAGGCCTAAACGAAGAAGGTGATCTACGACGTGTCCTACAACCATATCAATCTCAACTGGATCATACTTGAGTACGTCTAAAGAGCGTTGTGCATGCCAACTTAAATGCGCATGCAAGGCTGGATAGGTCTGTTCTGCGTGATACCTCAGATCGTGTGCCGTAAAGGGCATACGAATTTCCTCCACACTGCCTGAATAGTTGCATACCTTACATAAATGTACGGGCGGGG
>DMFQ01000182.1:3785-5373 GCA_003450555.1 Ktedonobacter sp.
AAATGTACGGGCGGGGCTTGCCCCCGCCCTGTTCCCTAAATTGTACCCAAATTATAGATTATACGCAACAAATTGCACCCCTACATACATGCAGTTGCTTGTCAAACAACGTAGGGGCGCAATTCATTGCGCACGCAAGGTGACACGTTCACGTCTGGGCTATTCGATATCTCCGCGTTTTCCCTGGCTCTGGTGTTCGTACGCCTTTTTAATGGCGTTCAAGCTTCGTTGTACTTCGCCACGCTCCTCTAACAGATTGGCATAGCGGAAATACGCACCAGCCGTAATTTCGTGGGCGTGAGATGAATCGAGCAGATCGAGAGCCTGCGTGAACAATTCGTCGGCGGCAGCATAGTCTTTTGTCTGGTGGCGCAACTGGGCAAGCGCAATAAGAGCCTGGCCCTGCACCTGAGAATCTTCGCTTGCACGAGCGAATGTCAGGGCATCTTGAGCTTCTTTCTCTGCCTCTTCCGTTTTACCACGCTTCAAGAGAAGTTCCGCCAGGGATGTATGGCAGGTTGAAGCCGAAATCGCATCATCGAGATCTTGCTCAATAGCTATCGCATCTCTGTATTCTTTCTCTGCCTCATCAAGATTATTCTGCTTCTCCAGGGTTTTACCCAATCGCTGATGGGTAAGACCGACAAGTCTCTGCTCATCCCGCATTTCATAAAGCGCCAGGCTGCGCATGGCGTAATCACGTGCCATCGCAAGCTTACCAGCCGCTTTATAACTCTGACTGATCTCCATGTACTTCTGCGCAAAGCTCCTACTGTCGCGGTTTAAACCATCGAACACTTTTAATGCGCGATGATAAAAGCTCACAGCTTTTTCTAATTCGCCCTGGCGGAAATAATCATTGGCTAGATTACTGTAAACATCGAGTTCGAATACCGGGTCTTTGATCTGGCTATTTTCGATCGCAGTGTTACAGCGGAGATGATTCTCCATTGCAAGAGTATAGTTATACAACGAGAAATAAGCTTTACCCAGAAGATTGCGAGCGCGTTCAATTGATTCTGTATCATTGATACTTTCGCCTTGAGTTACTGCTGCACGTAAATCTACTACGGCTTCTTGGTACTCATTCGCTCCCAAATGTATCTGACCTCGCAAAAGGTATAATCGATACACTTGATCAGTTGTAATACGCTCTGGTTGAATAGGTGCTAACAACTCCTCAGCTGCTTCAAAAGCTCCTTGTTGCACAAGTACGCTAGCCTGGAGTAAATCAACATCTATTTTCTGATCAGGACCCGAGTCGGCGGGGGAATACCCTACAGCTCTTGCTTCAGCGGCACCAGAAGGCGAACCTTCTAATAAGAATGTTAGGGGAACATCCAGACGGCGCGCAAGAATAGAGAGGGCTTTGAGGGATGGGCGAATTTTTCCTCTCTCAATCGCTGAGATATACGAGATGGAAAATTCTGGTGCAGCTAACTGAGCCTGGGTCATCCCAAGCTTAGTACGAACCTCTCGAATATTTGTACCGACTCTCGCTGCGACCGCCTTACCTACATTTGCAGCTTCCAGGGATGGTGGCATAGGTATACTTCCTTTCAAGTTTTTCCTTTTGGCTCGACTTAAC
>DMFQ01000182.1:5502-5885 GCA_003450555.1 Ktedonobacter sp.
GAATCAAATACGTATTTGATTCCTTTAGGCAAGGTTCAAAAAGGGCGAACCTTATTTGACACTCTATGCTTGATACAGCCGTAAATTGTCAACCTCATTTGAACTTTGCCTTATACATTTTAATCACTACAGTACAAATTTATTGATGTGGTTTACTCCAACTTAATCATTACTCAATACATATAAAATCTTCATTAACCACTCAATCTAAAAAGTGATTTCTTAAGGTTCTACTTCACATTTGAAATCAAAAAGTTACGCTATAACAAGTCTTCTGTACCATAATAACACGATATTAAAAAGATGTCAATATACCTATGACTTTAATCTGATAATCGTTATTAACTACTTAACATGACTCATAATATTAGAAATATGATGCT
>DMFQ01000051.1 GCA_003450555.1 Ktedonobacter sp.
TGGATTTGAGTTGCTCCACTTCGCCAAACTGAATGGAGTCCGTCGGACAGGCCTTGGCGCACGCTGGCACCATACTATCTTTCAAGCGGTCATAACAGAGCGTACATTTGTGCGCCATATGGTCGCCGACCTCGTCACGCGCAATCACGCCAAAGGGGCAGGCAACAATACAATAGCCGCAGCCATTGCAGATGTCTTGCTGCACATATACCGTGTCAAACTCCGTGCGAATAATGGCTCCCGTCGGACATGCTTCCTGGCAGGGGGCGTTGGCGCAGTGTTTACATACATCGCTCCGCATCAGCCAGCGGTCGCTACTGAAAAAAGGGAGAGCCGTTCCCGGCGCTGTATGCGGTGTGCTGCCATTGCCCGTGGCATCGGGTATTCGTCCCTCAAACAATGGAATTGGTGGTGGCAGCGCTGGTTTTTCGCGTCCAATTTGCTCGATGAACTGCACGTGTCGCCAGGTGGTCGCGCTCAACTGCTGGGTATTATCATAACTTGTACCGGTCCAACTGGGATCACTGGCCGGAAGTTGGTTCCATTGTTTACAGGCCACTTCACAGGCTTTGCAGCCGATACACAGGCTTGTGTCGGTGAAAAAACCCATGGCGGGTTGTGGCGGCAATGGCGGCTCTTTGTTTAAGGGTCCCAACATGCCCTGCATCCACTCCAAAAGACCTGGTTGTGTCCTGGATGTCTTGCCGGTCTCGGTGCGTTGAGAAGGTTGAACAGCCATACTTACACTCACTCTTTCAGCGCAGGCGTCCTGGACGCACATTGCAGGTAAATGCCTTTGCCTCTTCAATACTCACGTTTGGCTCCAACACCATATGCGCCAGGTCGTTGGTAATGCTGCCAGTACTTTTCCCCTGGAAGCCCCAATGGAACGGCATACCGATCTGGTGCACAACTCGTCCCTCGATACGCAGCGGTCGTATGCGCCGTGTCACCATCGCCCGCGCTTCGATCTCCCCGCGCGGCGTGTTGATAATCATCCAGCCGCCATGCATGATCTTGCGTTCCTCCGCCAGTTCGGGACTGAGTTCGGCAAAGAGCGCTGGTTGAAGCGCATTAAGCCATGGCATCCATCTTGTCATCGGTCCGCTGACGTGATGCTCGGTCAAGCGATAGGTCGTAATCACGATGGGATAGTTTTCATCACCTATCGCGGCGAGTCGATTGTCAGGGCGGTCGCGGAAGTACTTCGCGGCGGGATTGCTCTGCTGTTGATACAGGGCATTGTGAACCGGTGATTCTGCCGCCTCATAGTGGGTAGGTAAAGGGCCATCTTTTAATCCCTTAGGCGTGAAGAGCCATCCCCTCCCATCTGGCTTCATAATGAAGGGATCGCTGCCAGAATGGGCGTCCATGCCAGTCGCACCAGGTGGTGGCGTGTAGCCAGGGGCCTTGCCCACGGGAAAATCTGGTATGTCATGGCCCGTCCATTTCTGCTGTTCTTCATCCCACCAGACATATTTTTTGCGCTCCGACCATGGACGCCCCTCGGGGTCAGCCGAGGCGCGATTATACAGAATGCGCCGGTTGGCAGGCCAGGAGTAGCCCCATTGCAGGAATGTATAGCCTTCGGGGTTACGCGAAGCTGCACGGTTATTGCCCGCTGCTGGATAGACGCCACTATAAATCCAGGAACCACAGGCCGTGCTGCCATCTCCTTTAAGGACGGCAAATCCCGGTACATGGGGCGCATTGCGCAGGGTATAGATCTGTTGCTCTCCTTGACCAGTCCCCGCACTTTCCTGACTTCCAGTACCCGTTTGCTCAGGCGGACGCACATAGTAGCCATTGATCTCTTTCAAGACCAGTTGCGCGTCTGGCTCGTCGGTGATGCGCGAGCCTGGTTCGGGTTCATCCCGCTCGTAGTCCCACAGCAGCGCCTGTATGGGACCATCTTTGGGCGCACGGCTCCCAGCATAGAGTTCCTTCAAACGCTTCCCCAGATGGTAGACAAACCAGAGGTCCGAACGGGCGTCCCCTGATGGATCAACGGCCTTATCGCGCCATTGTATCAAGCGCTGCGTATTGGTGAAACTGCCCTCTTTCTCGGTGGAGGCGGCGGCAGGTAAGAGGAAGACTTCTGTCTTGATAGTAGCAGGATCGACCGAGTCGGAATGCGGCCCTGGCCCCTTATACCAGAACGCGGCCGTCTCAACCTCGTACAGATCGCGCACCACCATCCAATCCAATTGTTTGAGCGCTTCGCGCTGCATACGTGAGTTCGTGCTCCCCGCGGCAGGATTCTGACCAAAGAGGAAATAGCCACGCACCTTGCCGTCCAGCATAAAATAGCTGGTCGTCAGGTGCGAATGATCGCCGATGATCTTAGGCAGCCAGCGATAACAGCAATTGCCATCCTCTTCGTTCGCCGCTTCACCGTACCAGGCTCGCAGCAGGCTGCGAATATAGACCGGGAAGTTAGACCACCAGCCCAATTTCGCTCCCGACGTGTCGATATACTCTTCAAGCGTCTGCTGTGACATGGCATTCGCTGGCACATCCGTATTCTTTCCCCACGTGGTCACGTTGTCAGCATTCTCAGAGTGTGGCCGTTCTTGCACGAGCGCAGCTGGCTGTGGCATGTAGCCGGCCAGCAGGTCATACAGCGTTGGGATATCGGTTGAACCTTGAATTGATGCATGACCGCGTAGAGCCATAATACCACCACCGGGACGCCCAATATTGCCCAGTAGAAGCTGCATGATGGCCCCGGCGCGGATAATCTGGACGCCCTTGGATTGTTGCGTCCAACCAACGGCATAACAGAGGGCTGTAGTGCGTTCGCGCCCGGAGTTGTCTATCAGCGTCTGCACAACTTGCATCCATTGCTCGCGCGAGACGCCGCAGACCCGCTCCACCATTTCGGGAGTGTAGCGCGCGAAATGATGGCGCATAATTTGAAAAACGCAGTGTGGATGCTGCAACGTTGGATCCGTTAGCGGCTGCCCTTTTGTATCGCGTTGGTAGTCCCAACTCCCTTGATCAGCATAGGTCTCCGTCTCAGGATCATAGCCAGAGAACACTCCATCCAGGTCCTCGGCGTCGCGGTAATCCTCACGGATGAGCATGGCGGCATTGGTGTAATGCAGCACGTAGTCGTGGAAATAGCCCTTGTTCTCCAGCAAATAACGAATGATTGCTCCCAGAAACACGATATCGCTTCCGGCGCGTGTGGCAATATACAAATTCGCCAGCGCGGAAGTACGCGAGAAATGCGGGTCTACGTGAATGACCTTAGCTCCGCGCTCCTTGGCTTTGACCACATTGGGAAACGCTACCGGATGGGCCTCCGCCATGTTGCTGCCCATAATCAAAATACAATCACTATTGACCAGGTCCTGCGGAAATGTCGTAGCGCCGCCGCGCCCTAATGTTGTACCCAGACCGGGTACCGTGGAGCTGTGTCATATACGGGCCTGGTTTTCAATCGAGACAACTCCCAGACCGCCGCTAAAGAGCTTTTTCATCAAGTAGTTCTCTTCAACGTCCAGTGTTGCCCCGCCAAGGGAGGCAATGCCCAGCGTATGGTTTACTTCGCGTCCATCTGGCAAGCGCTCCACAAACGTCTCGTCACGCGCCTGCTTGAGACGCTGCGCAATCTGTTCCATCGCCCAATCAAGCGATTTCTTCTCCCAGTGGTCGCTATAGGGAGCGCGGTAGAG
>DMFQ01000190.1:0-190 GCA_003450555.1 Ktedonobacter sp.
CCAGGCAGCCGATTCTTTGCCGATTTGTTCTTGTGGACGCAACCATAGGGAGACATGCGTTGGCTGCATGGTTTCATCAACCACCGCTACTAGTTGCTCACGTAACTGTTGCAGATCGACTTCACTGCGGAGTGTAGCACTGAACCCTTCCAGAGTTCTGGCAGCATCGTACTTCCGACGGTAGAAGCGG
>DMFQ01000190.1:330-743 GCA_003450555.1 Ktedonobacter sp.
AGATCAATGATCGCCTGAATGCGGCGACGCAAGGGCTGAAACAGGACGGCGATCACCAGCGTAGAGCCAACAATGGCAAACTGGTTTCCTTCAGTGAAACTCCCCAAAAGCGTTTGCAAGGCAAGCACGCTGCCAACATAGATCAGGGCCAGCGAGACAGTCAATGTGCCATATACCAGCGAGCGATTGATGATGACGTCAATTTCCCACAGCCGAGAGCGCAAGATTGCCAGTCCGATGGAAAATGGAATGAGGAGGAGGAAGAGGTCAAGGGCCGTATAAGCGATCATCGTTTCGAAAGGACCAGATCGGGCATCTGCTGGGAAGAGTGTAGTTCCAACACTGATCGTTGCTGCAAATCCTAGCACAGCTACCGTCATGCCGAAGACTACCCATTTGGTCTGCTGGCGCTG
>DMFQ01000190.1:874-6419 GCA_003450555.1 Ktedonobacter sp.
ACCCATTTGGTCTGCTGGCGCTGCACCGGGTTGGATACACGTCGATAACGGTAGAACTGTACGGCTACCAGGCTCACCAGTAAGACTATAAACAGGAAACCAACGATGAGGGAACGTACAAATGGGTTCACTGGTGTAAGGGCAAAGAAGGAAACATAGCTCTCCTCTATAACCCACCCGATGAGCAGCCAACGTGTCCAAGAGGGCACAAACCGTCCATCGGGAAACACATAGAAAAAAACGCTGAGGCTTATTCCACCGAGGAATTGCACACACTCAACCGGTAACAACCACGTTGGCGGCAGAGCCTCTAACGCGATCGTATTAGTGAAACCTATCGGAAACATAATGAGAGCGAACGAAGCAAAGAATGCCATGCGGTCGTCCGATTTGCGCCAGAAGATGAGTCCGCCCAATGCAAACCATGCCGCGACAAAAATCACTTTGCAGCCAGTAATATAGGTAGCATAAAAATCGACTGAGAGGCCATACACCTGAAGTTTCCTTAAGCCGTCAGGAGTAAGCTGCCGGATACTAAAACTTGTCTCATTTGTTCCTACATTATGAAGATAAGCAAAGTTTGCAGGGAGACTGGCAAAGAAGATAACAAGCACAGCTACCGCCCCAGCAATCCACACACCCCTGGCAAGCATGAGGGTACCTCCCTGCAAGCGCGTAGAGGCTGCACCGGGTTGATTAAGAGAACGCGAGGTTTGTTTCGACGAGGTTTGATGCAAGCTCATGTGTGTGATCCTGCTATTATTTTAAGTCGGACTTGTGCCCCCATCATCCTACAGGCCGATTTTAATCTGTTCACTCTCATTTTACCATACCTTCGTCTCGAAAACGTTACGGAAAAACATTACAAAAACTATAGACTTTTTCCCAATAATCTGGCATACTATATCCTAATAGAGTAGTGAACAAAAGCGATGATGGGGAGAGTACTCTGATAGAGGGGATGCGAAGAGAGAAAGGGTCACCGGCTGCAAACCCTTTTGCGTAACCGATTGGAGGAAGTTCACCCCAGAGCTGGCTGTTGAAAATATCGTGGTCTTTCCGCGATTAGGAAGTAGACAGTCCCGGTTGTCACCGTTAACGGACAAACCAAGTGGAATACAGCACCATTTTTTACTGGCCGCCCTCTCTTTCATATGATTGTGAATAGCTGTAGATGAGCGGCAAGCATAAATGGCTGGTTCAATACGGGTGGTACCACGGAGATTGCCGACAACTTCGTCCCTGTTGACGTTATGTTTGTCGGTTTTTTGATTCCTGGGAGGATGAAAGCATGATAGGGCAACTGAACACTTTACTGGAGCAGCTCGATGCGCTCCAGGCCCGCGCAATCGAGCAATTGGAGCCGATTGAAACCTCGGCACAGCTGGAGGAGTGGGACCACACGTACCTTGGTCGCAAGCGCGGTGAATTGACTAACATCTCCTCTGTGATGGGAAAGCTATCGAAAGACGAACGCCCGGTGGTTGGGCAGAAGATCAACGCTGTCAAGGCCGAACTGACCGAGCGGCTGGCAGCTAAGAAAGAAGCGTTACGCCAGCGAGAGATGCTGCAGGCCCTTGAGCAGGAGCGCATCGACGTGACTCTGCCAGGGCGGGCGATGCCTGTTGGGCATATGCACCCAATTTCGCGCGCCATCTGGGATGTCACACAGGTCTTCGTCAAGATGGGCTTCCATGTGATAGATGGGCCAGAGGTAGAGACCGACTACTACAATTTTCAGGCGCTTAATATTCCAGAGGATCATCCCGCGCGCGATATGCAGGATACCTTCTGGGTCGTTCCCGGCCAGATTTTGCTGCGCACGCAAACCTCACCAATGCAGATTCGGGCTATGCAGCAGATGCGTCCGCCAGTGCGGGTCGTCGCACCTGGCAAGGTTTACCGCAACGAGGCTGTCGATGCCTCGCACGAAGCCATGTTCCACCAGGTCGAGGGATTACTGATTGACGAGTATTGTACGATGGGCGATCTCAAGGGCTGTCTGGAGCGAGTTGCGCGCGAGCTTTTCGGCGAGAGTCGGCGCGTGCGCTTTCGTGGCAGCTACTTCCCATTCACGGAGCCAAGCGCTGAGATGGATATAGATTGTCCCATCTGCTCCGGCCAGGGCTGCCGTACCTGTAAATATACCGGCTGGATAGAGATGCTGGGCTGCGGCATGGTGCACCCGAGGGTGTTGCGCGAAGTTGGCTACGACCCCGCGAAGTACCGGGGGTTCGCCTTCGGCCTGGGACCGGAGCGTGTCGCCATTCTCAGGCATACCGTCGAGGAAATACGCCTGTTCTCCGGCAACGATTTACGTTTCTTAAAACAATTCTAGAGAGGAGTTTCTATTATGAAAGTGCCATTGAGCTGGCTGAAAGAATACGTTGACATAACAATGTCACCGGAAGAATTGGCGCACATGCTGACCATGGCCGGGTTGGAAGTTGAAGCGCTCGAATATATAGGTGCTTCGTGGGGTGATGCAATCATCACTGCTCAGATTGTTCACCTGGAAAAAGTAGCAGGCTCGGACCATCTCAGCTACACACGCGTGAACACGGGCGAAGAGGAACTTGGTATCATCTGTGGCGCACCTAATATCAAGCAGGGCGACAAGGTGCCACTAGCCCTGGTTGGCGCGAAGGTCGGTGATCTCACGATCGGTGAGAAGAAAACGATGGGCTACTTCTCACAGGGCATGCTCTGTTCACCGCGCGAACTGGGTATCGGGAATGACCATTCTGGCATCTATATCCTTGATCCCGAGACTGCCCTTGGACTGAAGCTCGTGGATGTGTTGGGTGAGGTCGTGCTTGAATTCGCCATCAAAGCCAATCGTGGTGACCTCTCTTCGATCATCGGTATTGCTCGTGAGGTAGCGGCACTTACCAAACAGGAACTGCGCATACCACAGGTTAACTTGCATGAACAGGGGAAACCTGCCGCGGAGATGATACAGGTGACGGTAGAAGACACTGATTTGTGCCCTCGCTACAGCGCCCGTATTATCAGTGGCATTACTATCGGCCCCTCGCCGGAGTGGATGGGGCGGCGGCTGCTGGCTGCAGGCATGAGGCCAATTAATAACGTCGTCGACATCACTAACTACGTCATGTTGGAGTTCGGCCAGCCGCTGCACGGTTTCGACTATGAACTGGTGCGCCAGCAGCATATCATTGTGCGCCGTGCCCATCCAGGCGAAGAGATGACGACTCTTGATGACGTGAAACGCAAACTGACGCTAGATATGCTGCTCATCACGGATCCAGAGGGGCCTACCGCCATTGCCGGAGTCATGGGAGGAGCGATTAGCGAGGTCAATGATGGGACGACGACGGTGCTGCTGGAAGCGGCAAACTTCCAGGCTGCCAATGTGCGGCGCACCTCGGTCGCGCTGGGGCTGCGTACCGATGCGTCTAGCCGCTTCGAGAAGCGGTTGGATCCTGAACTCACCGTTGCCGGTGCGAATCGGGCTATGCAACTGATGGAGGACCTGATTGGCGGAACCGTTCATCCCGGCATCGTCGATTGCTATCCGTCTCCTTCACAACCTCGTGCCATCGCATTTTCTACGGATGATGTAGAGTGGCTGACGGGGGTCAAGGTGACACAGCATGAAGTTGTGGATGCGCTCTCATGGTTGGATTTCATCGTGGTACCCGATGAGCTTAGTAACGGCATGCAGGTCATCGTGCCAACTTTTCGCACGGATATCCAGGAGAGCGCCGACCTGGTGGAGGAGGTGCTGCGCATGATCGGGTACAACTCGATTCCCAGCACTATTCCTGTTGGGCCTCTGCCCGAGCCGCAGGTAGACTCCTGGTTTGAGCGAGAATATGCTGTGCGCAACATCTTGATCGGGGCAGGTTTGAACGAGGTCGTAACTTATGCCATGACCAGCCGCGCGCGCATGGTCAACCTGTTGGCTTACGCCGATTTCCAATCGGCACGGGCGCTGCTGCAGGGCGCGAAGAGCGTACCGTCACATGGTACAAGTACAGCGGGAGCTACCAATAATGGGGCATCAACCGCCGTTGTAGCCTTTGATACACGCACGCTGCCCGCGGTGACGCTGGTGAACCCCTTAAGCAGCGATCACGATGCAATGCGCTTGACGCTCATGAGCGGTCTGTTAGAGACGGTCCAGGAGAATAGCAAGCGCAGCAAAGCGGGCCTGCGCTTCTTCGAGATTGGACGGCGCTACCTGCCACCGGTCGCAGAGGGCAACTTACCGGATGAGCGCCGCAGCGTTGGTATCGCTCTGAGTGGTCCTGCTGAAATTTCCTGGGCTGCCGAACTGGCACGGCCAGCGGATTTTTTCGATCTCAAAGGCGTAGTGGAGACGATGCTGGCCGCGCTGCACATAAGCCGTTATCGTTTCACGCCCACGCAGCATCCAACTTTCCATCCGGGACGCTGTGCCCTGTTGGAATTGCTGCGCCTGGCAAGCGATGGCGAGGAGACATTCAGCCCTGTGGGGGTGTTGGGCGAGGTACATCCAGTGGTGCAGCAGCGCTACGATTTGACACAGCGTACCTATCTATGCGAGCTTGACCTGGAACAGCTCTACGAGGCTGTGCCAGGAAGCCTGACATATCAGCCCATCTCGCGTCATCAAGAACTCACGCGCGACCTGGCGTTAGTAGTAGATGAGAGAGTGCCTGCACAGGATGTTCATGATGCGATCGTACAAAGCGGCGGTGAGCTTTTACGCCAGGCGGCACTTTTCGATGTCTACACCGGAGAGCCTATCCCCTCCGGTAAGAAAAACCTGACCTATTCGCTGTCTTATCAATCCCAGGAGCGCACGCTTACCGATGCCGAGGTCAACACCCTCCAGGAGGGTATCATCCGTACATTACATGATCAATTCGGGGCAGTATTGCGCTAGATTTTGTGAGTGAGCAATGTGGGATCCTACATTGCTCGCATATTTTTTACTGCCTGCTTGATGTGACAAATTCCTATACCTCAACGTTGTATTGAATAGACATACTGATTGAAGTTTCATCTATAGGGGAATTGCAAAGAGCAGCCAGATAGTTATTTTTGGTGATATCCTGGCTGAACTCAGGGCAAGTATGAGACAATAAAAACACGCATATTTTCGGGAGCAATGCGCAAGCCTGTGGGGCTAGTGGGTAGAGGGGTTACAGTACAAGAGAGCAGGATATGAGTCAGTGTTTGCGTTGCAGCAAGCCTTGTGAGGCGGCCTCTGTATTTTGTGAAAGTTGCCGCTCGCTCTTGCGAAGCCAGTTATGGCAGTCGGCGGATACCCATGAGGAGGAGACGATAAAGTTTTCTCCTATAATCACTATGTCTCCTGAACCCGCTGAGGTAAGCGGTGATCCCCTGGAACGCATAACAAGCCCTTATCCTAAAGTATCCATACCTCAACCACAACCCTTTGAGACTCCCCCACCGCCAACCTCATTTTCGCCAGGCGTATTGGATAATGGGAATGTTGTTGAACACGCAGTACAGAGACTCAATGAGGCGGCCAGGCGTATAGCCGAGGTGGAACAGGATGGTAATCGACGCG
>DMFQ01000190.1:6620-9056 GCA_003450555.1 Ktedonobacter sp.
CTGGGCGAATCGGACAGACCCTTTGTTGGCACGGCACTTCCCGAATAGCGCTGAAGTAGCCCGTATCGAGGAAGAAGATTTGCGTCGCGCCATGGCAGAGGGATTGGTCACTCTTCCCCTCCTGCCTCAACAGGCCCATCCGGCACCATACCGTCGCGTGCGTATGACCTTTGTTGTCCTGGTTATCCTGGCGATCATCGCCTCAGTGTTGGATGGCATCCTGATTTCGGTCGCATTTTTGCACCCTCGCCATGCAGGCAATGCACTTAATGGCCCGCCCTCGCTGACCCTTTCCTCAAATGCGGTAAGGATAGGACAGATGGTCACGGTTCGTATTCGTCATTTTTCCTCATCGACGAATGTCTATTTAACGCATGATATACAGGAAGCGGTCCAGTTGATCACCGGGTCTTCTCTCGTCAAAGTTGGTCCAAATGGTTCCACCGATGTCGCTATGCTGATTGATTCCAGCTGGACGCCAGGCTATCATACAATTGAGGCCGAGGATGTCGCAACACGTTATACAGCCAGCACTACACTGCAAATCACGGGTGCCGGTCCTACGCGCCCATCACATCTGCTCATAGATACTACTATGCTTGATTTCGGCGCAGATTATCAGGGAGCGAATACCATTCAATCGCTTACGCTGCATAATTCAGGCGGCGGCTCGATCTCCTGGGCTGCGAATAGCGATCAACCCTGGCTTCTGCTCTCACCTCCTCAAGGAATATTCAGTGCAAGCCAGACGATTGCTGTTGCCGTTGAACGAGCTAATCTCAAAGTGGGCGACTATAAGGGAATGATCACTTTCTCTTCCAACATCGGTGCTGTCGAGCGGGTAAGCGTGCACATGACCGTGCGAGCGTTACCTGCTAACCCTGGGCCAGTACTGGAAGTGACTCCTCCTGTGCTCTCATTTACTGCGCTTGATGGTGGGTCTGATCCCGCTGCCCAGGCATTGACGATTAGCAATCCAGGCTCACAAAGCCTGAGCTGGTCGATCACTGGGAATAACCAGATCCCCATGGGGAGCCAGAGCCTGTTGCTCTTGATGCTTGATAACACGTCCAACTGGCTAAGTACTGATCAGTCTTCGGGCGTCGTAGTACCTCATTCGACAGGTGTGATACATCTGAATGTCCATAGTCAAAACCTGTTGCCGGGTGTCTACACGGATGTGCTCTCCTTTGCTTCTAAGCATGGAGTCATAAACAGCCCGCAGACCGTCAGCGTCTCGCTTACCATACTACCACGATGTGGGTTATCACTGAGAGCTGGTAATATGTCCTTCACTGCTGTTTCGGGCCAGAGCAATCCAAGCAATCAATTTCTGAGCTTTAATGCAACTTCGAGCTGCACTGGGGTACTTAATTGGAAGGCTGTCTCTTCGGCTAATTGGCTATCCCTTACGCCAGCCAGTGGACAAATAAAAGGTTCGGCGAACACGGTGACCGCAGTAGGAGTGAATGCCTCCATTTTGAAGCCGGGAACGTACAGTAGCTATATCTCAATTACAGCGGCACAGAGCACACAGACTGTTGTGGTGCAGTTAATTGTCCAGGCTCCTCCTTTGCCTTTCGCGCCAATTATGGGAGCCACTCCGCTCAGTCTCAACTTTAGCACCACGCAGGGCATGCCGAATCCTCCAGGTCAGGTTGTGACGATTACTAATACTGGTAAAAGCGCGCTCCATTGGCATACTACGGTGAATATCCTGGCTTCATCCTGGCTGGGAGCTGGTCCCACAGGTGGGATTGTAGCTCAAGGGCAAACCGGGCAGGTAAACATCTATATCAATACCGCTGATCTGACGCCCAATACCTACGTCGGTCAAGTTATTCTTGTCGGTACAGATAGCAATGGCGCCCCAGCATCTGGTAGTCCACAGACGATCACGGTCAATCTACTGGTGCTTCCACCCTGTACGTTACAGCCGCCTTCACTAAGTTCCGTGGCCTTTAGCGCTACTCAGGACAGCACTAATCCAAGCTCGCAGAATGTTTCAATCACGGGTACTGGTAATTGTGCCTGGCCATTGAGCTGGCACACGACTATCACGAACCCCGCTCCCTGGTTGACTTTGACACCTACTTCTGGCTCGTTAGTGGCGAGCGGTCAATCCACCTCCATATCGGTTGGAGTGAATATTGCTGGCTTGAATGCCGGTACATATAGTACCCAGGTCTCGCTTAGTGCGATTGATGGCTCTAATACTCAAGCTCAAGGCAGCCCACAAGTCTTCGCTGTAACATTGACAGTTCTACCACCATGCCAGTTACAGGTAGGGCCGTTGAACCTATCATTTGCGGTTGCGCAAGGGCAGCCATCACCGTCTGCACAGAGCTTCTCGTTGAGCGAGACCGGCAATTGTGCTTCTCCTGTAACCTGGCAGGCGCAGGGCGATTCGGGTAGTAGTAGCTGGCTTGTCATTGG
>DMFQ01000191.1:0-1034 GCA_003450555.1 Ktedonobacter sp.
GCAGTTTTATCACCTCATTGTTGGCGAGAATTGACCGTCCCCAGGCCCTTCACGCCATAGACCACTCGCTGCTCCAGTGCGGGGACTGTGCGTTGACGCATAGCCAGGAGAGCTATGTGCCGCACGAGCATTGCCCTGGTGGCGGTATGCTCAAATCCACTGTTGCGCAAAGCGGCGATTACAAACGACTCGTACTCTCGCACCTGACAGTAGATGCTTCGTACACCTTGCTCCTGTAACTTTCTGATGCCAAAGCGCAAAAGCGGTTCAGCAAGTTCAGAATGTTCAGGATGGACAATAAGAGAGAGCTGGTGCGGTCCTGAACCGTGACTCCGACAGAGCCGCAGCCATGCGCCTAAACGAACGCCAACGTCACATACATAGTTTTCTTGCCCCCGTGAAAAGGGCAATGGCAACGGACGCAGTGACCCGACGTGTAGCTTAGCAAATTCTTCGCTATTCTCTAGCATCTCTGCCATCTGTACCCGTTGTGGAGTGACAGAACGATAGAGTTGATGTAGACCCCACACATGATGACGGTTCCAACGCCTCAGCGAGGGGAGGTTGAAACTTTGTATAGTATCGACGTTTGAGGGCGCAATAAATTGCGCCCCTACATCAGGATTGTAGAGATAGGTCAGTTCGCGGGCATAACGTTGGAAGCCTGCTCGTTGGAACAGTTCCTGTTCTGGTATTTCGTCATCTACCTTAGCGAAAATACGGAGGATGCCATGTCCCGCAGCCATTTCTAACATGTATTCAAGCAGTGCGGCCAGGACATCATCACTGGAGATATTGCGCTGTACCATGGAGGCAAGGTAAGAGACATCCCACATGGTATGGGAGGGTCTCTCTTGAATCTGGGCAAAACCAAGGATGCGCCAGTGATCTTCACAAATCCAGGTGCGCGAGGCAGGATTGAGTGGAAAGATGTTCCGCAGGATAGGTGATAGAGAGAGACGCTTCTCCTCCGGCTCTAGCGAACACACGAAGTTTGCGAACTCATGCTGTTTACTACGAGCACGGCGATCAAT
>DMFQ01000191.1:1049-5190 GCA_003450555.1 Ktedonobacter sp.
CGGACAGCAACGATGGTTCCATCGTCGAGCGTTGCCAGCGTCTCCACTTCTGGTCCTACCGCTTCAACGGCTGGTCCTCGAATGAAGAACGCGTGGAATGGCGCTTCTCCTAATACCGGCACAGACAGATCAGTCTCAAAACTTTCCCGCTGGCTGCCAAATGCATTGCGACGGACGCGAATGTTCATTGAGGCCAATAATGGTTGACCTTCCAGAGCATTATCCGTCTCATTTGCTAACAATATCAATCCTGCACATGTTCCCCAAATGGGGAAGCCTTCGCGAATTTTTTGTTGTAGTGGCTCCTGTAAGCCATACAACACCATCAGTTTGCCAATGGTGGTACTCTCACCACCTGGTAATATTATACCATCTAAACCTTCGATTTGCGCGGGTAATTTGATAGCTTTTGCTTCGATTTCAACACCTAATTCATCTGCAGCTTTTTGCAGCGCTTTCAGGTGGGCCCCAAAATCACCCTGTAATGCTAATACGCCAATATGTAGCTTTGAGTTGTATTTCTTTTCCTTGTCCATATTTTACCGTGAAACCTTGCCCCACCCGGACCGTGGGACGCGATACATCGGGTCCCTACGCTTATGTATTGCATCCACATCCACGCCGGGCCATAATGTATTACCAACCACGTCGGGCCATCAATTGTTCTTCGGGTAGGGTTTCGATATTGATGCCCACCATTGGCTCGCCAATGCTTCTCGACACTTCCGCAACCATAGCGGAGTCTTCAAAATGGGTGGTTGCGCGCACAATGGCTTTGGCCCGCTTCATTGGGTCACCTGACTTGAAGATGCCAGAGCCAACGAAGATACCTTCCGCGCCCAAACGCATCATCAAAGCGGCGTCGGCTGGTGTCGCTATGCCACCTGCGGAGAAATTTACTACAGGGAGTTTCCCGGTGCGAGCGATATCACGTACCAATTCATAAGGTGCGCCAAGGTTCTTGGCCTCGGTCATCAACTCTTCTTCAGGCAGCATTTGCAGGCGGCGAATGCCGTCCATAATGGCTCTCATATGGCGGACTGCCTCAACGACGTTGCCCGAGCCAGCTTCACCCTTGGTACGCATCATGGCCGCTCCTTCACCGATGCGCCGCAGCGCTTCGCCCAGGTTGCGTGCTCCGCAGACGAATGGGACGGAGAAGAGGTGTTTATTGACATGGAAGTGTTCATCGGCTGGCGTCAATACTTCTGACTCGTCGATGCAATCCACACCAATCGCCTGGAGAATTTCTGCCTCGACAAAATGCCCAATGCGGCACTTGGCCATGACGGGGATGGTGACCGCCTCTTTGATCTGAATGATAAGCTCGGGGTCGCTCATACGCGCAACGCCACCATGAGCGCGAATATCGGCTGGTACGCGCTCAAGAGCCATTACTGCACATGCCCCAGCCTCTTCCGCGATGCGCGCCTGCTCCGCGTTCACGACATCACAAATTACGCCGCCTTTGAGCATTTCTGGAAATGTTCGTTTTACTTGTATGGTTCCTGTCTGCTTCTGCATGACTGTATCTCCTGCTTTACTTGATCGACTGATTGCATGGATGTATAACGGATTTACCACCCTGCCGGGTGATGCATAGGGGTCGCACTCTGTGCTCAATGAATGCTATCACGAACGGAGATTTTACTCTCCAGCGGGCACGATCCATTGTACCCCTACACTCCCGATTACAAAAAACCTTATAACGTTTCTATCAAGATTCTATCATATAAGGAGGGAACGCCGCTACAGCCAATAAGAAGTTTTGAGATCAGCCATATGAGCCATTTCTCAGCCAATTCCCACCCTACCTCATTTAGCTTTAGCCGCCTCTAATAAAGAGATAACTTTACCCAGCCGATCGATGCCGTCCCGCGCCTTTTGCAGCAGATAAAGGTTGTTCAAAACACTATTGAGCTGTACTGCACCAGGAGTAAGCTGAATGGCAGTATGATAGGTTTTTATCGCCTCGTCTTTCGTGGCTTCATCTTTGGTGACCGTGCCTGTCACCAGTTGAGCCAGTGCCAGATCGTAGTAATCCCAGTAGATTTCTGGTGAACGTCCCGCGTTCATAATGCGAACCTTTGCCACGGCCTCAGCAAGGGTAAAGTAACCGTTAGCCGCGTTCTTCTCGCCTAGAAACCAGGAGAGGCTGGCCACATTTCCTAGAGCGTAAGAAGAAGAAGGATCAGCAAGTTGAGCCTGCTTGTAATAATCTCTGGACTGCTCATAGTATTCCCTGGCTTTCGCGTCATGCTGCGCGTCTCTCTCTTTATCTCCCATCCGCCGGTAAGCTGCGCCGAGTCCGGCAAGCGCATCTTCATAGTTGGGATGCAGATCAGTGGCGCGCTTCAGGTGGGTTACTGCTTGATCATAGTCGACATTGCGCAATGCTTCTGCATCTGGCCCTTTCTGTGCCTCGCCACGACGGCGGTAGGCTAATCCTAATTCCATTTCGGCCTCAGCAAAATTGGGATTAGCAGAAAGAGCCGCTTTAAATGCTGTGAGAGCATCTTCATAATATCCAGAGCCGCTATAGATGCGGCCCAAACTATAGTTAATCTCGCTATCTCCTGGTAGTAGGCTTCCAACCTTGCGATAGATTGCTACCGCTTCTTGTTTCTTGTCTTGATCGTGTAGCCGGTTACCTAAGCCAAGATACACAACTGCTTTTAGTGTATTGTCCATGTCAGTTCTCTTCTTGATTGCTTCCTCTCGCTCCTCACTCAATTGTTGACGCTCCTCGTTCAATTGTTTGCGATACCTGTTTATTAGAATGATGCCAACAGAAGTTAATATGCCAGCCAGGATGCCTAATATTCCCACAATGAGAGAAAAGAATCCTATAATGATACTGATGACGTTTAGCGTACCCTGAGCTTCAGTTGTGGCCTGATTGGCTTGATTAAGAATTTGATTGGCATTAGGAGTGGCCGTTGGCGTCTCAATAAATATGGTGTTGTGGGCCGATACATGTGAGCCAGCTACCACGACGAGGAGAGTGGACAACAGGATGGCCAGCAATGCGACAGCAAATAATAGGTGTTTTCGTTGCATGACTGCCTTCTTTCGTATTTTTGTTCTTGAAGATGCTTCATTGAAATACGTGGATGGGCTTTATAATATCATACCTATAGATAATTTCAATAAGGTTGAAATATAGTTTGACAGAATATGATACATTAGTTCTACTATAAAATTTGTATGAAGAAGGATTTAGCAGGAACCTCTCTTCAAGATGCATTGTGGAAGTGAGCCACCAGTTTCACACTAACAAATTCAAACTCAACCTTAAAGCCACATCCACGCGGCTAAGTTCATCGGTGGTGATGCCGCCACGGCGACGTATGAGGCGAGTTTTTTCAATGGTCATGAGCTGTTCGCATTTAACGTCGGTGAAATCGGTCAAGCCGTTCTCTTCGGATGGTGCGATACGCACGTGAAGGGGAAGTTCGCGCTCAGTGCGGCTCATCGAAGCGACAATAGTCAGAGGATAAGAGAGAGAGGCATTGCCGCGATCATTTTGGATGATCAAGGCGGGACGGACACCCTGTTGCTCGGCGCCGCGACCGGGAGACCAGTTCACATCCCAAATCTCACCACGCCTGGGACTGGGGGGAGGCGATGGGGGCGCATTTGTTTCTTTTTGTCTCGTCTGTTGTTGGGGGCTGGGCTGTTGTGATTGCCTCGCCTCACTACTCATGCACATTTACCTTATTACACATTACGCAACCATACCTTCGTGACCGGCATCAAAAAAGAAGCGGGCATCGTCGAGTGTTTCTGGGAGAGAACCGAGGTAGTCGTAGGCTTCATCGAGTGAGTAAGTGAGAGAGGAGATTGCTTGTTCGCGTTTCTGGAGGATGGCTGTCTTTAACTGTTGATAATTATCTTGCTGCATTAGTTCCATAATTGTCTCCACAACGTCTCCTAGTGAAGCTTCTAATTCAACCGCGAGAGCCTTCAGCTCTTTATGCTGTGTTGAAGGGATCTGGATGGATTTGCGGATGAAGTTCTCATGACGATAAAGGTCAGAATGTACAACGACCATGAAACTGCCTCCTAATCATTACATGAAGCCTTTCAGTCTTTTCAAATTGTAGTCTCTTCATCCGAATTTGTCAATAAAAGTATTGCG
>DMFQ01000219.1:0-1071 GCA_003450555.1 Ktedonobacter sp.
GAGCAACACCCCCTCGTCGAGGAACTCAAGTCGATTGCCATTGATGAACTATCCCCCATCGAAGCTATCAACAAGCTCTACGAGCTGCAAAGAAAAGCCAAAAGAGGCACGTAACACCAGGAAGCAAGACAAACAAACCACCCTACGCCTGAAACTTCAAGGCTACACCTTGACGTTCATTAGAAGCTGTACACCCCCAAAAGTACAAAAACTTTGAAAGCAAGAAACGGACAGCTTTTCTCGCCACAATCCTTTATAGTAAAAGCAGAACCTCATGTTGAGAAAAAATCACGTAAAAAGAGGCGTAACGAAAGGAAGGATAAACATGATGAGCAAACAGCGAGCATTTCGTTTTGGTGTAATTGATGAAAGCTCCCTTTCGCGAGAGCAATGGGTGCAGCAGGCTCAAAAGGTCGAGCAACTTGGCTATGCTACCTTCTTAATTCGCGATCATTTCATACAAGGAGACTTCAACCATCAACTTGCTCCCACCCCAGCAATTATGGCGGCTGCTGATGCGACGAAAGAACTTCATATCGGCAGTCTTGTATTTTCCAACGATTATCGGCATCCAGCTATGCTTGCCAAGGAAGCGGCAACGCTAGATCTACTCTCTGGAGGGCGCTTCGAGCTTGGTATCGGAGCAGGATGGTTGAAAGATGAATATGAACAAACCGGCATTCCCTTTGACCCACCAGCACAGCGCGTTGCACGCTTGCAAGAGACCCTGTACATCCTCAAAGGCCTTTTCGCAGAGAAGCCGTTCACTTTTAGCGGCAGCTATTATCACATCAGCAACCTCGACAGTTTTCCAAAACCTGTTCAGAAACCTTATCCTCCTTTGCTGATTGGCGCTGGTGCAAAGCGCATGCTCTCTCTCGCAGCCCAGGAAGCAGACATCATCGGGATCTTGCCTAAAGCCTTGACCAACGGAACTATCTCCGATGAGCCGACAGAGCGATTTGCTACCACCATCGCACAAAAGGTCGAGTGGATCCGCCCAGGCGGCAGGAGAACGCTTCGCTAATCTCGAGTTAAGTATGGTTGTTTCTGTACACATCACACATGATC